>NZ_JBEXUI010000003.1:0-413219 GCF_040614395.1 Nocardia sp. NPDC005998 | reverse complement strand
CCGTTGTCGCCGACCGAAGTCGGGATGGTCACCTTGTACTCCGACATCGCCGTCACGGTGGGCCGGTCGGGCATCGGGTTGGAGTTATTGGACAGTGCCCAGTTGTGGCCGGCGGCGTAGAGCATGTTGCCGAAGTTGGTGAGGGCGTCGGCCAGGTTCGTGCAGGTCTGCATCGTTTCCTGGGCGAGGCGGTCGTAGGTCTTGCCCCATTGTTCGCAGCCCGCGGTGTTACCGGCCATGCCCGCGCATTCACCCTTGACCGCATCGTGGACCGGTTTGTCGGCGGCACGCAGGTCGGTGGCCAGGGCGTGGCATTTCTTGCCGGCGTCGTAGTAGGTCTGCCAGTCGATAACCAGTACACCCATGCGTCTTTATCCCTGGGAAAACATTGTGTAATTCGTGTCGTGGGCGGTGCTGTAGCGCGCGTGGGCTGCCTTGGCCGCGTCGCTGACATCCTTCACGCCTTCGACGAATTCGCGTGCCCCAGTGACCCATTGCGTGTGGGCATCGGCATACGCCTGGGCGGCAACGCCTTCCCACCCACTGCCGGTCAAGGCGGCGACCCGGTCATCGATCTCATCGAGATGCTCGCCGATGAACCCAGCCAGACTCGACAGACGAACCACGACCTCATCGAGATGGTCCAGGTCGACCGAAAACTGGGAGCTCATGGCAGATCCAAACTCGAAGTGTTCAAGGACGCAGCGTTGCTCCCATCACGCGCCTGATAGGTATCTGCAGTGACGCCGAGCTTCTTCGCCATGCCGGTCAGGGCGGTCATGATCGTGGTGCCGCCATCGCGGACCTCGGTCCAACCCTCTGAGAATTCGTTGGCGGCGTCCCCGGTCCAGCTGCCATCGGTCAGCGAAGCGACGTCCTTGGCCGCAGAATCCAGTGCCGATCGCAGTGCCTCGGCCAACTCGTAGACGTACTTGCCCACCTCACGCACCTTCTCCGGCACCACCGCAAGGTTCTGACCAGAGGCTGGTGTCCCCCCATCACTCATGCGCGAATCCTAACCGATACGCCTTGGGCGCAGCGCATAGAGCGAGGTAGGAGGGCTTGGTCGGTTGCGTTCCGCTGGCGACCGTTAGGGCGCGGCCGGATCGGCGGCCGGCACCCGCCCTGACCGAACTACGAGCACCCGAAGCCCGGCGAGCGGATCCAGCGCGGTCGGCGGATATTCGCTGGCGCTAACTCGCCTGGACGCGGGATCATTGCTCACCTGAATCGCTCGTTAATTCGAGACGAGGGGGGAGCATGAGTTCACGCGCAACGGCGGTCAAGCTGGTGCTGCGTTTCTATGGCCGGGAAATGGCCTCTCGCAAGGCCACGACGATTCCGGCGCTGCTGGCGCCGGCACTCGGCAATATCTGCAACCTGTACATCGCACCGCTGATCGTCGCCATGGTGGTTGGCCGGGTCGCGGTGACCGAGGATACGAGTTTCGGGGCCCTGGCTTCGTATGTCTTCGCCTTCGGCGGCACCCTGCTGCTCGCGGAGCTGTTCTGGCGCATCGGGATTCACTGTCTGAACCGAGTCGACGCCTATGGTATCGAGCACCTGTATGTGCTCGCCATGGACGAGCTGCTCGCCAAGGACGCGGCGTTCTTCCACAACAACTTCGCCGGTTCGCTGACGAAGCGTTCGCTCAGCTTTGCGGCTCGGTTCGAACAGTTCGTGGACACCCTCGCTTTCGAGATTCTGGCGGCACTGGTGCCGCTGGTGTTCGCCTCGGTTGTGTTGTGGCGCTACAACCCCGTGCTGGTCCTCGTGCTGATGGGGATGATCGTGGTGACCGCGCTGGTCATCATGCCCTTGATCCAGCGCCGTCAGAAGCTCGTCGACGACCGGGAGGCCGCCATTGCGCAGGTTTCCGGGCATGTGGCCGACAGCCTGGCCAATATGCAGGTGGTGCGCGCCTTCGCTGCCGAACCGCAGGAGGCGGCCGAGCATCGGCGGCGGGTCGCCACGTCGCGGCGAAAGTCGTTGCGCTCCTGGGATTACGCGAACCTGCGGATAGATACGCTGGTGACGCCGCTGTTGGTGCTCACCAATGTGCTGGGCCTGCTGATCGCGCTGGGCCTCAGCGGCGGGAATGCGGGGGTGGAGGCCATCGTGGTGGCATTCACCTACTACTTCAACGCCACCGGGATCATGTTCCGGTTCAACCAGATCTACCGGCGGTTGGAGACGGTGCTCACCGAGGCGGCGCAGTTCACCGAACTGCTGCTCGACGAGCCGAAGGTGCTCGATATCGAACATCCGGAACCACTGCGGCCCAAGGGCTTCGACGTGCGGTTCGAGACAGTGAACTTCACGCACGGGGGTGCGCGGCAGCTGTTCCACGGATTGGATCTGCACGTGCCCAGCGGCGCCAAGGTAGGCCTGGTCGGACGATCCGGTGGTGGCAAGACCACCATCACCCAACTGCTGCTGCGATTGATGGATATCCAATCCGGGACGATACGCATCGGCGGACAGGACATCGCCCGAGTGCGGCAGGCGGATCTGCGCAGTCTGATCGCCTACGTGCCACAGGATCCGGCCATGTTTCACCGGACCCTGAGCGAGAACATCCGGTTCGCGCGCCCGGACGCCACCGATGAGGAGATCCTGCGGGCCGCCAAGGCCGCGCACGTCACCGAGTTCACGGACGCGCTGCCACAGGGTATGGGAACGCTCATCGGCGAGCGCGGCGTGAAACTGTCCGGCGGCCAGCGTCAGCGGGTCGCGTTGGCTCGGGCCATCCTGCGGGACGCGCCCATCCTGCTCCTGGACGAGGCCACCAGCGCCCTCGACTCGGAAAGCGAATTGCTTGTGCAGCAAGCGCTCTGGGAATTGATGCAAGGGCGTACGGCGCTGGTTGTCGCGCACCGGCTGAGCACTGTGGCCGGGATGGACCGGCTGGTGGTGCTCGACCACGGGCGAGTCGTCGAGGAGGGGACACACGAGGAGCTGCTATGCGCGCAAGGAACATACGCTCAGCTGTGGCGGCATCAGTCGGGTGGATTCCTCGCCGAGGACGTGGTCGCGCGTTGATCAGAGTTCGTTGGAGCTCGATCTTTCTGCGCAAACTCGATAACCATGACCATCTGGTCCGACCGTCCTGGTACTGAGTCGCCGTCGGCAGGTCTCAGTCGATAGTGAAGACGAACGAATACCATTCTGCGGATAGCCTTTCGAACCGTTGGGCGCCACTCCCTACTGGTTCTGCGCTAGGCGAGTACACCCAGCCCTGGACAGTGGAGCCCACGTACCCGTCGGCGTCATAGAAGTAGACGCGCCCATCGGACCGGCGGTGAGCCAAGCTGATATCGAGCCCGCCGAGACTCAGGTCTTGGCGGGTATTCGGTCTATCCTCGTGCAGCATCTCGACCGCGACCTTTTCCATTTCGGGACGTGCGGAGTCGAAGTTCGCGGGCTGAGAGACCAAACCAGCGACCAGTCCCGCGAGCACAACCACCGGCACTGCGGCGACCTTCCAGGACCACCCTTGCTCTCTGCCGAGCAGGTACAGCGTCTTGATCGCCCACACGAGCAGGGAAACACCAAGCAGAATCCCGCCGGCCACCAAGCCAAGGAGCTGATCGGGACCGGTCGAGCTCCTGACGAACGGAGCCCAGTCGAGGTGGACGCACAATAGAACCACAACACCGAGGACCGTCCCTGTCAGAACCGCGGAACCCGGCGCAGTGGCAGTTTCCTGTCCGCCCTCGGTCTGCCCGTGATGCACACGTGATGTTTCGATCGGGGCCTCCTCATCTCGACGACTACGAACCAACGCCTGATCCGCGCTCAGCGATCCCCGCAACCGAACACTACGGCGGTCAGCCCAATGCGGTCGCCGAACTCCCGACCGCATTTCACGGGTTCGAGGCCTTGTGCGGGGTCAGCTCCACACGCCGGTCTCGACGACCCAGATGCCGTGGTCGCCCTGGGTCGCGGGCTGGGCGAGGTTCAGGGCGACCTTGCTGCCGTCCTGGTTGGTGACAACGACGACCGTCGGTGCGTCGGTGCTCGTTTGCACGCTGGTCCAGCCGAATCGCCCTTGCACGAAGGACTTTGCGACCTGGACGCGGTCCAGGCGCCAGGGCTGGTGGCCGCCGTCCACGGACTTTTGCAAGTCGGTGGCCTGCTGGATGGTGAGTCCCTCACCGGCAAAGGTGGTGCCGGGTGCCGGATGGTTTGCCGGCGGTTGCTGCGCGGTGTCCGCCGGGACGGAGGTGATCGGCTGCGGGGCCGCGGTCTCCGAGGGATTGATCGGGCTCTGGGCTTGCGGCTGCGACGGCGCTACTTGATCGCCGGAGGTGGCGGGCGCGCCAGAGGTACCCGACGGGGCGACGGCGACCGGCGTCGTGCCGGAGATTGCCGACGAGCCCAGGGGCGGCGTCGTCGACGAGTTCGAGCATCCGCAGATCACCGCCGCACCGGCAAGCACACCGAGCACCATCACCCCCACCCGCCGCGCGAGCCTGCCGGAGGTGCGAGAAGTGCGTTCAGGCATGGTGTGGTGCATGGGTCCCCCAGGTCGGTTCCGCTACCGCGCGATCTGCATAGATCACTGTCCTGATTTCGCACCACGGGACCGTCTCGTTACTGCGCGAGCGATAACGGTGTCGGCCATCGCTCTCCGTAAGGGGCACTGGCCCAACGGCCCAGGACAATTCACGCCGACGACGGCCTCGACCACCATACTTGTGTGGTTTCCGGAACGCTGGTGCTGCTCAGCGACCTGTGGTCGGGTACGACGGAATCTGACTCGCCCGCAGAATCCTGTGTTCAAGTGCGGTGCAGACGAGCGACGTTCGGCTGATCAGTCGGTTTGCGGCTCGCCGTTGTTGTGGGGCTCTTGTTCATCCGGCTTCGCTTGGTGGCGTCGGTGATCCGTGAGTGCGATGAACAGCCGGAAGTTCGGAATCAATTCAAGTGCTGCACCTTTCAGTGGCTTCCATTTTCCGTCGACAGTTATGCCGACTCGCCCGGCATCGACACTTATCTCCTGGACGCTGGGCCAGGGGACGGCCTGGCCGTTGGCGGAAATGTCGGTCGCGGAGATGCGGATCGGGCCGAACTCGAGGGCTCCGCCTGCGTCGAGTTCTGCTGCGGCGGAGGCGAAGCAGGCTTTGACTATGCCATCGTGGATTGTTGAAGCCCAATACTGCGGGTCTGTGTACCCGCCGCGAAGCCAGAAGTCGGTCTCGAAGAACCCGTTGAGCGGAAAGCTCTGTCCCGCAATGTCGGTGAGGGTGCCGGTGTAATACTTCGGGCGATCGGCCTCGTGCTGGAAAGTGTCGTCCGAATACCCGTACAGGTAGGCGAGCGTGCTGTCGTAGCGTGCGACTCGGATGGCCCCGTTCGCACCCACCACCACCAGGCCGTGCTGATAGAGCGCCAACTGCGCATTCTTGTCGACAAACCGTGACCGGCGGCGAAGCACGAGCGGAATACCCAGCATGAGGAACACCAATGCCGCCCACACCACGCCTACGGCGGCTCCGGCCAGATATCCCCATGTTCCGCAAAGGATGACCGTAAGGGCGCCCCACATCGCGTAGCCGCGCCAGGGAATCGGTGGCATCTGCCATGGGTACGTCGCGACGAGAGTCCCGAGATGTGCTCCGGCAGAGGATGTTTCGATCTCAGGCGGTAGCTGCGGGCCATCGTGATCATTCGATTCGGGCACGACTCCTCCTTCATGTCGTGCCACTTGACGCTACCGTTGCTCGCCGCGCGATGCGGGGGATCGATCCCGATGCGTCTCTGCGGGCAGGGCAGAGGCTCAGTGCTTTTCGGCACGAGCTGCGGAGTGCTGCGGGCGAATCCTCCCGCACAAACCGCAGTCGGGACCCGGAAAGCCGCCGTGACGGCTGGGGAAATGTCCGCACATCGGCAGAAAGGCGCGTTCCGCCGGAGTTTGTCGAGTCACCGTGCCGGACAACCGATCAGCGGCTACATGGGACGCGCCGAGCACAAGATCAGGAAGAAGACGCGCGGTGGCCAGGACGCGGCGGTTGAAGATTCCGGTCGAGGGCAAAGTGCGAGTGGTGTTGTCGGACCGGTTCGAACCGATCGCGGCGAAATACGCCGAGGAATGGCCGGAGTGGGGCACCGCAAGATCGCGGCCTTGATGCGCGCCGACGGCTACGAGGTCTCCACTTCGACGGTGCGGCGGGCACTGCGGCGGCGCGGGCTGTTGCTGCCGCAGGGTTATCGGGCGGACCGTAAGTCGTGGGCGATGCTGCGGCAGAAGGTGTCCCGCGATCCACCGACGCAACGCAATCGAGTCCCCGGCGCAGCCTTTACCGACTGTGAACAGCGGAAAACCGCTCGGTAAGCGGCATTTTCGGATGTTCGGCCCGGTCGAGCCGGGTGTCACGCACGGGCCCGGCTCTCCGGCCGCAGAGGTGGAAACGCCTGTTCAGGCGAGGAGAACATGGAGAACGAGCACGACCGACGTCGCGATCGAGAACGCGAGGAAGACCACGGCTCCCACCATGTTCCGGTCGCCGCTGCGGATGTGGGCGATGATCGCGCCGCCGAAGTAGAGCACCAATCCGATCGCGGCGGCGATCGCGAAGGGCGGGAACCAGATGCCCCAGATGAGACCGACTGTCGCGGCGATCTGCAGGAGCCCGAGCATGGTGAGCTGGGGATTGGTGAGGTGGACCGCTTCGGCGAATTGGCGTATCCACGCTGGGCGGACGAACTTCATCACGCCGGACTGGAGCATCGCCAGAGCGAGCAGGACGGACAGGGTCAGGGCTGCAATGTGCATGATGGCAACGCTAGGAATCCGATAGGTACCCTTTGGTAACCTTCGGACGGTGAGCTCTCCTGCCGGAATCATGTTCATGTCCGACTGTCCTGCGCGCACAGCGATCGAGGTCATCGCGAACCAGTGGTCCGTAGTCACCTTGTACGCGCTAGCAGACGGCCCCAAGCGGCACAGTGAACTTGTCGCTCTGTCCGGCGGGATCTCCCGGAAGGTGCTGACCCAGACCTGCGCCGCCTGCAGAGCAACGGCCTCATCGATCGACAGCGGTACGCCGAAGTGCCCCCACGGGTGGAATACAGCCTGACCCCGCTCGGCCGGACGCTTCAGGAGCCGATAGCGATGCTGACGGAGTGGGCGCAGGCGCACGGGGAAGCACTCGTCGACTTCCAGGAATCGGCGGCCGCGAACCACCGGCACTAGGTTCGGGCAGCCCACACCTTGTGATGCTGTCGGTTGCCGGATCGAACACCCGCAACTCGGCATTACCGAGCACTCTCAGGTGATCTCGCCGCCCGTGATGAGGTGAGGTCCGATGAGCACCGATGAGTTTCCAGCGCGTAGGAGGTCTACCCGGTTATGAGGAAACTGATCTACGGGTTCAGCGTGTCCTTGGACGGCTACATCAACGACCGCGACGGCAGCATCGACTGGACGAATCCAGACGAGGAACTGCACCAGTTCCACAACGACAGGTACCGCGAGATCGAGGTCTCGCTGCACGGCCGTCGGCTGTACGAGCTGATGGCCGAGTACTGGCCGCACGTGCCCGAGGACGCGTCGCGCATCGAGCGCGAGTTCGGCGAGCTCTGGACGGAGAAGCCCAAGGTTGTCTTCTCCCGGACGCTCACCGAGGTCCATTGGAACAGCACCCTGGTCAGTGCGAACGCGGTCGAGAAGGTCCGCAGGCTCAAGGCCGAAGGCGATGGCGTGATGGAGGTCGGTGGCGCGAGCCTCGCGGCCTCGCTGATGCCACACGGGCTCATCGACGAGTACCAGTTGTTCCTCGCGCCGGTGGTGCTCGGCGGCGGCACACCGATGTTCCCATCACTGGACAAGCGCGTCCAGCTCCGATTGGTCGAGACGAGGCACTTCAACACCGTGGTGATGCTGCGCTATCTCGCCGACTGAGGTCCGTTCAACCGCGGCAGCCCCGCTCGAGCGCGACGTCGAGCGTGGTGAACGCGTACGCCAGGTGCGTCTTGATGGCGGCTCGGGTCTTTGTTGTTCGGCGAGATCGGTTTGGCGAGCGTCGGCGACGGCGCCTTCGGTAGCGGCGACCGCGGCGAGGCTCCAGCCCTCGCAACGCCCGAGGTCGGCCGCGTCGATCAGCTACGCGGTTGTGCCGAAATACCTGTGTCAGCCCATCCTCGGCTGCTACATGTGTTCAGTGTCGGAAGACAACTACCGATTGTCCGTGCGGTGAGGTTCCTGGTGAGTGGGACTGGACGGTCGGGTGGTGGCGATTGCGTAGGAGGTTGGGCGGATGGACACGGCGGGTGCTCGCGGTCAGGGGCTAGGGGAGTTGTTGCGGCGCAGTGCTGCCCGGGTGCCGGAGAAGACGGCGCTGGTGTGGCGGGATCGGCGCGAGTCCTATGCCGAGCTCGATGCGGCGGTGAATCGGGTGGCGCATGCGTTGGCCGAACGTGGTGTGGAGCAAGGGGATCGGATCGCGATCTACGCGCGTAACTCGCGGGAGTTCGTACTGGTGTACTTTGCGCTGGCCCGATTGGGCGCGGTGTCGGTGCCGATCAACTTCATGCTCAAGGGCGATGAGATCGCCTATATCCTGCGGCACTCCGGAGCCAGCGGGCTGATCGTGGAGGATGGGCTGGCCGCTGAGGCGCTGGTCGCGGTGAAGCAGGTGGGCGAGAGCGTGATTCGGGTGCGTGGGTGGATCGGTGCGCCGCCTCCCGATGGCTGGGAGGACATCGCGCGGTGGGAGGACCATCCCGACTCGTCCGAACCCGATATCGCCATCGGCGATGACGATCCCGTGCAACTGATGTACACCTCGGGCACCGAATCGCGGCCGAAGGGGGCGATGCTATCGAGCCGGAGCCTGATCGCGCAGTACGTGAGCGCGATCGTGGACGGCGGGATGAGCGTCGATGACATCGAGATCCACGCGCTGCCGCTGTATCACTGCGCGCAGCTGCACTGCTTCCTGACCCCGGACATCTATCTCGGCGCGACCAGCATCATCCTCGGCGCACCGGATCCGGTGACCATCCTGCGCACCATCGAGCAGGAGCGGGTCACCAAGCTGTTCTGTCCGCCGACCGTGTGGGTTTCGCTGCTGCGCAGTCCCGAATTCGAAACCTACGACCTGTCCTCGCTGCGCAAGGGTTACTACGGGGCAAGCATCATGCCGGTGGAGGTGCTCACCGAACTTGCGCAACGGCTGCCCGGGGTCGGGTTGACCAACTTCTATGGCCAGACCGAAATGGCTCCGCTGGCCACGGTTCTCGGGCCGCAGGACCAGCTGAGCAGGCCCGGCTCGGCCGGTCGCGCGGCGCTCAATGTCGAGACCAGAATCGTCGACGACGAAGGCGTTCCGGTCGCGCCGGGCGTGGTGGGCGAGATCGTGCACCGCTCACCACAAGCCATGCTCGGCTACTGGAACGACCCGGACAAGACCGCGGAAGCCTTCCGCGACGGCTGGTTCCACAGCGGGGACCTCGGCGTCATGGACGCCGACGGATACCTCTCGGTGGTGGACCGCAAGAAGGACATGATCAAGACCGGTGGTGAGAACGTCGCCAGCCGTGAGGTCGAGGAGGTGCTCTACACGCATCCGGGTGTCTCCGAAGCCGCCGTCATCGGCCTGGCCCACCCGTACTGGATCGAGGCCGTGACCGCGATCGTCGTGCCGCGCAACGGAACAACCCTGAGCTCCGAGGAGTTGGTCAGCCATTGCGCCACCCGGTTGGCTGGCTACAAGGTGCCCAAGTACATCGCTTTCACCGAGGAGTTGCCCAAGAATCCGAGCGGCAAGATCCTCAAGCGCGAATTGCGCACGAAATATGCGCATCTCGTGGAGTAGGGCGCGCTAGTTGCAGATCTCGAATTCGCTGCGGAGTCGGCCCTGGAGGGCGATGGCATCGGGGGTGAGGTAACGCTCCGGGTGCGCGTCGGCGGCGCTGTCGCGCTCAGTGCATCCAGCGATCTTGACGCTGCCGGTGAATAGTTTGTCCGGGGTGTAGCTGCCCCAGTTCCAACGCAGGTCCATCGGGTGTTCGGAGGTTCGGGTGCTGGCGATGATGGCGGTCAGGTCCTGGTAGGCAGTGTCCGGACTGTGCACTCCGACGGAAAGATTCGCGATATGTCCGTCGGTGACGCGAACGAAGGCAACCTGGGCCGGGAGATCGGTGAGCAGGGCCTGGATGTCGTGTTCCTGCTGGGTGCTGAACGGAAGGTCGACGGTCCACCCGGGGGCGCGGTTCGCGGGTCTGATGGTGACCTGTGCGCGATCGCCGCCCAGGACGGTGCGCACCGCTGCGAGGGAATCCGTTGTGGGCGGGGACTTTTCGATCTCGATCGCGGAGGTCGACCAGGTGATGGCGGCACCGGGCAGGCTCGCGCCCAGTTCACGCAACATGTTGGCGCGAGTACTGATTCGCGCCGGATCCAACGCGGCATCGAGTTTCAGCTCCAGTTGATCGCCGACGGTGAAGTCGGCAGATTGCTGGAAGTTGTCGAAATCGTGCCGCTTGATCGCGTTGATGCAGTCGACCACATCCGCGATCTGCGCCTCGGAAGCCTTGCGCATCGATATGGTCAGGTCCAGGTAGGTGCCCTGGGTGGAGTCGTTGGCGTAGTCGACCGTGACGCTGTCGACGCCCGGCATGGCGCTGATCTCGGCGTGTAGCCGATCCGCCTGTGGGCGGCGGTCGGCCGCATTCGTGCACCCTGCCAGGACGATCATGGTGGCGACGGCGATCCCCGCCGCGAGCGTGCGCCGGATCATGCGGGCCTTTCCTCTCGCAGTGCGTCCTGGTGGCACGGTACGCGTCCGGGCGGCGATTTCGCGGTAGCCGCCGTCCGCGTGCCCTGCGGCGTAACCTCCGCTGGTGGACAGTTCCAGGGATCCGGTGGACGAATCGGGCGCGTTCGTGCTGGGCGAACGGTTGGCAACCGAGCGATCGATCGCGATGACGGACGCCGATCGGTTGTTCGTCTACGGAACGCTGCGGTTTCCCGAGGTATTGGTCGAGTTGATCGGGCGGTGCCCGGACTTGGTCGCCGCGGAACTGGCCGGGTGGCGGGTGGCGACGTTGCCGGGGCGGGTCTATCCGGGATTGGTGCCCGCCGCGGGTGGGGTGGCGCGGGGTGTGGTGCTGTCCGGGCTCGATGCGGGGGAGTGGGCGGTGCTCGACGCCTTCGAGGACGATGAATACGAGTTGCGGCGGGTCGCGCTCGGCGCGGATGCCGTGTGGACATATGTATGGACCTCGATTGTCGCGCAGGAGGATTGGTATGCCGATCGCTTCGCGACCGAGCAGTTGGCCTCGTTCGTGCTGCACTGCGCTGAATGGCGGCGGACGATCTGAGGCCCCGATTTGCTATTCCAAGACGACCGGTCATATATTAAGCCCATGGCGCGACCGCGACGCAGTGAGGACACTCGGCAGCTTCTGGTGGAGGAGGGGGCTGCCGGATTCCTGACGCACGGCTATCACGGGACCGGCATCAAACAGGTGCTGGATGCGGTCGGGGTGCCGAAGGGGTCGTTCTACAACTACTTCGACAGCAAGGAAAGTTTCGGCCGCGCGATCATCGACCATCATTCGCTGTGCGTGCAGCGGAATCTGGCCGAGGCGCTCGGGTCGTCAGCGGATCCGATCGTCGGGTTGCGGGCATTCTTCGCGCGGCTCATGGATGACTTCGTGCGGGCGGAGTTTACGGGTGGGTGCCTGATCGCGAACCTCGGTGGCGAGCTCGAGGGTAGTGAGGTGCTGCGCGAATCTCTGGCCGGCGCATGGCATTCCTGGCGCGACGGGGTGGCGGTGGCGCTGCGCCGGGCCCAGGAACTCGGCACCATTCGCGACGATATCGACGCCACCGATCTGGCCGATCTGCTGCTGGAGTCATGGGAGGGTGCGGTGATCAGAATGAAGATCGAGCGTTCACTCGAGCCGCTGCACAAGTGTCTGCGTCGACTGCTGGACGACTACTTCCTGGCCTGAGTGTGGTTGGCCCTTTTCCGCTGTCCGCTCGCCCATTGCAAGACGACCGGTCGTATTAAGAAGTATCACTAGGAAGAGAGAGAATTATGGTGAGCGCAAAGACGGTCATCGTGACCGGATCCTCCAGCGGGATCGGACGCGATATCGCCAGGGCCTTCGTCGAGCGCGGCGAAAACGTCGTGCTCAATGGGCGCGATGCGGACAAGCTCGCGGCAGTGGCGGACGCACTCGGCGCGCCGGAACGGATCGCCGTTTTCGTCGGCGATATCGGTACTCCCGCAACGGGAACCGAGCTGGTCCGCGTCGCGGTCGAGCGCTTCGGCCGGGTGGATGTGCTGGTGAACAACGCGGGGATCTTCGGAGCCAAACCCTTCGTCGATGTCACCGAGGCGGACCTCGACAGCTACCTCAACGGCAACCTCAAGGGCACCTACTTCACCACCCAGGCCGTCGTACGCCAGCTCCGAGCACAGAAAACCGGTGGCAGCATCGTGAATATCGGGACGGTGCTGATCAATCACGCGCTGGCGGGTCTGCCCGCATCCGCGGCGCTGGTCAGCAAGGGCGGCGTACACGCGCTGACAACGAGCCTGGCCGCGGAGCTCGCCGCGGACGGGATTCGGGTAAATGCTGTTGCCCCGGGCATCATTCGCACACCGATTTTCGGTGACGGCGACGAAACCTCCTCGGGCAGACTGGCTTTGCTCAACCGCATCGGCGAGGTGAGCGAAACCACCGCGGCGGTGCTGTATCTCGCGGACGCCGCATTCACCACCGGTCACATTTTCCCCGTCGACGGCGGGTTCATCTCGGGAAGGGCTGCGTAATGCCTTACGTCAATATCAAAGTCACCGATGAGGGTGTCACGCGGGAGCAGAAGTCCCAGCTGATCAAAGGGGTTACCGAGCTGCTGCGTGATGTGCTCGGCAAGGATCCGGCGACCACGTTCGTGGTGATCGATGAAGTCGCGCTGACGGATTGGGGCATCGGCGGAATGAATGTCGAGGACTGGCGCAAGCAGTCATAGGTCCGAAGGTTGGCCTGTGCGCCCATTCTTGCCCGAGGATCCCGCCGGATCGAGGCGGGAATGGGCGCTGCGGCTGCGCACGAGTCCCTAATCGAATGGGTATCGGTCACCCAGTATGGACCGGTCGCCGATGAAATAGTTCAGGACGAGGTCATCGGCGACTTGGATCAGCACATCGCAACCCTCGACCCCGGACATCCAGTCCCGCGGCATCGCAGAGAAACCGTGAGTGGCGCCGATCAGGTTGCCGGTGACGGCACCGGTGGAATCGGAGTCACCGGAATGGTTCACCGATAGCAGCAATGCCCCGCGCACATCGCCGGTTCGAGCCGCGTACAGGGCGCAGTACACGGCGATGGCGAGGCATTCCTCGGCGATCCATCCCGCGCCGACCCGCTCGACCTGTTCGGCGCTGGCTGGCTGCTCGGCCAGCTCGGCAGCCAGGTTCAGCGCCGCGGCCGTCTCCGCACCTGCTGGGTAGGTTGTGAGCTGAGTAATGGTCTGTTGCAACGCAATCGGTAGCTCGACACCGCTCACCACCCGAACGATCAGTGCCGCGAGCGCACCCGCGGCGAGATATCCGGTGGGATGTCCGTGAGTCAGTTGGGCACTCCGCGCGGCCGCGGTGAATGCGAGATCGGGCCCCATACCGGCGAGTCCGAACGGTGCCGACCGCATGACCGTCCCGCATCCCTTCGACCCCGGATTCACCGGACCAGCTTCGCCGAGCGGGTACGGCGCGAGGTATCCCCGGGTCTGCTGGCTCAGTCCGGACATGCAGGCATTGCCCGGCGCACGCGCGGCATACAAGAACGGCAGACTCGCCAGCCAACTGTCGACCTCGACTGCGGGCCCGTCCTGTCGCTGGGTCCGCAACCAGCGCAGATATGCCCGTCGCAATGCTGGCACCGGGTCGGCGCCCGGCGCGCACCGCAACAGCCCCTCCGCGGTGAACAGCGTCATCTGGGTGTCATCGGTAATTTGCTGCGGCGCACCCGCGTCATGCTGGGGCAGATAGCTTTGCACCCCCTCGATGCCATACCGTTCGCGAATCTGATTCAGCTCGAGGAATTCGATGGGCCATCCGAGCGCGTCACCGATCGCCCCACCTAGTAGCGAGCCTCGGACCCGATCGAAGACCACCGTGTAATCCACCACGAGACAACATCATTGCCCATCCAACGGTGCAGCGGCCCACCAGCACCGCCGCAACGCGGCAACGTCCACCCCAACAGGCGTGCCACGTGGGAAAATGTGTGCCCGGTGTGCGCGATGGGTTTCGCGCGGCAACGCCGAATCGCACCGGCTCCCAAAGGTGAAATTCCTTGGGAGCCGGTGCGATTCGAGGGTGCTGCTACACGCGCAGCGCGTGCGGTTCGATCGCGCCGCGCACCAGCGCCCGCGCGTCGACCGTCTCGGCGCGGTAGGGCAGCGTGGCCAGTCGCTCGGTCATCGCGGGTACCGGGTCGTCGATCCGTTCGTTCAACCCGAACAGGAACGTCCACTCGTGCTCATCGCTGCCGTACTGCACCACGGTGCCGAACTGCTCGTGGAAGCGCTTCCAGGACCGCTTCAGCGTCTCGTTGCGCCACATCGTCGCGCAACCGGCCTGCGCGCTCAACACGCCGCCGGGCGCGAGCAGTGCCCGACATCGCGACAGGAACTCCGATTCGTAGAGGCGGTTGTGCTGCGCGTCCTCGACCCGCTCATCGGGCAGATCGATCACGATGACGTCGTAGCGGGTACCCGCCGCAGCCGCTTCGGCCAGGAAGTCCCACCCGTCGGCGTAGTGCACCTTGATCGGGCCGTCACCGCGCACCGCGGCGGTCAGCTCGTCGCTGGTGTAGCCGTAGGGCAGGTGCTCGGCGCACAGCTCGACCTCGCGCTGATCGATATCGACGTGATCCACCAGTGTCGCGCCCGCGGCAACCGACATCTGACTGGCCACACCCTCACCCGAACCGACGATGAGGACCTTGTCCAGCTTCGCGGCCAGCGCGAAGGCGGGGACCATCATCGCCTCGTGGTAGGTCAGCTGGGAGAACTCCGTGGACTGGCGATCGTCGTCGGAGAACAGGCTGATGCCCTGTTCGGTGCGTGCGATCACCATGTGCTGGAACGGAGTATGGGTGTCGACGAGGACCTCGTGCAGATCCCAGATACGGGTCAGGCCGTTGCCGACCGGCTCCTCGATCCGCGTGGAGCCGTGCCCGCGCTGGATGACCTGCATCCGAACATCCTTGGGAGACAACTTATCCCGCAGTAGCTCCACCGCCTTCGACGCGCCTGCGCCGATACTTCCGCAGGTGAAGACGTCGACGAAGATGTCGCCGGACTCCGGATAAGTGTGAATCGAGGCGTGGGACTCCGACAACAGCGCGAGGACGGTCACCCCCTGCGGATCGAACTTCTTGTGTACGACATCGCAGATGGTGACGCCCGCCGCGATCAGAGACTCGCGCAACGCCGATTCGAGTCGTTCGAGATCGTCGCAGAGATCTACGTCGACACCACCGAACTCGGCCAGCACATGCCAGCCGGTGAATTCCGCCGTCATGGGCAAACTCACTCTCGCTCAGCGCCCGAGACATGAACGGTCAAGGGCGGAAAACCATTGAAGGACACCGACGAATAGCTCGCGGTATAGGCGCCGGTATCGAGAATCTGGATGCGATCACCGGCTCGCAACGAGGTCGGAAGAAGGACCTTCGTGCGTTGATACAGTACATCGTCGCCATCACAGGTCGGTCCGGCCACCACCGCCTCGTCCACGGGGTCTCCGTCACGTTCGGTGACGAAGCGGTATGCGATGTACTCGTTCTCGGTCTCGGCCATACCGTTGTAGCGGCCGATGTCGAGATACACCCAGCGCCGTCCGTCCGGCGCGATGCGCACGCCGATGACCTCGGCGTGAATGGTGCCCGCCGATCCCACGAGCGCGCGGCCGGGCTCGACGACGAGTCCGGCGGTCTCGGGCAGGTATTCGGCGGTGGCCGCGGCGATCACGGCCCCTATCTCGTCGAGTGCGGGCGCCGCCTCGACGTACGAAATGGGCAGGCCGCCACCGATATTCACCGAGCGTACGGAAATGTCTTTGTCCGCCAGTGTCGCAGCGATGTGCCCGGCCTGCTCGATTCCGATGCGCCAGGCCCGCGGGTCGATCTGCTGGGAGCCGACATGGAAGTACGGACCCCCGACGATGAGTCCGAGATCACGGGCGCGCACCAGCAGCCGCAGCGCCTCGGCGGGCGAGCAGCCGAACTTGGTGCCGAAGGGCGTCGTCGACTGCGGCGCCGCGGACAGGAACCGGCATTCGACCTCCGAGCCGGGCGCGTGCTCGACGATTCGCAACAGATCGTCCTCGGTGTCGAAGGCATACCGGCGCACACCCGCGGCGTAGGCAGTGGCGATATGGGCGGCCTTCTTGATCGGGTTCCCGTAGCACATGCGGGCCGGGTCGACGCCCGCGCGCAGGCAGAGTTCGATCTCGCCGACGCTGGCGACGTCGAACTCCGCGCCCGCCTCGTCGAGCAGGCGGATCAGTTCCGGGATCGGGCTCGCCTTGACCGCGAAGCGAATTCGCGCTCCGGGTACCGCTGCTGCGAGTGCGCGATAGTTCTCGCGCACTCGCTCCGGGTCGATGACCAGATAGGGCGATTCGGGCAGGTTTGAGCCGGTCAATCTAAGGGAACTCTCCGTCGTTTGGGGGGCGGCCGTCGTTCAGGCACCGCGCGAGAGAGTATCAGCGCGAAGCCCCGGTTAACTAACTCGTTGATGACACCTTGACCATGATCACCCCGCGACTACCGTGACCTCGTCGAATACGACCTCGCCCGCGGCGTCGGACTCGGCAAGATCGACCACCGCCGTCAGTGCCCAGCCGTGGTCGCCCGACGGGTCGTCGATGACCTGGCGCACGTGCCAGAAACCGGGGCGTTGTTCCACCTGGAACAGCTGCGGACCGCGGGCGTTCGGGCCGGTGCCGATGCCGTCGTACTCGTCGAAGTAGGGCCTCAGCTCCGCTTCCCAGTCCGGGCCCTGGCCCAGCTCGCCGAGGGTCTCCCAGCGGCGCAGGGCGGCCAGTTCGACGCGGCGGAACATGGCGTTGCGGACCATCACCTTGAAGGCACGCTCATTGGCCGAGATCGGACGCACCGACTCCGCGCCGAACGCGAGCTGATCCGCGTCGGTCTCCGCGCCCGGATTGGTGAGCTGCTCCCATTCGTCGAGCAGACTCGAATCCACTTGGCGGACAAGTTCGCCGAGCCATTCGGTCATATCGTCGAGGTCCTCGGTGCGCGCGGCTTCCGGGACGGTGCGGCGCAGCGCGCGGTAGGCGTCGGCGAGGTAGCGCAGTACTACGCCCTCGGACCGGGCCAGTTCGTAGTGCGAGATGAGCTCGGCGAAGGTCATCGAGCGCTCGATCATGTCCCGGACGACCGATTTGGGGGACGGGGCGAACTCCGACATCCAGGGGTGCCCGGCCCGGTAGGTCTCGAAGGCGGGCTCGATCAGCTCGGCGAGGGGTTTGGGCCAGGTGACCTCCTCCAGCAGCTCCATGCGTTCGTCATACTCGATGCCATCGGCCTTCATCTCGTTGATCGCCTGGCCACGGGCCTTGTGCTGCTGGGCCATGAGCAGCTGGCGCGGATCCTCGAGTGTCGATTCGATGAGGGAGATGACGTCGAGGGTGTAGCCGGAAGCGTCCTTGTCGAGCAGTTCCAGTGCGGCCAAGGCGAACGGGGACAGGGGTTGGTCGAGGGCGAAATCGCGCTGCAGGTCCACGGTGAGCCTGGCGCGACGGCCCTGTGCGTCGGGTTCCGGAAGTTGCTGCACAACACCGGCATCGCGCAGGGCGCGATACAGGCGGATCGCGCGCAGGATATGGCGGCGTTGGGCGGGACGCGGTTCGTGGTTGTCCTCGAGCAGGTGGCGCATGGCGTCGAAGCAATTGCCGGGACGGGCGATCACATTGAGCAGCATGGAGTTGGTCACGGCGAAGCGCGACACCATCGGCTCGGGGGCGGCGGCGACCAGTCGGTCGAAGGTCTCCTCGCTCCAGGACACGAAGCCCTCCGGCGGTTTCCTGCGCACCACCTTGCGCTGCTTCTTCGGGTCGTCGCCCGCTTTGGCCAGCAGCCGGGTGTTCTCCACCTCGTGGTCGGGGGCCTGCACGACGACGGTGCCCATGGTGTCGTAGCCCGCCCGGCCCGCGCGGCCCGCGATCTGATGGAATTCGCGCGCCTTGAGCCTGCGGGTGCGCACACCGTCGTATTTGGTCAGGCCGGTGAGCAGTACCGTGCGAATCGGCACATTGATGCCGACGCCGAGGGTGTCGGTGCCGCACACCACCTTGAGCAGACCGTCCTGGGCCAGGCGCTCCACCAGGCGGCGATACTTGGGCAGCATGCCCGCGTGGTGTACGCCGATACCGTGGCGGATCAGCCGCGACAGCGTCTTGCCGAAACCGGAGGAGAACCGGAAATCGCCGAGCGCCGTTGCGATGGCGTCCTTTTCGGCGCGAGTGGCGAAGTTGACGCTGGTCAGCGCCTGCGCGCGTTCCAGTGCTGCAGCCTGGGTGAAATGCACGACGTACACCGGTGACTGGTTGGTGGTGACGAGATCTTCCAACGTTTCGGTGATGGGCGTGCGCGCGTAGGAAAAGCTCAGCGGGACAGGGCGTTCGGTGCCCGCGACGATGGCGGTCGGATTGCCGGTGCGGCGGCGCAGATCGGCCGCGAAGAAGTCGACCTCGCCGAGAGTGGCCGACATGAGCAGGAATTGGGCGCGCGGGAGTTCCAGCAGCGGCACCTGCCAGGCCCAGCCGCGGTCCGGATCGGCGTAGAAGTGGAATTCGTCCATCACAACCTGGCCGACATCGGCGGCGGCGCCCTCGCGCAGTGCCATATTCGCCAGGATCTCGGCGGTGGCGCAGATGATCGGCGCCTCCGGATTCACCGCCGCGTCACCGGTCACCATGCCGACCCGGTCCGCGCCGAAGACATCGCACAGGGCGAAGAACTTCTCGCTGACCAGGGCCTTGATCGGGGCGGTGTAGTAGGTGCGCAGACCGCGGGTCAGCGCGAACAGGTGTGCGCCGACCGCGACCAAGGATTTGCCGGACCCGGTGGGAGTGGCGAGGATGACATTGGATCCGGACGCCAACTCCAGCAGCGCCTCGTCCTGCGCCGGATACAACGGTGTGCCCTGCTCGGCCGCCCAGCCCCCGAAGGATTCGTAGAGCGCGTCGGCGTCGGTTCCCGGTATCTCGAGCAGTTCGGTCAGATCCACTCCGACCACCCTACGGGCTGGTGTCTACGGCCCGGTCGGGGTGATCGGGTCAGTTGGACTGTTCGCCCTCGTCGCCGTCGTAGCCGCCCTGCTCGGCCAGGAAGCGCTCGAACTCCGCGCCCAATTCGTCGCCGCTCGGGAGTTCACCATCGCCGACGAGCAGGCTGGACTGGCGTTCCTGTGCGCTGAGGAAGCTGTCGTATTGGCGCTCCAGCGCGTGCACGACCGTCTCTACCTCGGAGTTTCCCGCGATGTGCTCGTTGACCTGCTCGCGGACCCGGGCCGCGGCCTCGCCGAGCGCTGCCAGCGGGATTTCCAGGCCAGCATTGTCGGCGACGTGTTCGAGCAGGGTCTGCGCGGCCTCCGGATAGGCGGTCTGCGCGAGGTAATGCGGCACATGCACCGAGAATCCGACGGACTCGTGGCCGTGCTGGGCCATCCGGTACTCCAGCAGCGACGACGCGCTGCCCGGCACCTGTAGCTCGCCCGGCCAGCGCTGGTGGTCGGCGATCAGATCGCGGTCCGAGGAATGCGCGGTGATGCCGAGCGGGCGGGTGTGCGGGATCGCCATCGGAATCGCGCTCAGGCCGATGCTGCGGCGCACGCCGAGCTGTTCGGCGAGCAGACGCACCGCGGTGGTGAACTTCTCCCACCGCAGATCCGGTTCGAGCCCGGAAAGCAGCAGGAACGGGGTGCCCGACGTATCGCGCAGCGCCCAGAGATTCAGTTCGGGCTCGGCGTAGTCGGAGAAGTGGTCGGTCTTGAACGTCATCAACGGGCGACGCGACCGGTAGTCCAGCAACTCGTCGACATCGAACGAGGCGACCAGCTCGCTCTCCAGACTCTCGCGCAGGTGCGTGGTGGCCAGCCGGACCGCATGCCCGGCATCGGTGAAGCCCTCCAGTCCGTGTACCAGAACCGGACCCAAGCCATCGTCGGACGACAGCTGTGGAGCTGGGAACTCCAACTCGTACATTCGCGACTCGTGGTCCATCGCGTACTCCTTCCTGCGCGGTTCACCTATGCGAGCCGCCTGGTGCCGAGAACTTACAGGTCCTAGGCCTGTTGGGCATTTCGCGGCGGTCAACCACTGTCCATTGTCCCCCATGACACCGACACCGGTTACCACGGGCGACACCGACCCATAAGAGAGGGCAACATCGGTGGTGTCCCGCGCATTCCCGGCCGGATCGCCGCCGCTGGAGACTGCTCGCAGGGCGCTCGCAACGATCGGCGTGGCATCGTGGGTGGGCACGGGGAGTTTGGCACAGTAAAACGGTGACTGTGCCGAATTCGACGCGCAGGGGGCCACGCGGATTCGCGGTATCGGGGTGGACGTCCCTCGCCGCGAGTGCGGCGCTGCTCACGGGGTGCGCGTCGACGGTGACCGGGCATCCGGTCGCCGCGGGGCCGAGTGCGGTGATCCAGCATGTGGCGGCGCAGCTTTCGACACTATTGCCCGATACCGCACAGTTTCCGGCCCGGTACGAGGCGGTGGTGCTGCCACCCGAGGCGGCCGCGCAGGCATCGGGGGATCTGACCGGGGTCGGGCGCGGCTCGACGGTGCAACCTGATGGATGTGCCCCGCCCGCGCAGCAATTCGGCCCGAATCAGACGGCCGTCGCGGTGGGCACCGACAACGAGACGCGTGCCACGATCACCGTCGAGTTGACCAGGACCGGACAGCCGCTGTCGGCATTGCGCGACCAGTTGCGGCGGTGTCAGCAAATGCGGGTCAGCCGGGCGGGTGCGACGACGACGGTGACCACCGAACTGCAGGCGCCGCCGCCGATCGACGCCGACGACACCCTCGCGCTGCACCGGAGGGTGGTACCGCAGGTGAGCATGCCGGGCCTGACACAGTCCATGCAGACGCTGACCGGCCAGATCGGCGATGTGCGAATCGCGGTGACCTACATGTCGTTCAGCGATGCGCAACCGGATACGGCGGCGTTGGATGAGCTGTTCACAACGGCGGTGGGGAAGGTGAAGAAGGGGTGAATGCGGGTTTCGCCGATCGGCGTCGGGAGCTCGCGGCGCGACGATAGCAGGTAGCACCGACACGGTTATCGCTGTTTCGCCTCCACAGGCCGAATCGTCCACAGATCAACCGATTTCCACAGGGCAAAATAATGTCCGGATATGCCCAGGTCACTGTCTCGGGCCCGGATTCGCGGCAGCGCACTCTCGGTGCATGACAACTTTCACGAATCCCGTTCCCGCCCTCGGCGACCCCGGCGACGGTCCATCCGCCCGTGCTGGTTTGTGCTCGAGCCCAGCCGTTCACCTCCGCAGCTCCGGGCACGCGCGTGCCGTCGCACGGTCCGGGATCGACTCGATGCCGGACTTCGACTCCGGTGTCGACGATGAGGAATCCGCTGAGTGCACAAGGGGTTTCGGGCGAGCGACGGGTACCTGTGCGGAACCGCCGCCGATGTTCGGCGATCGTGGCCCAGCCGGCGCACTGCATGTCGATGACCCCGGCGAATTGATCGTCGCAGTGCCCGCGATGGTCGGGTTCGTGCCGGAGCGGTCGCTGGTGGTGGCCGTGTTGCGGGCTGCACCGGATCCGGGCCACAGTCCGATCATTGATGCGGTGGTGCGATTCGATCTGGATCCCGACGGCGGTCGCCGGGGTCTCGCGGCGGCGTATGCGGAATGCGTCTCGCAGATCTGTGCCGCGGAGGGGGCCACGGAGGTGCTCGCGGTGATCGTCGACGACCGGGCGCACGAACCGCAGCGCACACGCCGACACGGCGCGAGTGCCGGGCCGTTGGGCACACTCATCGCCGCGTTCGCCCGGCGGCTCGCGGCACAGGAGGTGTATCTGGAGGGCGCGTGGGCGGTACGCGCGATCGAGGCGGACCAGCGGTGGTGGAGTCTGCCCGACGCGAATCACCATGGAACGCTGCCGGATCCGGCCACCTCGATGGTCACGGTGGCACATGTGCTGGAGGGACGGCCGATCCGCGGGGCTCGTTCGGAGCTGACCGATCTGGTTGCTGTCGATGAAGGGCTGGCGCCGCACGTGGCGGCACATCTCGACAGCGCCCGCGCCATCGCGTACGAGCGGTATGCGGCGGCCGTGCGGCGCGGCGATCCCGACGGCTATCACCGGCGGGCACTGGAACACATGCTGTGGCAGATCGCCAACACCGACTCCGGGGCGGCCCTCACCGCCCGGGAATATGCGGAATTGGCTGCCGCGCTGCGCGATCGGATCGTCCGCGACGCCCTGTTCGGTCTGGCCATCGGCGACCACGCCGCCGCCGCGGAAAGTCTGTGGGTGGCGATGGTGCGGGTACTTTCGGGCAGCGATCGCGCCGATGCCGCGACCCTGCTCGGCTACAGCGCCTACATCCGCGGCGACGGTCCCCTCGCGGGTATCGCCCTGCAAGCCGCCCTGGACGCCGATCCGGACCACTCCATGGCGAATCTGCTCGAGATCTCCCTGCGTACCGGTATGCGCCCGGACACGCTGCGCCGCTTGGCATACTGCGGCCTCGGTATCGCCGCCGACTTCGGCATCGACCTGGGCCCGGTTATCGGATGACGCTCGAGGCGAGCCACCCGGTGGTTGCGTCGGTGCGCGACCACCGGGTGCGTAGGGCCCAGCGTCCTACTTCGCGCTGTGCGCGAGCGGACCCAGGTCCCGGAGGAATTCCCAGGCGTCGGCGACGATTTCGTCGAGGTCGTTGTGCTGTGGGCGCCAGCCGAGATCGGTGACGGCACGGTCGCTGGAGGCGATGAGGACGGCCGGATCGCCGGGGCGGCGGGGGGCGTCCTGGGCAGTGATCGGCAGTCCGGTGACGCGTTCGCAGGCCGAGATCACTTCGCGCACCGAGAATCCGGTGCCGCTGCCGAGATTGAAGATGCGATGCGTGCCGGATTCCGCGGTGGCCAGGGCGAGCAGGTGGGCCTCGGCGAGGTCGCGAATGTGGATGTAATCGCGGACCGCGGTGCCGTCCGGTGTCGGCCAATCGGTGCCGAAGACCGAAATCGCCTTGCGATGACCGAGGGCGACTTGCAACACGAGGGGAATGAGATGGGTTTCCACCACACGGTTTTCGCCGAGGCCGCCATAGGCGCCCGCGACATTGAAGTAGCGCAGGCTGGTCGCGGCCAGACCGTGCGCGATCGAATAGGAGGTAATGGCGTGGTCGATGGCGAGTTTCGAGGCGCCGTAGGGGTTGGTCGGCCGGGTCGGCGCGTCCTCGGTGATCGGCACCTGTTCCGGTTCGCCGTAGACCGCCGCGGTCGAGGAGAACACCAGCTTCGGGGTGTCGGTGCGGCGCATCGCCTCCAGCAGCTCGAGGGTCTTCACCACATTGCCCTGCCAGTACTTCTCCGGCTGCTGCACCGACTCGCCGACCAACGACTGCGCGGCGAAATGCAGGACACCGTCGAAGGATTCGGCCTCGAGCAGTGCGGGCCCGGCGACCGCGACATCACCCTCCACGAAGCGCGCCTCGGTCGGCACGCCCTCGGCATTGCCGGTCGACAGATCGTCGACCACCACGACCTCGTGCCCCGATTCGAGCAGAACCTGCGCGCAGACACCACCGACGTAGCCCGCGCCACCCGTAACCAGAAGTTTCACGCCTCAGACCAGCTTCACCTGGACGGCATGGGCCATTTCATCCGAGAGTTCGAAACCCTCGTGGCCGGGCACGGTGATGACCACCGAGCCGGGCTTGGTCTCGACAGTCACACGGGCATCGGGCACCACACCCGCCTCCCGCAGTTGGCCGATGACCTCGGGATCGGTCTGGATGTGCTCGGCGAGGCGGCGCACCACGACCGCGTGCACCTGACCGTGCGGCAGATCCGAGAGCCGCACCAGGGTCTCCTCGGCGGCGTTCGGCGGGGCGATGCCCAGCTCGTCCAGGCCCGGAATCGGGTTGCCGTAGGGGGAGGTGGTCGGATGGTTGAGCACCTCGACCAGCCGCCGCTCGACGTCCTCGCTCATGACGTGCTCCCAGCGGCAGGCCTCGGCGTGCACGTTCTGCCAGTCGAGCCCGATGATGTCCACGAGCAGCCGCTCGGCGAGGCGATGCTTGCGCATGACCGCGACGGCCATGCTACGGCCCTTCTCGGTCAGCTCGAGATGGCGGTCACCGGCGACCAGCAGCAGACCGTCGCGTTCCATCCGCGCGACGGTCTGGCTCACCGTCGGACCACTCTGCTCGAGGCGCTCGGCGATCCGCGCGCGCAGGGGCACGACACCCTCTTCCTCGAGGTCGTAGATGGTACGGAGGTACATCTCCGTGGTGTCGACCAGATCCTTCACCTGTTACCCCTTCGTCGGCACGAATTCTACCCACGCACGTCGGCACCCCCGCGTGCCGCGTCGTCTCGCGCTACACCGGTGACTGCGCTGCGGGAATTCTGTCGGCGCACGGCTGGTCGCCGTGTTCGCACATGCTTGTATTTCTACTGCATACGAACGTCCAACGGGGCGGTTAGCTTCCCGCGTAGCGTTGCGACCATGGCCACTGCACCGCGCGGCGAACACTCCGCGCCGCTCGACGAAGGTGATCTCGAGTCGCGACCGGGGACCGTCGTCTGGACCGACCGATTCCTCGACTACGCATGGACGCCGGAACACCCCATGAAACCGGCGCGTCTGAAGTTCACCATGGCGCTCGCGGAAAGTCTCGGATTGCTCGCCGGTGTCGAGCCATTGGTGCCGGCGCAGGCACAGCTGTCGGATCTGCTGCGCATCCACACCGCCGACTACATCGCTGCCGTCGAACATGCCACGCAGCCAGCGGGTGCGCCGCTGGCACCACCGTATGGCCTCGGCTCACCGGACAATCCGGTGTTCCCGCGGATGCATCAAGCGGCCTCGGTGATTGTCGGCGGCACGCTGGCCGCCGCACGCGAAATCGCCGAGGGCCGCACCCGGCGCGCGGTGAGCATCGGCGGGGGTATGCACCACGCGATGCCGGATTCGGCCGCCGGATTCTGCATCTACAACGATGCGGCCGTGGCCATTTCCTGGCTCCTGGACCACGGCTACGACCGCATCGCCTATATCGATGTCGATGTGCATCACGGCGATGGCGTGCAGCGCGCCTTCTACGCCGACCCACGGGTGCTGACGATCTCGCTCCACCAGCATCCGGCGACCCTGTGGCCGAATACCGGGTGGCCCGAGGAGACCGGACACGGCGCCGCCGAGGGCACCGCGATCAATCTGGCGGTGCTGCCCGGCACTCGGGATGCCCAGTGGCTGCGCGGTTTCCATGCGATCGTGCCCGGCGCACTCGCAGCGTTCCGGCCACAGATCGTGGTCAGCCAATGCGGTGTGGACACCCATCGCGAGGACCCTCTCGCCGATATGGAGCTGACCGTGGACGGTCAGCGCGCCGCCTTCATCGCCATGCGCGATCTGGCCGACGAGTATGCCGAAGGCCGGTGGCTCGCCGTCGGTGGCGGCGGCTATGGCCTGGTGCGCGTCGTGCCGCGGGCCTGGACGCATCTGCTGGCGACCGCACTGGATCGCACCATCGCACCGGACACCGCGGTGCCGCAGGACTGGATCGAACTGATCCGGGCGGCGGCCCCGACCGTCGACCCGCCGCGCACCATGGGTGACGGTGGTGACATCTCGTTCCGCCGGTGGGATGGACCCGGCGGCACCGGGGAAACTGGGGACGCGCGCATCGACCGCGCGCAACGCGCTATCGATACGGCCGTATTGGCTACGCGCCGAGCCACCTTCGGGTTGCTCGGACTGGATCCGGAGGACCCCCGTGATTGAGAACCCGCCCATTCCGGATTCGGCGAGCACTCCGGTAGTGCCGCCACCGCCGCCGCAGCACTGGTTCGCCGATGTATTGGCCTCTGACGGTGGCGTGGTGCGGTTGCGTCCGATCACACCCGATGACGCCGATCGGCTGCAGGAGTTCCACGCGGCACTGTCGGATCGCACCCGGTATCTGCGCTACTTCGGTCCGTACCCACGCATTTCGCCGAAGGATCTGTACCGCTCCACCCACGTCGACCATCACGACCGGGTTGGGCTGCTGCTGGTGCTCGGGGAGGCGATCATTGCGGTCGGCCGCTATGAACTCCTGACCGACCGCCCCGGAGCACGCGCCGCCGAGGTCGCGTTCGTGGTGGCCGACGAACACCAGGGGCGCGGACTCGGCTCGATCCTGCTCGAACATCTGGCCGGGGCGGCCGCCGAGAACAAGATCGAAACCTTTGTCGCCGAGGTACTCGCCGAGAACACGGTGATGGTCACCGTCTTCCGCGACGCGGGCTATCAGGTGGAGCGCAGCAGGGACGGTTCGGTGCTGCATCTGGAATTCGCCATCGATCCCACCGAAGCCCTGCTCTGGGTGCGGGATTCGCGCGAACGCGCCTCCGAGGCGCGCAGTGTGGGCAATCTGCTCGCGCCGCGTTCGGTCGCGGTGATCGGTGCCACCATGGGCCCGGCCCGGGTCGGTGGGGTGATCCTGGCCAATATGTTGTCCGGGGTGTTCCAGGGGCCGGTGTTTCCGGTCAATCCGAACCGGAAATCGGTGCGCGGGGTACGGGCCTATCCCACCGTGCGCGATATTCCCGACGAGGTGGATCTGGCCGTGGTCGCGGTACCCCCCGAGGCGATCGGTTCGGTCCTCGACGACTGTATGGCCAAGGGCGTCAAGGGTTTGGTCGTACTGACCGCGGGCTTCGGGGAGACCGGCGCCGGTGGTGTGGTCGCCGAACACGAACTGGTCGAGGCGGCGCGCGGACACGGGATGCGGGTGGTGGGGCCGAGCGCGCTCGGCATCGCGAACACCGACGCCGCGGTTTCGTTGAACGCCACCCTCGCCTCGGTGCTGCCCGGGCGCGGGCGCATCGGATTCTTCTGTCAGTCCGGGCCGTTGGGTGCGGCGATCCTCGGTGAGGCCGCCGCACGCAACCTGGGGTTGTCGACCTTCGTCTCGGCGGGCAATCGCGCCGACGTGTCCGGCAACGATCTGCTGCAGTACTGGGACACCGATTCCGCCACCGATGTGATCCTGCTATATCTGGAGAGCTTCGGTAATCCGCGCAAGTTCTCCCGGATCGCGCGTCGCGTCGCGCGCAGCAAGCCGATCGTCGCGGTGAGTAGCGGCCGGTTGGCCGCACGGGCTCAGCCGACCGGCGATATGGACCGATCGATCGTGCGTGACCTGTTCGCACAGTCGGGAATCGTTCAGGTCGACTCGATTTCGGAGCTGTTCGACTGCGCCGCGCTGCTGGGTTATCAGCCGCTGCCCGCCGGTCCACGGGTCGCCGTGATCGGCAATAGTGCGGCATTGAACTGGCTGGCCGTCGACGCGGCGCGCGGAGAGGGGTTGGAGGTGCGGCGGCCCGACGCGGTGGCGTCGGAGGACGTTCGTCGCCCGCGCCCCACCGAACGGGTGGTGGACGAGGAGTCGGTCGGCGATCCGGTGAATCTCGGTCCGGATGCGACGCCGGGCGCGTATCTGGACGCAGTGGTCGCCGCGCTGCGCTCGGATGAGATCGATGCGGTGATCGTGGTTTTCGCGCCGCCGGTGCCGCTGCCGATGGCCGGATTCGCCGATGCCATCCGCGAGGCCGCGGTGGCCGTGCCCGATTCCGGCAAACCAATTCTCACCACTTTCGTTGCTGAGCAGGGGATTCCGAATCTGCTCGCGGTGCGCGGTCCGGGCGGTACGGCGGCGCGTGGGTCGATTCCGTCGTATCCGGATCCGGAGCGGGCCGCTCGTGCGCTGGCCAAGGCGCGCCGGTACGCGCAGTGGCGCACGAAACCGGTTTCGACGGTGGTGCGCCCGACGGGCATCGATGCGGAGCGGGCCAAGCGGTTGGTCGCCGGATGGATGCGCGATTCCGACGGCCGGTGGCTGACCGATCTGGAAGCGGTGGACCTGTTGGACTGCTACGGCATTCGCGTCGTCGAGTTCCGTGAGGTCCGCAACCCCGATGAGGCGGTGGCGGCCGCCGAGGAACTCGGCTATCCGGTGGCGGCCAAGGCGACCGGCGAAATGTGGCGCCGGCGACCGGATCTCAGCGGTGTCCGACTGGACCTGTGGCGTCCGGAGGCCGTGCGCCAAGCCTATTCGCACTTGGTCGAGCTGTGCGGTGATCCGGCGGTGCACATCCAGAAGATGGCCAACCCGGGCGTCGGCTGTGTGCTGCGGGTGCAGGACGACCCGTCCTTCGGCTCGGTCATCGAATTCGGCCTCTCCGGCATGATCATCGAACTTCTCGGCGATCGCGCCTACCGCGCCCTCCCGCTCACTGCCGACGAGGCCACCGCTCTCATCGACGCTCCCCGCGCGGCCCCCTTGCTATCCGGCACCCCTGCCAGCCCGCGCGTCGACAAACCCGCCCTTGCCGAACTCGCCCAACGCGTCTCGGCCCTCTTCGACGACCTCCCAGAAATCCGCGAACTATCCTTCGACCCCGTCCTGGCCTCCCCGAACGCCGCCGCCATCCTCTATGCCCGAGCCCGCATCGGCCCCGAACCCAGCCGCTTCGACACCGGCCCCCGCCGGCTGGGCTAACTGCCCTGCACTTCGTGACAATGTTCCGCAGGCGCCCCGAGCTGTGGGTTTAGCAATAACGCTTCGGGGATCCGTCCTGCCTAATTTCGCCTCCGAGCCAGTCGTTTCGACGTCGGCTCGGCCGCACGTCGGGTGATTGACCGGCCGGAGTCGCTGACACCGGGCCGGTGCCTACGCCGAGGGTGTCGGCGACGTGGCGGGCGTGGCTCGCGGCCGGGCGATCGGATCGGCCGGCGTGTTGCGATGTTGGCTCATAGTGCGTCGGATGGGCGGACTGGCCGGAGTCACGAACGCCGGATCTATGGCCGTGCTGGGTGGCAGCGTCCCAGGACGCGAGTCAGGGACCGGGTGATCGGGTCGGTTAGCGGTGGGGTGGGGCGGTGGAGCCGCGGATGACCAGGGATGGTGGGAGGAGGACCGAGCGGGGGGTGCGGTCGGGCTCGGCGATGGATTCCAGGAGCATGCGGGCGGCTTCTCGGCCGATGTCGTGGTGGGGGATGGCGATGGTGGTCAGCGGGGGATCGAGCTTGTTCAGGAATGGCAGGCCGTTGAAGCCGATCACGCTGATATCGGTGGGGCAGGTGATGTCGCGTTCGGCGAGGGCGTCGTAGCAGCCCAGGGCGATGAGATCGTTTCCGGCGACCACGGCGGTGACCTCTGCGCCGGAGTCCAATGCGGCGTGCAGGGCGCGAGCTCCCGCGTCTTCGGTCCAGCTGTCGCACACCATGATTCGAGCGCAGTCGTCGAGACCGTGTTCGCGAACGGCGGTTCGGAAGGCACGCAGGCGCTCGACACCGGTGGAGGCGGTCTGCGGGCCCGCGAGGTGCAGGATTCGGCGGTGGCCCAGATCGACCAGATGACGCACCGCGAGCGCGATGCCCGCCGCGTCATTGGCGGCGACCGATCCGATATCGAGCCCTTCGGTGCGGCGGTTGACGAGCACCATCGGCACGCGCTGCTCCTGCAACTGCCGCAGCAGGGGATGCTCCAGCAGCGCGGTGGCGATGATCAAACCTTCGGCCTGGCGCGAGCGCAGCGATGTGATCTGGGCCTGCTCGCGGTCGGGCCGATCGCCGGTATCGACGATGAGTGTGCTGTACCCGGCGGCGGCCAGAACGTCCTCGATGCCACGCACTATCGGTGGAAACAGCGGGTTGGTGAGGTCGGGGATGACCAGTCCGACAGTGCCGGACTTGATGGTCTTCAGGTTCCTGACAATCGGATTCGGACGGTAACCCAGTGATTCCGCCGCACGTAGCACCCGTCGTGCGGTATCCGGATGCACCAGGGCACGAGCGTTCGGATTGAGTGCGCGCGACGCTGTGGCGGTATGCACACCTGCCGCCGAGGCCACATCGCGCAGTGTCGGTCCCTGCATGCGGAAATACTAGGCACCATGCCGTATGAGCCATCGCCGATAATGGGAAACGCTGGCCCCGAAGGCCTTTCGACAAGAGGATCGCCGACCGGCTCGCGCGAAACCCGGAGGGGGCGGGACGCGCGGACACCGGTCGGCGTTTCGAGGTGACCCATCCGAGGTCACCAAGCCGGACGCCGGACCCGCCTCGGATGTAGTCCGGCGCCTGAAGGACGTGCCGGGATCACCGGCACGAGTTACCGCAGGATTGTGCTCAGCTGGCGTAGGCGCGCAGGCGATCGGCCCGCTCACCCTTGCGCAGCTTCGACATGACCTCACGCTCGATCTGGCGCACCCGCTCCCGGGAGAGCCCGAAGAGCTTGCCGATCTGATCGAGGGTGCGCGGCTGGCCGTCGTCCAAGCCGAAGCGCAGGCGGATGACCTGCTGCTCCCGCTCGTCCAGGGTGGCGAGCACGCTGCGCACGTCGTGGTGCAACAGTCCGGCGATCACAGCGGACTCGGCCGAGGTGGCCTCGGAGTCCTCGATGAAATCGCCGAGCGGCGCCTCTTCGTCGTTGCCGACCGGCATATCCAGGCTTACCGGATCGCGGCTGTGGTCGAGCAGATCGGAGATCTTGTCGACCGGGATACCCGATTCGTTGGCCAGCTCCGCGTCCGTGGCCTCACGGCCGAGCTGCTGATGCAGTTCGCGCTTGATCCTGGCCAGCTTGTTGACCTGCTCGACCAGGTGCACGGGAAGGCGGATGGTGCGGCTCTGATCGGCCATACCGCGGGTGATGGCCTGACGGATCCACCAGGTGGCATAGGTGGAGAACTTGAAGCCCTTGCTGTAGTCGAACTTCTCCATCGCCCTGATCAGGCCGAGATTGCCCTCCTGGATCAGGTCGAGCAACGGCATGCCGCGGCCGGTGTAGCGCTTGGCGAGCGAGACCACGAGCCGGAGGTTGGCTTCGAGCAGATGCGAGCGCGCGGACTGACCCTCGCGGACGACAATGGCCAGATCGCGCTTGCGGGTGGCCGACAGCCGCTTGCCGGTCTCCAGCAGATGCTGCGCATAGAGGCCCGCCTCGATGCGCTTGGCCAGCTCGACCTCGTCGGCTGCCGTGAGCAGTGCGGTACGGCCGATCCCGTTCAGGTACACGCGTACCAGGTCGGCAGCAGGGCTCTGGGCGTCGAGGTCCGAATCGCTGGTGCGCACACGAGTGGTGGCGGGGCTTGTCATGACTTGCCTCCTGTCGGTGGTGTCTCACTCCGATCAACGGACCCGACAGGAAGAAAGTTCCCCGCTACTGCTCCGATAAACCGCTCTGAACTGCGGTTTCCATCACTCGCGTCTGAGAAGTTCCTGAGAACCCCACCCTGTCGGAACAGCTCGTGCGCGATGTCTCGGATGCGAGTCGTGCGTTTGCCGCTTCGTTACACGGGCCGTACCAAACCGTGCCGAACCAAACCGGCCACCACGGATAATGCATCGGCCGCGAACTCTTCGGTCACCTCGCCGATGCCATCGGCGAGTGCGAGCAGTTCGATCAGCTCTTGTAACGGCAAGCCGTCGGCGCGCATTCCCGCCACGAGTGCGATGGTGGACTCATCCACCTCGTGCTGCCAGCGCGGACCGTCGCCGCGATGCAGCCGCGCGACCTGCTGGTCCCAGCCGAATTCGCCGTGCAGATAGACCCGTTCCAGCGCGGTGGCCGGATCGACAACGAAACGCGAAGTCCAGGCCAGGTTTTCGGCGGCGGCGGCACGGCGCAGCCAGGCCGAGCGCGCGAAGTACGCGGTGGCCTCGGCGCCGAGCGGATCGTCGAAGCCATGGGTCAGGTCCTCGGCGAGCAATTCGGTCGGGCCGTCGATGGCGTGCAGATAGACGAAGCCGAAGCCGACGCCCTCCACATCGGCGGCGGTGAAGGCATCGAGCCACTGCTCGGCGCGGGCTTGTGCGGCCGGGTCGCGCGGATCCAAACCCGCATCGCGCAACCAGGTTCCGACATAAAGGGCCGGATCGGCGATATCGCGCTGGACCACCCAGGCGTCGACACCGTGCGCGGGCAACCAGGACGAAACCCGATGGCGCCAATCCTCGCCGTCCACGTGCACCCAGGCCGCCAGCATTGCGGCGGTGCCGCCGGGTGCGAGCAGGTCGGGGGCCTGCGATATCACCAATTCGCTTGCGCCGTCGAGGGCGAGGCCGGAGTCGCGGTAGGTGTGTTCGATGCGGGCGGGACCGACCACGAACGGCGGATTGGCGACCACCTGGTCGAAGCGGCGACCGGCGACCGGTTCGAACCAGGATCCTTCGAGGAGTTCGATGTCGAGTTCATTGAGCGCGGCCGTGGCCTCGGCCAGCCATAGGGCGCGGGCATTCACGTCGGTGGCGGTTACGCGGTCGGCGTAGGCGGCGGCGTGTACGGCTTGGACGCCACAGCCGGTGCCGAGATCCAGGACCGAACCGACGCGGCGGGTCGGGGTGGCGCGCAGCAGCGAGAGCGAGGCATGGCCGACACCGAGCACATGGTCCTCGCTCAGCGTGCGCCTGCGCATTGAATCGTCGAGATCGGACAGGATCCAGCGGGTGCCTTCGCCGGTATCGAGCGGGCGCAGATCCAGGGCCGCACGCATGTCATCGCCATCGCGGGTCAGCAGGCCCGCCGCCACCGCGCGGTCGATATCCAGCGGTGCCAGCGCCCCCGCGACCTCGCGTTCGGGCAGCGTGTCACCGAGCAGCAACAGCCGGATCAGGGTGCCGAGAACTCCGGCTGTGCGCGCGGCTCGGCGCACCGGGACCGGTTCGGAGCGGCCGAGCGCCGCGTGCGCATCCGGACCGAGCACTTCCAGCAGGGTGTCGGCGTCGTAGCCGACGCGGGTCAGCGCGGCCCGCAGATCGGGGCACAGCGCGGTGAGCAGCGATCCGGTCGTCGTCTGGTTGGTGGGCACATAGGTACTCTGCCACCGCGACACACCAGCTACCGAAACGTGTCCGTCGTGTCACTTGGTCTGGGTCTCGGCGACCAATGCCGGACAGACGGTCGATGCCGGAGGGACGGTTGATGCCAGTCGAGATGGCCGACGCCAGGCGAACGGTTGATGCCAGTCGGGATGGCCAACGCTGGCGGGACGGTTGATGCCCGTTGGGATGGCCGACGCCAGGCGAACGGTTGATGCCCGTTGGGATGGCCGACGCTGGCGGGACGGTTGATGCCCGCCGGGACGGCCGACGCCGGACGAACCGCTGACGTCACTGGGGATGGCGACGCTGGCGGAACCGCTGATGCCGGTCGGGATGGCCGACGTTGGACAAACAGTTGACGCCAGTCGGGATGGCGACGCTGGACGAACCGCTGATGCCAGTCGGGACAGCCGACGTTGGACAAACAGCTGATGCCGGTCGGGACAGCCGACGCCGGACGAACCGCTGACGTCATTGGGGATGGCGACGCCGGCGGAACGGTTGATGCCAGTCGGGATGGCCGACATTGGACGAACGGCTGACGCCAGATGAGACGGCCGACGCTGGAGGAACCGCTGGCGCCAGACGAGACGGCATCTTGTGCAGGTTTGGGCTATCTGTACGGACCTGTGCCCGGCGTGCGGTTCGTCAGTGTGAACGCAATCTCCGCGGCGCGGATCACACGCCGTTCGGGTCGCGCCCGGTGATGCAGTACAGGGCGTCGGCGGGGTCCGACATGACGATCCAGTGCCCGTGGCTCTCGACGAGGGTCGCGCCGAGGGACTGGTGCCAGGCGGCGGTGGCATCGATATCGGCGGAGGCGAGGTCGATGTGTGCGCTGGTCGGGCGGTCCTCGCCGAGGCGTTGCAGCAGAAGTTGTACGGGCATCGGCTCTTTCGCGCGCAGGCGGGCGAATTCGGGCAGGCGGCCTTGGGTCAGGTCCCAATTGGTGAGGGTGGTCCAGAACCGGGTTTCGGCGGCGTGGCCGGTGGGGCCGATATCGAGGCAGACCTGGTCGAGGCGGGTCAGGGTGCCGTCCGGGGCGCGGAAGGCCGGTGCGGGTGTCCCTTTGGCACGGCCACTCGGTGTGAAGCAGAAGATCTGACCGCCGGGTGAGCGCAGCACGGCATAGCTCTTGTGGTTGGCGACCAGTTCGGCATCGAGATCGAGTGCGATGCGGACCGCGGCCGTGACATCGTCGACATCGATATCGAGGTGCACACCGCCGAGTCCGGTCACCGCCTGCATCTTGACGCCCGCGACCGCGAAGAGTGCGGGATCCGGTAGGAGCGTGAGGAATTCGTCGTTCGCACCGCGCCGGGGCGAGAGTTGGGTGCCGGTGATCGTCGACCAGAACGTCGCGCATTCGTCGAAACGTTGTGTCGGGCGGTCGAGGAAGGCCCAGACCCACCGAATCATGCTGTGTCTCCTGTTTCCTGCGGAAAGGCTCCCGTGCCGAGAGTGCCGTGCGATGGTGTCGCACCTTCCGCGCTTCGACGGCGTCCTGCACGCGATTCGGTACAGGTGTGTCGCACATCACTTGCGCCGGGGGAGTCCCGTCGCGTATCCCCGCCACACAGTAGGGGCCGTGCCTGACGCTGTCGAGGTAGTTTCCGATCCGGCGTGTCTGGCACGATCTTGGCGGTTTATGGCATTCCGGCCACTCGTTCGGCGCGCGAAATTCCGGCAGTCTCAGCGGGTGACCGAACTGCGAACACCACCGACGCTGGGACCTGTCGATACCGTGACGCGGCGGCTGCATCCCGCCTGGGTCGTCGCCGGTGTTGGATTCATCGCACTGCTCGGCGCGGCCGCGTTCCGTTCGGTGCCGAGTGTGCTGCTGGATCCGCTGCACGATGAGTTCGGCTGGTCGCATGGCACCATCGGGGCCGCGGTTTCGCTGAATTTGCTGCTGTACGGTCTGATTTCGCCGTTTGCCGCGGCGCTGATGGATCGATTCGGCATCCGACGGGTGGTCGCGTGCGCGCTGGTGCTCGTCGCGGCGGGCAGCGGGCTCACCGTATTCATGACCCAGCCATGGCATTTGGTCGCGACCTGGGGCCTGCTGGTTGGTATCGGCGTCGGTTCGATGTCCATGCCGTTCGTGGCGACGATCACCGGCCGCTGGTTCGTGCGCCAGCGTGGCTTGGTGACCGGCGTACTCACCGCGGCGGGCGCGACCGGGCAGCTGGTCTTCCTGCCGGTGGTATCGGCGGTGGCGCATGCGCACGGTTGGCGGGTGCCCTCGGTGATCGTCGCGGGCGTCGCGCTGGCGGTGGTGCCGCTGGTCCTGTTGTTCATCCGCGACTTCCCCAGTGACGTCGGCGTTTCCGCCTATGGCGCCGAACCGGGCAGCACGGTCGGGCTCCGCGTCCCCGCCTCCGGTGGCGCGACCCGGGCACTGACAGTGCTGGCCACGATCGCGCGCAAACCCGGATTCTGGCTGCTCGCAGGTGGATTCGCGATCTGCGGCGCCTCCACCAACGGCCTGGTCGGAACCCATTTCGTCAGTGCGGCACACGATCACGGCATGCCGCCGACCACCGCCGCGAGTCTGCTGGCCCTGGTCGGCATCTTCGATGTGGCGGGCACCATCTTCTCCGGCTGGCTCACCGACCGGGCCGACCCCCGCTACCTGCTGGTCGGCTACTACACCCTGCGCGGCCTGTCACTGCTGATCCTGCCGTCGCTATTCGCCCCTGACACCCAGCCGAGCATGTGGGTCTTCATCATCTTCTACGGCCTGGACTGGATCGCAACGGTCCCACCAACCGTCCTGCTCTGCCGCGAACTCTTCGGCGCCGACGGCCCCGTAGCCTTCGGCTGGGTGTTCGCCTCCCACCAAATCGGCTCCGCCATCGCCGCAACCGGCGCAGGCATCATCCGCGACCTCCAGGGCTCCTACAACCTAGCCTGGTACATCGCAGGCGCCCTATGCGCCGCAGCAGCCCTCATGTCCGCCACCATCCCCCGCCACCCCTAACCCCATCCCCAACCGAGTCGAGAATGCGCTCATGCAGGACACTCACGGAGTTTGCCTGCCTGAGCGCATGGTGATCGCCTGTCCAGCTGCGGGCTGGGGTGGGTTAGGTGTCGATGGCGCGGTGGGGGCGGGATTCGATGGCGGTGCGGGGCTGGTCCCAGCGGCTGGGTTCGTCCTTGCGGCGGGGTGGGCGGTCGTTGGCGATGAGGACCGCGATCCAGGGGAGGGGGATGGAGGCAGTGATGATCAGGATGGACAGCAGGGCGTTGCTGAACATGCTGTAGGCGACCGCGGCGAGGATCAGGCAGGGGATGCGGAAGGCCATGATGATCGTGTAGCGGCGGACCCGTGCGCGGTGCTGGTCATCCAGTGACGGCGCCGCCTCGGTGATCAGCAACGGATGCTTCTCGTCATTGCCCGGGAAGTAGCCGGCGGATTTGCGAGGAGGCTTCGGCATCGTCACGTCGTGGCGATCACCGCTGCCGATGTCGTCGGCGTGAGGGGAGTCGCCGTACTGCTGCATACCCTGAGTCTCCCACTGTCGGGTCCGGACCGCACATGGCCTGGTCAGCTGGATGAACGCGCGCGGAGCCGACCGTGCTCGGCCGAGTTCGCGCCGATGCGGCATCATGGAATCCGTGAGTACCGACACTCTGGTTCGCCCGGATACGACCACCGACGAGACGACGGGCGACGACACCCCGAAGTTCTTCCACTACGTGAAGAAGAACAAGATCGCCGAGAGCGCCGTCATGGGCACCCATGTGGTCGCCCTCTGCGGTGAGGTCTTCCCGGTGACCCGCTCCCCGAAGCCCGGCTCGCCGGTCTGCCCGGAGTGCAAGAAGGTCTACGACGGCCTGCGCAAGGGCTGAGCCGACTCTGTGCGCGGTGCCGCAGCGCCCGGTGCGTGCAGATGTACCCGGGCGGCATCGGCGTCGATATCGTCTGCCCGTGTGATCGGTCCCTGAGTTCCCGGTGGGCTCGGGGGCTTCGCTGTGCCGAGATCGTCAGGGTCGGCGCTGGATGCGTCGTCGGTCTCGGAGTCATCGGATCCGTCGCCGCCCAGCTGGTTGGACAACCATTCCTTCACCTGGTCGATGCGGGTGCTGCGGGCTGGCCAGAATTCCTGGACCGCGGCATTGAATTCGGCGCCGAGGATCACCGCGAAGCCCAGGAAGAACGTGAACAGCAGGAAGGCGATCGGCGTGGCGAGCGCGCCGTAGCTGACGCCGGTCCTGGCGACCCAGGCCAGGTAGCGGCGCAGGCCCTCGCTGGCGGCCATGAAGAACACCCCCGCGACGAGCGCCCCGCCGAACAACCGGTGCCACGGCAGCGATTTGTGCAGCGCCAGCTTGTAGAGCGTGGTGAGCCCGATGATCAGCAAGAGGCCGACACCCGGGTAGTAGAACGAGTCGATCAGTCGCAGCCCCGGTTCGCGCCACGAATCCGGCAGCACCCGTCCGATCAACGTCGGGCCCAGGGCGATCAGCGGCAGCAGGAACACCGCCACCACTAGGAACAGCACATACAGCAGCAGCGCGAAGATGCGCTGCCACACCGGATGCCGGGCATCCTTCTGCCCGTGTGCCTCGACAATGGAATCCACGAAGGTCGACATGGCCGAGGATCCGGCCCACAGCGACAGTACGAAGCCCACCGAAACATAGGCGGCGCGCCCGCGGCCGAGCACATCGGTGACCGTCGGCTCGATCAGATCGCTGACCACACTGGCGCTGAACAGGTCGCGGCTGAACGCGATGATCTTCTGCTCGACGATCTGCACGGTATCGGGGCCGAACCATTCCCCCACGTAGCCGAGGCTGCCGAGCACCCCGAACAGCAGCGGTGCCAGTGACATCGTCTGCCAGAACGCCGCGGCCGCGGATTTGGTGAAAATCGAATCGTTCCATGCCTTCACCGCCACCCGCACGACGAGTTTGCCGCCCTGTCGCGAGCCGTGCGCCATCCGTGCGGCGGCGCGCCGGGCATATATCGCCGCAGTGGGTTGCACGTCGCCACCGCCGCTGTGGATCGGCTGGTCGCCGGTCCCGGGGGACTCACGAGCTGGGGCACCATCGTCGGACATGATGCCTACAGCATCGCGCATCCGAGCATATTGTTCTGGTTTGCCATCGCATCGCGTCGATGGGCAGGAGATGAACAGGGCGTTGCGCGCCGTTCGAATGTGACGCCCGTCGCCCACGCCGCGTCGGTTTGGCGACACGCCATGGGGGACAGCTAGGGTCGTCTGCGTGACTGTGTCGGGTGGCGCCGCTGTGGCGGGAGAAGCGGAAACACCGGGCGATTCGCAGACATCGCGGGCCGCGGGTTCCACGGGTGGTTCGCTACGGGCCTGGCAGCGCCGGGCACTGATGAAATACCTGGCCACCAAACCGAGGGATTTCCTCGCGGTGGCGACGCCGGGCGCCGGTAAAACCACCTTCGCGCTGCGGGTCGCGGCCGAACTGCTGGCCGACCGCACCGTCGACCAGATCACCGTGGTCGCCCCGACCGAACACCTCAAGCACCAGTGGGCCCAATCCGCGGCCCGCGCGGGCATTCAGCTGGATTCGCGCTTCTCCAACGCGACCGGCGCGACCTCCGGCGACTATCACGGCGTCGTGGTCACCTACGCGCAGATCGCCTCGCATCCCGCACGACACCGGGTGCGCACCGAAAGACGCAGAACGCTGGTGATTCTCGACGAGATCCACCACGCGGGCGATGCCAAGTCCTGGGGCGATGCGACGGCCGAGGCATTCGGCGACGCCACCCGGCGGCTCGCCCTGACCGGAACCCCGTTCCGCAGCGATGACAGTCAGATCCCATTCGTCACCTACGAACCCGATGAAGCGGGTTTCCCGCGCTCGCGCGCCGACCATGCCTACGGCTATGCCGAGGCGCTGGCCGACGGCGTGGTCCGACCGGTGGTCTTCCTCGCATACTCCGGTGAGGCACACTGGCGCGACAGCGCAGGGGAGGAGTATTCCGCCCGCCTCGGTGAGCCGCTGAGCGCCGAACACACTGCCCGCGCGTGGCGTACCGCACTGGATCCGGCGGGGGACTGGATGTCCAAGGTGCTGGTCGCCGCGGACACCCGGCTGCGCCAGCTGCGCGCGACCGGTATGCCCGATGCCGGTGGTCTGGTGATCGCTACCGATCAGGAGCGGGCCCGCGATTACGCCGAACTGCTGGAACACATCTCGGGAGAGAAGCCTGCCCTGGTGCTGTCGGATGATCCGTCCTCCTCGGATCGGATCGCCGAGTTCAGCAATAACACCCAGCCGTGGATGGTCGCGGTGCGCATGGTGTCCGAGGGCGTCGACGTGCCGCGTCTGGCGGTCGGTGTCTACGCGACCAGCGCCTCGACACCGCTGTATTTCGCGCAGGCCATCGGCCGGTTCGTGCGTGCGCGCAAGCCCGGCGAGACCGCGAGCGTCTTCCTGCCGTCGGTGCCGGTGCTGCTCGATCTGGCCGCGCAGCTGGAACTGCAGCGCGATCACGTCATCGGCAAACCGCATCGGGAGAAGAACGGCCTCGAAGACGAACTGCTCATCGAGGCCAATAAGCAGCAGGACGAGCCGGGTGAGGACGAGCGGCCCTTCGTCGCGCTGGCCGCCGACGCCGAGCTCGACCAGGTCATCTACGACGGATCCTCGTTCGGCACCGCGACTTTCGCCGGTAGTGCCGAGGAGGCCGATTACCTCGGCATTCCCGGGCTGCTCGATGCGGACCAGATGCGGGCCCTGCTGCGGGAGCGGCAGTCGCGGCAGTTGGCCGAACGCGGTGCCGCCGCCCCCGATCCGGGCCCGCAGGTCGCCTCGGCGGCCGAGCGCGTCGCGACCGCCGATAAGCTCGGTGAGCTGCGGCGTGAGCTCAATAGCCTGGTCGCCATGCACCACCATCGCACCGGGAAGCCGCACGGCGTCATCCATGGTGAGCTGCGACGGGAATGTGGCGGTCCGCCAACGGCATTGGCGACCGCCGATCAGCTCGGTGAGCGCATCGCGGCATTGCGCCGCAAGTAGCTTCGGTCAGCGGGTCGCAGCGGAGACCGGCCATGCGGCCATGGCGCAGTCGATGGACTGGGTGAGTTCGGTGTGGGAAGCGCCGTCGCGCGCGCGGATCGACAGGCCGTACAGGACGGTGGTGTAGAAACTGGCCAGCGCGGCGGTATCGGTGTCCGCGGGCAGATCACCGTCCGCGATGCCGCGATCCAGACGGTCGCGGATATCCTCGGTTGTCTCGCGCCGCTTTTCGATCAGGAAGTCGCGGATACTTTCGCTGCGGGTGGTGTAGGTGGAGCCTGCGAGCACGACCATACAGCCGTGGGGTTTATCCGCCACGGTGTAGGCGATCGCGTTGTCGCGCAACATCGCTTCGATGCTCGCACGTGCCGTGGGTTCCTCCCGCAGGGCGCGGGCGGTGTAGCCGCCTTCGGTCCGGCCGTAGAGGCCGACGGCCGTACGGAACAGTTCTTCCTTGCCGCCGAAGGCCGCGTACAGACTCGGTGAGTTGATGCCCATCGCCGCGGTGAGATCGCTCATCGATGAGCCTTCGTAGCCGTGCTCCCAGAACACCTCCATGGCGCGGCGCAGCGCGACCTCGCGGTCGAAAGCGCGGGGGCGTCCTCGTTCGGCCATGGCCCGATCCTTTCTGTGTCGATCGTTAAATATACCCCTTGACGCGGCCGGGGCTCGTGCGTTTAGCTATTTATGTACTGATCGACACAGAATTTGGAGGAGTCGCGATGTCGGATCTGACGGGCAAGGTGGCGCTGGTGACCGGTGGCAGTCGGGGTATCGGAGCGGCCATCGCCCGGCACCTGGCCGATGCGGGCGCGGATGTGGCGCTGACCTACCAGAACAATGAGCTACAGGCGAAATCGGTGGTCGCCGAATTGGAATCGTCGGGGCGGCGGGCGGTCGCGATTCAGGCTGACAGCGCCGACGCGGGTGCCGTCGTCGCGGCCGTGCACCGGGTCGCGGCCGAATTGGGCAGGCTCGATGTGCTGGTCAATAACGCGGGCATCTTCCCGGCCAAACCCTTCGAGGAGTTCACCGTCGAGGAGATCGATCGCGCGCTCAATATCCATGCGCGTGCGGCGTTCGTCGGGGCACAGGCGGCGGTCACGTATATGACCGAGGGCGGGCGGATCATCAGCATTGGCAGCAACCTGTCCGAGCGCGCCGCCTTCGGTGGACTCGCGCTGTACAACCTCAGCAAGTCCGCGCTCAATGGCTTCACGAAAGCGCTTGCGCGCGAACTGGGGCCGCGAAACATCACGGTGAATCTGGTACAGCCCGGCTCAACCGACACCGATATGAATCCGGCCAACGGCGACCATGCCCCGCAGCAAATCGGTCTCACCGCCCTCGGCCGCTTCGGCACCGCCGATGACATCGCTGCCACCGTTGCCTTCCTCGCCGGAACCTCCGGGCGCAGCATTACGGGCTCGATCTTCACCGTCGACGGTGGCACAAACGCCTGATCGTCGGGTCCGCCGAATCTCCACCGGAGGACGGGACTCGGTTACCTGGCGAAGTAGCGGCCTGGGGATACGCCAACGGTGCGACGGAAGGCCGCGACATACGCGCTCGGGGTGGCGTAGCCCACGCGTCGGGCGATCCGGGCGATCGGCAAGCCCTCGGCGAGGAGGGGAAGTGATGCCACGAGGCGGATCTGAGTTCGCCACTGGCCGAAGCTGATTCCGGTCTCGGCGACGAACAGCCGGGCCAAGGTGCGTGGACTGGTGGCGACGGCGGTGGCGAACTCGCCGAGCGTGCGATCATCGGCGGGATTGCGAGTCAGCGCGTCGGCGACCTGCGCGGCTCGGGTATCCACGGGTCGGCGCGCGCCGATGGGAATCACGTCGACCGGCTCGAGCAGATCGAAGACCACCGCCTCCGCGCGTTCGCGTCGAGCGGCGGCGGTTTCGAGCTCGGTGAGATGGTCGAACAGTTCATGGAGCAGGGGGGATATGCGGAGCATGGTCGGTGCGGCCAATGCGACCGGGCACCGATCCGGTGCCACGAAGATGCCGCGCATGGTCGCGCCCGCCGCGGTGCCGGTTCGGTGCCTCGTGCCGCCGGGGATCCACAACGCCCGCGTCGGCGGCAGCACCCAGTAGCCGTCGCCGATTTCGACGGCGATGACACCCCGTGCCGCCCAGGCGATTTGATGCTGCGGATGTTCATGGGTGTCGAACCAATAGCCCGCTGGCAGGACGCCAGCACCCAGCACCATGGCGGTATTGCCGATCGCGGCCGGGAGTACCAGGGATCCGCTGTGCTTCCGACGAGGCGGCCGGGGTTGGCCCGGTACGAGGGATTGGCCGTTCGGCGACACAGCTTGTCACCGTAGCCTGTCGTGGTCGGCGTCGTCCGCTCCTAGCGTGATCGTATGGCGATGAATTACTTCCACAGGCTCCTGTGCCGATCGGCGCTCTGGGAGCGCACGAGCGCGGCGAAGATCGTCCCGTGGGCGCTGTCCGGCCTCGACCTCGGCGCCTCCGCACTCGAGATCGGCCCCGGTTACGGTGCGAACGTGCGCGCCTTGCGCGAGCGCACGACCACGCTGACCGGAGTCGAAATCGATCCGGTGCTCGCCAGCCGACTGCGTACCCGGCACGGCAGCACGATGACCGTCATCGAGGGCGACGGCGCAGATATGCCCTTGCCGCCGAGGCAATTCGATTCGGTCGTGTGTTTCACAATGCTGCACCACGTTCCGACCGTCGATGAACAAGACGCCCTCTTCGCCGAAGCCTTGCGCGTCCTGCGCCCCGGCGGAGTATTCGCTGGCAGCGACGGCCTCGATGGTCCGGTATTCCGCCTGATGCATCTCGGCGACACCTGTCTGCCGATACCGCCGGACCGCGCAGCCGCCCGCCTTACGGGCGTCGGGTTCACCGACGTCGAGATCGAGACCGGCACAACCAGTTTCCGCTTCCGAGCCCGCCGCCCCGAATGACACAGGGCGAGGTGAATCCTCGTCAGCGCACCGCCATCGAGAAGGTCGACAGCCGGCGCGGCTGGTCTACCGCACCGAGGCGGTGTGCAAAGGAGCCCCGAAGTAGTCCGCGGGGTCTAGGGCGTTGAGCGGGGTCCACCGGGGTGATTCGACCGGCGCTGCCGGATCTTCGGGTGCCGCTTGGAAATAGCCCTGCAAGTCCAGGGCCAGGCGTGGGTCCTCGTCGACGCGGCGGGCCAGGTCGTAGTACACGGCGAGGACGTGCACGCAGCGGGCCGAGCGGGCCGAGCAGGAGCAGTCCGTCCCGGCCAGCACGGGGGCGGGGCTGGTACCGGCGGCGACCAGGGCACGGTGCATATCGTCGGTGAGTACCGTTGTGTCCGGGATGATTTCGGCGATTGCGGTAATGGCCGGGCGGGGCAGTGGTGCAACTTCGAGATGGGTTACCGAGGCTTGGCCGCCGCGGTGGATGGTGGCGCGGATGACGCGCCCGTCGATGGTGGTCTGTACGCCATTGTTGCGGGCGATGCTGCGGGCCCGGGGCAGCAGCGGATCGGGACGGGTCTGGCGCAGGGTTTCGGCAAGGCGGACCCAGTCCATCCCCCAGGCGGTGTAGCCGAATTCATTGTCCGCCATCAGTTCTCCCTCTTGCGTCGCAGGATTTCGATGAGCTGATCGTCGTCGAGGCGGGCCAGCGCGGCGATGCCCGCCGAATCGCCGAGGTCCGCGAGTGCGGATTTGCGCTCGTGCATGCCCGCGATGTGCTCCTCGACGGTGGTACCCGAGGTGAGGGTGGTGATGGTGACGGTGCGGGTCTGGCCGATGCGGTGCACCCGGTCCGATGCCTGGGCCTCGACGGCCGGATTCCACCAACGGTCGTAATGGATGACATCGGCGGCGCGAGTCAGCGTCAGTCCGGTGCCCGCCGCGCGCAGACTCAGAATCAGGACCGGCGGACCATCCTCGGCCTGGAAGCCGGTGACGATCTCCGCGCGCTCGGCCTGATCGAGGCCACCGTGGAAGAACGGAACACGCACACCGAACTGCTCGTCGAGATGGCGGACCAGCAGGTCGCCGGTGGCGCGGTACTGGGTGAATATCAGTGTCGGGTTACCGGTTTCGAGGTTATTGGCCACGATATCGGTGCACAGGTCCAGCTTTCCGGACCGGCCGGCCAATTCGCCGAGCTCACCGGTGATCAGGCCCGGATGGTTGCAGACCTGTTTGAGTGCGGTCAGTGCCGCGAGTACCCGGCTCTGCCGTTGGGCGCCGTGCCCGAAGCCGTCGTCGATGGCCTTGTCGAGCAGTTGGTCATAAAGTCCTTCCTGTTCGGCAGTGAGGTCGCACAGCAGATCGCTGTGCATCTTCGCGGGCAGTGACGCGGCGACCTGAGCCTTCTTGCGCGCCAACAACACCGGTTCCAGGGTGTCGCGCAACCGGGCCGCCGCGGCGGTCGAACCCTCGTGGATCGGCCGGACGAACCGCCGCCGGAACTGGGTGCGGTGCCCGAACAGCCGCGGCGTCACCAGATTCAGCAGCGCCCACAGCTCCTCTAGATGGTTCTCCACCGGCGTACCGGTCAGCGCGACGGTGGCCTGGGCCGAAAGCGCCCGCGCGGCCTTGGATATCTGCGTGCGCGGATTCTTGAGCGCCTGCGCCTCATCGAAAACCACTGTCGCCCACTGCTGATCGGCCAGCACACCGCCGTGCAGCCGCAACATCGGATATCCGGTCACCACAACCGCGCCAGCCTCGTCGGAGACCTCGCCCCCGCGCCACACCACCGGTCGCAGCCCCGGCGCGAACCGCGTGATCTCATGCACCCAGTTCCCGACCAGCGATGTCGGACAAACTACGAGCTGCGGACCGGACCCACCCCGCCCGAGCAGAAACCCAATGGTCTGCACCGTCTTCCCGAGCCCCATCTCATCGGCCAGTACCGCGCCGCCGTGGGCCGTGACGGTCTCGTGCAGCCACCCGACCCCACGCGCCTGATACGGGCGCAACTGCGCCTTCAACCCCTCCTGCAATTCCATCTGGAGACAGCGCGTTTCGCGCAGTACGCGCACCGCGCGCTCGGCGGACACGATCGACGTCCCGATCGCATCCGGCACCGCATGCGCGGCCGTGGGCAGCAGCACTGGCCTGCCCGGCTGCCCCTGTTCGGTCTCGTCGGCGTCCGGCCCATCTGATGGCCGAGATACGTCGTGTGCCCGGGCTCGCGTTGTTCGGGTCTGTCCAGAGTGGTCCGCTATCGACGGTGACGAGTCGATCGATTGTGCATCGTCCGGATCGCCCTCAGTCTGAAGCACCGCGTGCCAAGCGAGTAAGGACGGACCCGCGTCGGCGAGGTCCAGCTGCAGCAGATCGTCCGGATCGACCAGTGCGCAGTCGACCTCGGCTACTTCGATCGCGCCATGTGGTCCCGTCGGCACCGCGAGCGCGAGGGTTTCGTGATCGCCCTCGGGCGCGCGGCCCGGTCCGGATCCGGTCCAAGTCCACAGCGCGAACATGTGGCGGTCAGGGAGATATGTGGCCTGTGTGCTTGGCAGAGCGGACCCCTAGATCGTCGTATGGTGTACGGAGTATCGTAACAACGTACACCGTACCGGGTTGATTCCGAGAGGGTCACATGACCGATCCCGACCAGGCGAAACAGCTGATGAGTCTGCTGTGGCGGCATACCGTGCCGCCGCGATCCGGCGGGCGCGGGCCGAAGCAGACGGTGAGCGTCGATGCGGTGATCGGTGCCGCCATTGCCCTCGCCGATCGGGACGGGTACGACAAGGTGTCGATTCGCGCCGTCGCCGCCGAACTGGGTCTGCGCCCGATGAGTCTCTACACCTATGTGCCGAGCAAGGAGGCGCTGATCGTCCTGATGGTCGACACGGTCGCCCATGAGGACGCGCCGATCCCGACCGACCTGCCGGTCCGCGATCGCATGGCCGCGATCGCCGAACAGGTGCGTGCGGAGTTGATCGCCCATCCGTGGCTGCTCGAGGTGCCGCCGTGGCGGCTGGTGCTCGGCCCGGGACGGATGTGTCGCTATGAACGGCAGTTGGCCGCGATCGACGGGATCGGGTTATCGGATCTGGCGATGGACCGCGTGATCGCGGTGCTCTCGGAATTCGCGACCGGCAATGCGCGGATGGCGATCGCCGGAATCCGCAGTACCGCGGAGCTGACCGACGCGCAGTGGTGGGAGCAGCACGGTCCACTGCTCACCGAGGTCATGTCGGTGGCGGAGTTCCCGATCGCATCGCGGGTCGGTGCGGCGGTAGGCGAATGCTATCAAGCGCCGTCGGATCCGGAGGGTGCATTCGCCTTCGGACTCGCGAAGCTGCTGGACGGCATCCTCGCCGATCCCACAGTGGCGTGAGCGCTTTCGATAAACGCCGACAGCGGGCGACTTGTAGGTCGCCCGCTGTCGGTTCTATCAGCGATGTTCTGTTGTGCGATGTTGTTGTGTCGGGACGCGAGGACTGGTCAGAGGGCGGGAGCCGATTCCGTGTCGATCACGGCTTCGAGCTCACGCAAGCGATCCATGTGTTCATTCGCGTGGTGCTGGCAGAAGAGCAACTCGCCACCTGCGGGCAGTACGGCACGAACTCGTGCGGCAGCTCCGCAGCGGTCGCAACGATCGACCGCGGTCAGTGGGGTGCTTGTCAGGGTTCCTGGCATGACTCCTCCGTCCTGGCTCCCGGCACTACAGTCCGTTCACCTGGTGTGGGGCCCGTGGTCACTCCGCGGGCTCGCTACCGCTACTTCCCAGCAGTGGTATGACTACTCTGTCAGACGTTCGGGACGGGGGCTTTGTTCCCGGAAGTGATTCTGTGTGTTTTCGATAACACAACCTGGGATTTCGCTACTGGCGAACATCACTGGTCACACATCGAAGGTCCACTCGACCACGATCACGAACACCTATCCAGTTGTCTACCGGGAGATTACCCGTGATCTACGACACTCACACTCTCGTTCACATTTGCACTCTCGCCGACTGGCTGACCGCGCGGCAAACCGGCGAGTACCGCCCGGAGTCGTTCGCGGAGCTCGGTTTCATCCATCTGTCCACGCCACAGCAGGTGCACCTGCCGGCCAACCGCCTGTTCGAGGGGCGGCGCGACATGGTGCTGTTGCGCATCGATCCGGCCCGCGTAGGCGCGCCGGTGAAGTGGGAACCGGGCGTGCCGACCGACCCCGAATCGATGTTGTTCCCGCATCTGTACGGTCCGCTGCCGGTCGGCGCGGTCACCGCCGTGATCGAGTATCAGCCGGGTCCGGACGGCACCTTCGCGGCACTGGACCCGAACTTCCCCGAGTCGTGAACTACCGGTCCCTGGCCTCGCGTGCCACGATGGCGGCCTGAACCCGCGACCGCACACCGAGTTTGGTGAGCACCCGCGACACATGCGTCTTGACCGTTGTCTCGCCGATGAACAACCGCGCGGCGATCTGCGCATTGGACAGGCCTTCGCCGAGACAGTCGAGCACCTCGCGTTCGCGCTCGGTGAGTTCGTCCAGGCCGTCCGGTGCTGGCTCGCTCGGCTGGGCGCCGTTCGAGGCGAACGCGTTGATCACCGCGGCGGTCACCTCCGGCGCGAGTACGCCATCGCCAGCGGCCACCGCGCGCACCGCATCGACAAGTGCTTGTCCGGATGCGGATTTCAGCACGAATCCCGACGCACCCGCGCGCAGTGTGCGGAAGACGTACTCGTCCAGATCGAAGGTGGTCAGGATGAGCACCCTGGCCAGGCCGTCGGCGGTGATGCGGCCAGTGGCGGTGATGCCGTCGACGCCGGGCATGCGGATATCCATCAGCACCACATCCGGACGCAGCGCTTTCGCCTGTGCCACCGCAATATCGCCGTCGGCGGCCTCACCGACCACCTCGATGCCCTCGGCGGTTTCCAGGATGATGCGCAGGCCAGCCCGGATCGCGCCGTGATCGTCGGCGAGCAGCACGCGGATGGGCGCACCCGTCACCCGGCCACCATCGCTCGTCGAATCGCTGTGCGATGCCGCCGTCATGACGCCTCCATCGCCGAGATCGGCAGCCGCGCAAGCACTTCCCAGCCGCCCGTGGCAGGTCCCGCGGTGAAGGTGCCGCCGAGGGCGGCGGCCCGTTCGCGCATATTCATCAGTCCGCGATGGCCCATATCGTGCTCATCCGACCGATTGCGCACCGGTACGGTGGGGTTGCGTATCGCGACTGCCAATGCCGTTCCCTGCACGCGCACGTCGATGTCGACTTCCTGTCCCGGGGCATGTTTCATGGCGTTGGTGAGTGCTTCCTGGACGATTCGATATGCGGCTTGGTCGACCGCGCTCGGCAGCGGTTTCCCGTTGAGCGAATCCCGTACGCGCACGGTGATTCCGGCCGCGCGGGCGGCGTCGACCAGGATGGGGAGCTGGGCCAGTTTGCGCGGTGCGGCCACGTCGTCCTCGCCGCCGTCGTCGCGGCGCAGCAGACCGATCATGGTGCGCATCTCCTGCAGTGCGCTGACACTATTGGACCGGATCGAGGAAATGATCCCGACGATGGCGGGATCGTCGATTCGGCCGTCCGGCACCGGCTGTCGGGCCAGCACACCCAATGCCGCCTCGGACTGGATCGCGATGGCGGACAAATGCCCCGCGATCACATCGTGCAGATCCCGCGCCATCGTCTTGCGTTCATCGGCGATGGCGGCGCGCCGATCCAGTTCGGCGACCAATGTCATTGCTTGTGCGCGTTTACGTTCGGCCTCCGCGATCTCCTTGTGCCCGCGCACCGTCAACGCCCACCACAGCGGCGTCGCGACGAATGCGAACAGGGCCGCGATGGTGATCACCGCGATCCGCCAGTCGCCGAGTATCAGGGCCAGTACGGTCAGCACGGCCGAGACCGCACCGCAGACCACGACCACAAGGCGCGAGCGCGCGGGTGCAGCATACAGCACACCCGCGTAGATCAGATCCGAATAGATGAGCCAGATCGGCACTGTCGGGCCGAGTGCGAAATCGATCGCGAAGGGGACCAGCCCGATACCGAGCGCCAGCACCGGCGTGCGCCGCCGCAGGAAGCTCGCCACGCAGATCAGCGCCAGCACCCCGAATCGCACCGGCAGCGACGGGTGGCGGCTGAGGTCACTGGCCATCTCGAACAGGCCGGTCAGATAGAGTCCGGCACCGAGCGCGAACTCGAAGGCGGCGACCAGCGCGTCCTGCGCGGTCGCCGACAAGGCCTCCCACTGCCGCCGCATCGACCCATCACAGCACACACCGCGGTATCTGCGGGTCAGCCGAAGGAAGGAGACGCGGTCGATCCGATGACCGACATGATCACCACCCGCCCCGGGCGCGGCTGAGTGATCTGTCCGCAGCGTGATCGGTGGGACTGCTGGCGGGGTTACTGCATGGTCGCGCCCGCACTCGCGCTGATCGCCGCGCGGGCGATATGGCACGCCAGGATCGAACCGCTGCTAGAGCGCGTCGATGGGTTCCTGTCCGGGCATGCCGACAGTGCGACGAGGCTGGGCGATGGCAAGCGCGGTGCTGGCTCGCGGCGCGATCGCGGGACTAGTGGGCGGTTAGTCGTTTTTGCCGGTTAGGGTGGAGGATGTGAACGTCGATGTCACCGCCCTACCCGGGATCGGGGTACGCAAAGACTTTCAGCTGCGGTCGGGCCGCCGGATCGGCGTTGTCGATCACCGCGACGGCGGCATTGATCTGATCGTCTCCAAACCCGATGACCCGGACTCCTGCGCCGCCCAGGTACCGCTGACCCCCGACGAGGCGTCGGTGCTCGCGAACCTGCTCGGCTCGCCGCAGTTGGTCGCGAAGCTACGCGAGGACCACCGCGACCTACCCGGGATCACCACCCGCCAACTACCCATCGGCGCGGATTCGCCGTATGAGGGCCGCACCCTCGGTGAGACCGGAATGCGCACGCGCACAAAGGCTTCCATTGTCGCCGTGATGCGCGCGGGGCAGCTGCACCCCTCGCCGGGGCCGGACTTCACCTTTACCGCCGATGACATACTCGTGGTCGTCGGGACACCCGACGGTCTGGACGCGGCCGCGAAGATCTTGACGCACGGGTGAGAGCGTGAACGAAACCGCGCTCGCCCTCATCGAGCTCGGGGCGGTGTTATTCGCCCTCGGCATGCTCGGAAGAGTGGCGGCCCGCTTCGGCATGTCCCCGATTCCGCTATACCTGCTCGGCGGACTGGCCTTCGGCCAGGGCGGATTCATCGAACTCGGCGCCGCGAACGAATTCGGCCATATCGCAGGCGAAATCGGCGTAGTGCTGCTGTTGTTGCTGCTCGGACTGGAATACACCGCGGCCGAACTGGTGACCGGACTGCGCCGCTCATGGGCCGCGGGTCTGGTCGATATCGTCGCCAACGCGACGCCCGGCGCGGTGGTCGCACTGATACTCGGCTGGGGGATGACCGGAGCGATCACGCTGGCCGGAGTCACCTACATCTCGTCCTCGGGCATCGTCGCCAAGGTGCTCAATGATCTCGGGCGCCTCGGCAACCGGGAAACACCGGTGATCCTGTCGATTCTGGTCTTCGAGGATCTGGCGATGGCGATGTATCTGCCGATCCTCACCGCGATCCTGGCGGGCACGAGTTTCCTGAGCGGACTGACCGTACTCGGACTCGCCTTGGCCACTGTCACCGTCGTGCTCGTGGTGGCATTGCGCTACGGCCGCTACGTCTCGGCGATCGTGGACAGTGCCGACCGCGAGGTCTTCCTGTTGAAGCTGCTCGGTGCCGCGCTGCTGGTCGCCGGGCTGGCCTCGGCGCTGAACGTCTCGGCGGCGGTGGGCGCGTTCCTGCTCGGCATCGCGATCTCCGGCTCGACCGCACACGAGGCGACGAAGCTGCTGGAACCGATCCGGGATCTGTTCGCTGCCATTTTCTTCGTGGCCTTCGGACTCAGCACCGACCCGAGTGCGATTCCGCCGGTGCTGGGCTGGGCCATCCTGCTCGCGGTGGTCACCATGGTGACCAAGGTGGCGACCGGCTGGTGGGCGGCGAGTCGACAGGGCATCCGCCGGATGGGCCGGGCGCGAGCGGGTGCCGCACTGGTCGCGCGCGGTGAATTCTCCATCGTCATCGCGGGTTTGGCGGTGGGGATGGGCGCGGTCGCCGGTGAACTCGCCGGACTCGCCTCGGCCTATGTGCTACTGATGGCGGTGCTCGGCCCGATCGCGGCCCGCGTTGTCGAACCGGTCATCGGCCTGGTGCAGCGCCGCCTCAGCCCGGCCGCCAGTACTGGATAGGGGCTGGGCCGCAACGGACGTAGCCCCGGCGCTGGTCACATTGTCGGCCGATGTCGGAAGCGGATGCGTCGCGGTCGCCGGCCGCTGTTTCGCCGCGGCGGAACTGGCGTCGCGTGCGGCGCGCATGCGTTCGACGCGACGCCAGAAGGTCGAGGCGACAAGTCCGACGGCCAAACCGATCAGGGCCGCGCACATATGTCCGTAGTCGGTGAAGGTCGGACCGATCAATAGCGCCGAGCCGAGGACGATGATGATGACCGCCGCCCACACCACGCGGACCGCACCGCGGAAGTGGAAGGCCATGGCGGCCAAAACTGCCGTGAACCCGTAACTGGTGCCGACATCCGCGGCGTACTGCACGCGCACCGGGATGATGTGGCGGTCGATGGCGTGGTCGATCGCGGTGACGGTGAGCAGCGTCGCGCCGATGTGCCCAGTGGCGAACAGCAGAATCCAGCGACTGGTGCCGAGCCAGCGTTCGGCGAAGCCCATGACCACCAAGATCTCCGCGATGGTGATCCAGGGAAACTGGCCCTGGGTCCAGAACGCCGAGGCCACCAGCACCTGAATCGGGTTGTGCTGCATGTTGTAGAGGTTGGTCGAGGCCGAGAAGATCAGCCTGCGCTCCACCGAATCGCCGACTCCGCGCAGCGTCCACCAGGTGACGAACAAGGTGAACGCATACGCGGTGCTGGCCGGTGCGCCCGCTAGGTGCTGGCGCAGTTCGGGCAGCAGTCGGCGCGCCAGCCCGGGGCGACGCACCCACGACCAGACCGCGCGGAGTTCATCGCGCAGGTCGACGGTTCGCGTCCATGGCGAGTGGATCCGGTGCAAAGTGGGGGCAACCACAATGCTCAAGTCTGCCGGGCGCGGGGCCGTCATGTCCGCCGACCCGCCAAGTCTGTGTTCTGACTCACCTGACCTGGTCGGTCGGACCCGGTGTTGATGCACCCCCGGGCGTCAGCGGCGCCAAAGAATTGGTCGTCCGACCAAATGGTTGGTGGATAGCCGCGCGCAGCAAATGCGACGATTCGTCGGTCGGAAACTCAGCGGGGGTCGAGTTCGATTGGCGAGTGCATCCCATCGCGCTCGGTGGCGCTGGGCCGCAACGGGGACTCGGGACGCGTATCCGAAATCGTGGTACCGATCTTGTAAAAGTGCGAACGCCGGCTGTCGAATATCGGATCCGTGAGATCCGTTGTGCCCCAGCGATATCGGTGCTGATCGATTGCCAGGTGGTGTGGTCGGCAGGATCCGGCGGCATGGGACCGGTTGATATGGACGGGTGACGAGCAGTTGTCATCGGATCGGCCGCGCGATCCCGCTGGTTGGATTCATCCCACGACAAATTTAGCGGACGGTAGTACTGTAAATCGCCTACCTGCTAGTTCTGCACAAGTGGGCGGGTTCGCGCTGTCGCGGTGATGGCCGAAGTCCGTCCATCGAGGGAGGTCGCGTGCTGCAAATCGACCACTTCAGCCATGGGTGGCTAACGCCCGTGATCGCCTATCTGATGTCATTCACCGGATCATTGCTGGGGCTGCGCTGTGTGGTGCGCGCGCGAGCCGGCAACGGCCACGCCGGATGGCTTGTTGCCGCGGCCGTTGCGATCGGCGGCACCGGTATCTGGGTCATGCATTTCATTGCCATGCTGGGCTTTTCGATCCACGGCGCGTCGATCCGCTACGACGTGCCGATCACCCTGCTCAGCGCGGTAATCGCGATCGTGGTGGTGTGGATCGGGCTATGGGTCGCACAGCGGCCGGGATTGGAGCCGCTGGCCCTCTACATCGGTGGTGCGATCACCGGTATCGGCGTCGGCGCCATGCACTACTCCGGTATGTATGCGATGAAATCGGATGCGGTGATCGAATACGACGGGCGGATCGTGAGCCTATCGATGGTGATCGCGGTGATCGCCGCGACTGCGGCGCTATGGTTCGCGCTGCATGTGCGCGGCACCATCGCCACCATCGGGGCGGCACTGGTGATGGGTGTCGCGGTCTGCGGCATGCACTACACGGGCATGTTCGCGATGCATGTCCAGAACGGCCAGCACCTGCATCCACCCGCCGGTGCGGGCGCGGCCCAGCTGCTGACTCCGCTGACGGTCGGCGTCGGGATGGTGACCATGATGCTGCTGTTGCACATCGGCATCACCGATGTGGACGATCCGGCCTACGACGGGGCCGGCGGAGCGCGTCCGGCGCGATACTGGCCGACCCGGGACTGAGCGTCTATCGCCGGGCACGGCTCAGTGGTGCGGCGCCTCGGTCCGCGTCGGCCAGTACGCGGTCGCGGGCGGCAGGATTTCCGGCTCGACCGGCGGTAGCGGCGGCAGCTGATCCGGCCTGGAACGCGGTGCGAGACGCAGTGGCGGCAGTTCGATATTGCGCTCGATCTCGGTCAGGCTGACGCTGATGAGCAGCAGCATGGTCACCACACTGATCGTGACGATCAGCGGCCCGATCAGCTGCATGGCTTCCGTGCCCTCGGGGCTACCGCCGTGCCCGGCGTGCGCGTGCATCGCCGACATCCCCGTGTAGTGCATGCCGGTGACGGCAATGCCCATGATCAATGCGGCGCCGACGGTGGAGAGAAATCCCTTGACGCGCAATGTGAACCAGAACGCCACGATCGACGCGACCACGGCGATCACCATCGACAGTGCCACCCGCTGCGCGTCGTAGGTGATCATCGCATTCGACTTCATCGCGTACATGCCCGCGTAATGCATGGCCCCGACGCCGATCCCGGTCACCGTACCTCCGGTCAGCAGCCCGAGCAGTGTCGGCTCGGGCTTGATCACGATGAACAGACCGATCCCGACCACCGCGATCGCGGTGATCGCACTGAGCAGGGTCAGCGGAATGTCGTATCGAATCTCGGTGCCCCGGATCGAAAACCCCAGCATCGCAATGAAATGCATGACCCAGATGCCGGTACCGCCGATCGCGATGGCCGCGCCGAGCAGCCAGCCGACCCGGTCCTTGCCGGTACGGGCGCGGGCTGCGCACTGCAGTCCGAGCAGGCATCCGGTCACCGACATGGTGTAGGCCAGAAGCGGGGTCAGTAGACCGTAACTGAAATGGTAGATATCGAGCACGCAACGCCCCCACTGCCGAATGTGGAATATTCGGCGATCGAAACAACGGCGGGTCAGACGATACGACAGCTGACGGCCGTTTGGGTGTCGAAATCCGTTTCGCCAGAAGTGCTTTCGGTCACTTTCTGGTTTGATTGAAACATGAATTGGTTAGCCGGCCGGACGCTATTGCGATTGCCGCCACGTGGCTGGCCGATTGCTCAGAAGTATGCCGAAAAGTGCTGTCGCAGAACCAGTTCGAACTAATGCCGTCGAAATTGTCAACGAGCACACTTGGATTCGCAGATAGCGGGGCCGCAGGCGAAGAGAGTGCGGACAGAGTTGCCGCGCCCACACTGGTAGTGGCCGCTGACTATCAGGACCGCTCAGTGTGGGCCCTCGAGTCCGACCGAAGTAGCACCGACAGGCGGCGGATGATCGGCAGGATGCCGAATTCTGTTGCGACCATTTGGGATCGGTAGCGCATTGCGGGTCCGGATACGAGATCGGGCCGCCGAGCAGAAGCTCGGCGGCCCGATTCGGGTTGCTTTCTAGTCGAGATAGTCGCGCAGCACCTGGGAGCGGCTCGGATGGCGCAGCTTGCTCATGGTCTTCGACTCGATCTGCCGGATGCGCTCACGGGTGACCCCGTACACCTGGCCGATCTCGTCGAGGGTGCGCGGCTGGCCGTCGGTCAGGCCGAAGCGCAGCCGGACCACGCCCGCCTCGCGCTCGGACAGCGTCTCCAGCACCGACTGCAGCTGGTCCTGCAGCAGCGTGAAGCTCACCGCGTCCACCGCGACAACGGCCTCGGAGTCCTCGATGAAGTCGCCGAGCTGGCTGTCGCCCTCATCGCCGATGGTCTGATCGAGCGAAATCGGCTCACGCGCGTACTGCTGGATCTCGAGGACCTTCTCCGGCGTGATGTCCATTTCCTTGGCCAACTCCTCCGGGGTCGGCTCGCGGCCGAGGTCCTGGAGCAGCTCGCGCTGGATGCGGCCGAGCTTGTTGATGACCTCGACCATATGCACCGGGATGCGGATGGTGCGGGCCTGGTCGGCCATGGCGCGGGTGATGGCCTGCCGGATCCACCAGGTGGCGTACGTGGAGAACTTGTAGCCCTTGGTGTAGTCGAACTTCTCGACCGCGCGGATCAGACCGAGGTTGCCCTCCTGGATCAGATCCAGGAACGCCATGCCGCGGCCGGTGTAGCGCTTGGCCAGCGAGACCACCAGGCGCAGGTTGGCTTCGAGCAGATGGTTCTTGGCGCGGTTGCCGTCGCGCACGATCCAGGTGTAGTCGCGCCGCATCGCGACCGGCAGCTTCTCACCCTGTTCGGCGAATTCGCGCACCTTCTCCGCCGCGTAGAGCCCGGCCTCGATCCGCTTGGCGAGTTCGACCTCCTCTTCGGCGTTGAGCAGCGCGACCTTGCCGATCTGCTTGAGGTAGGCACGCACCGAGTCGGCCGATGCGGTGAGCTCGGCGTCCTTGCGGGCCTGGCGCAGCGCCTCGGATTCCTCCTCGTCCCAGACGAAGTCGCCGGAGGCCTTGTCCGCGGCGGTCGGCTCGTCGGTCTCGCCCTCTTCGACTTCCTCGGCGGCTTCCTCGACCAGATCCTCGGCGTCGTCGGTGAGGTCGTCCTCGGACACCTCGAGATCGCCGAGATCCTCCAGGTCCAGATCCTCGGCCTCGAGGTTCTCGTCGCCGCCCGGCTCGCCGTCGGGTCCGGCCTTCTTCGGTGCCGCCTTCTTGGCGGGGCCCTTCGTCGCCTTCGCGGCGGCCTTCTTGGCCGGAGCCTTCTTGGCGGCGGCCTTCTTGGCCGGAGCCTTCTTAGCGGCAGCCTTGCGGACCGGCCGTGCTTCGGTTACATCTGCGGAGTCGGCATCGGCCGATTCGGCGGTCTGACGGGTCGTGGCTACCACGTACGCCCTTTCGTGACGGTCTCGTGCGGCGTCACGCCAGAGTGGTGTTCCGGCGGAGCGGTCTGTCGGGTTTCACCGGCTGAGCGCCGGGTCTGGGGTTTCCGGCTCGCGGCCGGAGTACGTTCCATTGTAACGATCGAACCAGGGTACCTACGGCACGATCCCAGCAACGGCTAATGCCGTACTGTCCGCGCGCCTCCCGGATCCGCCGATCTTGGTAACGGTTCGCTCACGGCGCGATGCCCGCGTCGATGGCCATCGCTGCGCCGACGATGCCCGCGGTGTTCTCCAGATGGGCGGGGATCACCTGGGTTCGGTTGGTGAGCAACGGGATCCACTGCTCGGCGTCCCGGCTGATGCCGCCACCGGCGACGAAGACCTTCGGCCAGAAAAGTTTCTCCAGTCCGCTCAGCACAATGCTGACTTCGGCGGCCCACTGGGCAAAGCTCAGGCCATCGCGGTCCTTGACCGAGGCCGCGGCGCGGTGTTCGGACTCCATGCCGCCGATCTCGAGATGGCCGAGCTCGGAATTGGGCACCAGCGTGCCCTGGAACAACAGCGCCGAGCCGATGCCGGTGCCGAAGGTCAGCAGCACCACCAGGCCGTCGAATTCCTTTGCCGCGCCATAGCGGTCCTCGGCGAGTCCGGCCGCGTCCGCGTCGTTGAGCACGGTGACCGCGCGGCCGCCCAGCGCTTCGGAGAACAGGGTGCGCGCGTCGGTGCCGATCCACGCCTTGTCGATATTGGCGGCGGTTTGCGCGACACCTTCGAGTACGACCGAGGGCAGCGTGATGCCGACCGGACCTTCCCACCCGGCCTGGGCGACCAGTTCGGTGACCGCGTCGGTGACCGCCTGCGGTGTCGAGGGCTGCGGTGTCGCGATCTTGATCCGCTTGTGGACCAGCTCACCGGTGGTCAGATCCACCGCGGCGCCTTTGACCCCGCTGCCACCGATATCGATACCGAATGCGTGCCCCCGAGCGGACATGACGTTCCCTCGCTCCCTGTACTGGCCGATGTGTTGATCGCGCCGCCGTACAGGGGCCCAGCCGCTGGTCCGAGTGCATGCGGTGGGTGTGCCCGACGACGGCGTTGTGTCGTGCACGACAAGAGTAATGGGCGTTACATGATTCCCGTTCAGCGAGGATCTGTGATGGCATGGGGTCATGTCGGAGACCAGAGTGTCAGTTACCGCCCAACCCACTGCCGCGGGTGCCGCGGATGTGTCCGAGTTGCGCCGGATCGCGGTCCGACTCGCCGAAACCGCCGCGGCGCATGTGCGTTCGCGCCGCCCGGAGGTGTTCGGCCCGGACGGTGCAAGCGACGGGGCCGTGCGGACCAAGGGGCACCCCACCGATCCGGTGACGATCGTGGACACCGAGACCGAGGACCTGATCCGGCGACTGCTGGATGAGGCACGCCCCGGTGACCCGATTCTCGGCGAGGAGGGCGGCGGGAGTCTGGCCGATTCCGACGCGGACACCGTGCACTGGGTGGTCGACCCGATCGATGGCACCGTGAACTTCCTGTACGGCATTCCCGGCTACGCGATCTCAGTGGCCGCGGTGCGTGCCGGACAACCCGTCGCGGGTGCGGTGGTGGATGTCGCGCGCGCGGCGACCTACAGCGCCGCGTCGGGTCTCGGTGCGACCCGGGTGGCCGCCGACGGTACGGTCGACCATCTTCGGTGCGCGCCGGTGCGCTCGGCGGCGTTGGCACTGGTGTCTACCGGATTCGCCTACGGCACACAGCGCAGGGCCCGTCAGGCCGCGCTGGTCGCCGAGATCCTGCCGAATATCCGCGATATCCGTCGCTTCGGCGCGGCCGCCCTCGACCTGTGCTTCGTCGCCGAGGGCCGGGTCGACGCGTACTACGAACACGGACTCAACGCGTGGGATTGGGCCGCGGGTGCGCTGATCGCCGCGGAGTCGGGTGCGGTGCTGCGGCTGCCCGCGGCCACCAGCCCCGGCTCGGCGGGTGAGCTGGTGGTCGCCGCCGCGCCTGGCATCGCGGACGAATTGATCGAGCTGCTCGACCGGGTCGGCGCGACCATCGCCATCCCCGACGCCTGATCCGCGGCCGAAATACAGATCGCCCCGGTGGCCGAAGCGACACCGGGGCGACGGGGGAGGTGGGTCTCGTCCGACTCAGCAGCGGGCCGTGCGCGCCGCGGAGAGCAGTTTGGGATCGATGGACGTGGATGCGCCCGGCGCCGGATACTTCAGCGATTTCAGGACTTCCTCGGCATCCGGACTGGGCCGCAGCGACTCGCCGAATACTGAACCCAGCACCAAGTCGACCGTGTCGTCGGTGCGCTGATCCTCGATCAACTCCGCGCACGGCGCGACCAACTGAACCGATGCGGCGGCCGGTCGGCCGTTCACGCCGAAGCGGATCTGGCCGGTGCAATTGAGGTCACCGTTGACATATACCGAATCGTTACCGAACTGCTGTCCCGGCGGGCTCGCGAAGCCGAGATCACCGAGCGCGGAGGCGATGTGGGAGGCCTGACCGCTCTTGTTGTTCGCGTTGAGCACCCGGACCTTGGACGAGGCGAGCGCCGCCGGTTCGACGTCGGTCAGTCGGGACTGGCCGACCCGCTGCCCCAGCGGAGCGGGTTGCGGGGACTTGGCGTCGGTGGCCGGGCTCGGTGAGTTGCATGCCATCGCGGCTCCGCTGCTGTCCTCGGTCGTCAGGGCCTTGACCCACACCACCGTGCAGATCAGGAGTAGGACGCCGATCAAGATCAACCATGGCTGGTTGCGTCGCCGGAGGAAGGGTTGACCCTGTCGATCCGTTGCGCTGCCTTCGGTGATGAGTGAAACCACCGCCATACTCTACGAAAATGTCGCGGCCACTGGGCGACGGCGGGCCGTGCGGAGCCTGGCCGGGGTGGGTGAATGCGGTGCGCAAGGTCTCGGCGAGTTCGAGGGTTGGTGTCGATTACCCCTCAGTTTCGAATCGTCTGTGTTTTGATTGCGACTTTTGCCGTGTCGTCCGCTATTGTCTGGCGGCCCAGATCGAATCATCCGACGAGAAATCGGTGGTCGGTCGCGGGAACAAGCAGGGCATGTCCTGCGTTTACCGAGCGCTATCAAAGGTGGGTTCGCGTGATCCGCCCTGATAGGGGACCGGTGTACGTGTGACGTGCACCACCGGCGGGGCGGTGCTGGTCATTCCGATTCCGAGTGGATCGAATGAGCGGCCCGGTCCGGGATACACGGAGTAAGGACGAGGGGAAGACGACATGGCAACCGACTATGACGCACCGAGGCGCACAGAATCCGACGAGGTGTCGGAGGATTCGCTGGAGGAGCTGAAGGCTCGTCGCAACGAGGCACAGTCCGCCGTCGTGGATATCGACGAATCCGATACCGCGGAGTCGTTCGAGCTTCCCGGCGCGGACCTGTCCGAGGAAGTGCTGACGGTTCGGGTCATCCCGAAGCAGGCGGACGAGTTCACCTGTTCCAGCTGTTTCCTGGTCCATCACCGGAGCAGGCTGGCCAGCGAGAGTGGCGGCCAGATGATCTGCATGGACTGCGCAGCCTGATCCCGGCGCGAGATCTGATCTCCAGCCCGAGATCAATACACAGAGTCCGCGCTCGGCACGCCCGGCTTTCAGCCAGGTATGCCAAGCGCGGCCAGGACCCGGTCGGGCCGTCGCGTACTGACCAGCCAGTACGGTGTCGGATCGTCCGGGTCATCCAGTACCAGCAACACCATCGGCCCCACCCATGGCCGATGTTGAACATAAGCGGCCGGGTCGAGCTGGCGGCCCAGCGCCGCACTCTTGGCGGTGGGAGCCACGGTGGCCGCCTTGGCCACGAAGTTCACCGGCAGATGCGCCCGATCGGCGCGAAGTTCGCGGACGCCGGAGGCATCCTGGGCCACCTCGACCCGATGGCGGCTCAGCCACACCAGTACCCACACCGGCACCGGGAACAACAGTGCGTAGGGCAGCCATGCGCGTAGACCCGGTGCGCCCATATGGATTTCGGCGGCCAACAAGGCGGTGATCGCGAACGCGACCGGCCACCACCACAGTGGTACCCACAGGCGCTCGCGGTAGGGCTCGAAGCCGGTCTGTTGTTCGTCCATAGTCACTGGGTTGGGCTGGTCCGACACGACTCAACACTAATTCACTGAGGTCGAGGGCGTACGCGTAGGCTCGGTCAACGTGAGCGCACTTTCACCTATACCCTTGCTGCGGCTTGATCCCGGCATTCCCATGCCCACGCGTGCCCACGACGGAGACGCGGGCGTGGACCTGTGCACCACAGAGGACGTCATCATCGAGCCGGGGGAGCGGGCATTGGTCGGCACCGGTGTCGCCGTCGCGCTGCCGGTCGGCACGGTCGGCCTGATCCATCCGCGTTCCGGTCTGGCCGCGAAAACCGGTCTGTCCGTGGTGAATACCCCCGGCACGGTGGATGCGGGGTATCGGGGTGAAATCAAGGTGTGCCTGATCAACCATGATCCGCGCACCCCGATCGAGCTGCGCCGGGGCGATCGGATCGCGCAGTTGCTGGTTCAGCGGGTCGAGCTGGTCGATTTCGTGGAGGTCGACGGACTCGACGACACCACGCGGGGTGCGGGCGGTTACGGGTCGAGCGGTGGCCACGCGAGTCTGGCCGCGGCGGCCGACGGCGCGGGCGCCCTCGGCAAGGAGGCATGACGGGAATGTTCGGAAAGAGACGCAAGTCCGGCGGACGTGAACAGTTCGCCGACGATCAGTACGACGACGAATATCCGGGTGACTACCCGGGGGATTACGACGCCGAATACGCCGGCTACGGACACGCGGGCTACGACGATGATGCGATCACCGACGAGAACCCGATCATCGATCCGATCACCGATGAGAATCCGGTCGTCCCAGCCGAATACGCCGTCGCGAACTACGACGACGAGCCCGGCTATGACGAATCCGACGACGACGAGTACGACGAATCCGAGTACGACACCGCCGACGCGGATATGCCCAAGTCCGGCCCGTACGACTACAGCGAAGTCGCCGAACTGCTGGAGGATGTGGCCGATCAGCGCCTGGATCTCGGTTCGGTGATACTGCCGGTCCCGCCGGGTGGTCAGCTACAGGTCGAGATGACCCCGGACGGCACCCCACAGGCGGTGCACCTGGCGACCGAACACGGCCGGATCACTGTCGCGGCGTATGCCGCACCCAAGTCGGCGGGCCAATGGCGTTCGGTGGCAGCCGATCTCGCCGAATCCCTACGCAAGGACGGCGCCCGGGTCGCGGTGGAGACCGGACCGTGGGGCCGGGAACTGCTCGCCATCACAGAAGGTGCGGATCTGCGCTTCATCGGGGTGGACGGGCCGCGGTGGATGGTGCGTCTGGTGGCGGCGGGTCCGCAGGGCGCCGCAGATGACGGTGGACCACTGGTGCGGGCCGCACGAGCCATCTTGAGCGAGACCGTGATCCGACGCGGCGACGAACCGATGCCGGTGCGCGAGCCGCTGGCCGTTGTGCTGCCGCCGGAGCTGGCCGAGCAGTTGGCCGCCGCGCATCAGGCGCAGGTGGAGGCCCAACAGCAGGCAATCGCCGCACAGCAGGCTGTCGCCCAGGCCGGGCCGCAGGCGGTGATCCCGCCGCGCATGCCGAATGAACCCCGGCGCGGCGCGGACGGTTCCGCCATGCAGCAGCTCGGGCTGAATTAGCCTACGCCCGAACGCAATTCGTCGCCCCAGCCGAACGCTGGGGCTTCGTGCCTTCGCATGAGCACCCGGGGTCGTCAAGCGAATGCGGCGATCCCGCTGTGTCCGAGAATCGCGGGGTCCGCGCCGAGCTCGTCGAGGGTGATCCGGATCAGTTCGGAGCGTGGGATCAGCTCGGCCCATTCCTCGGCGACCGCCAGCGGGTGCACCGGATCGTCGATCGCCGTGACGACCGCGACCGGCACCTCGATGGTGCCGAGCCGTTCGGTGCCGGGCCACTTGTAGTCCGCCGCCTCCTGCAAGGCGTCGGGCAGCAGCGGCCATTGCGAGCGCCAGGATTGGGTGAGCGCGTCGGCGAGCCAGCGCGGGCTGCTCGCGCGCATCCGTTCGACGACCGAGTCGAGACCGTCCACGCGCAGCTGGGCGGCGGTGGCCGCGGCGCTCAGCGTAGCCGGGCAGGCCGCGGTATCCGGTCCGGTCCAGCCCGGTAGCGCCGCCACTACGCCGATTGCTGCGCCGGGGTGCTCACCAGCCCACTCCAGCGCGATCGCCGCCCCCAGGGAGATTCCAGCGGCCAGTACGGGACCGCGCAGGGCGGCCGCGTCGAGCGCGGCCCGGTAACTGGCAACCACCGCGCACGGATCGGGTTCAACGGCGATGCATTCGATTCCGCGTGCCGCACAGGCGGGTCCGAAGGCGCGGCGTGCGAAGTCGGCATCCGATCCGGTGCCCGGCAACGCCACGGCGATCGGGGCGCGGCCGCGGTGATCCGGCGCGAAATGTGGGGAGTCGAACACCGGTCCGAGCGTAGCGGGGGAAGGGTTGCCCATCTACAGTGGCGGGTATACGGCCTACAGCCGGTCGTTACCGGAACAACCACGATGGCGTGTAAACCACGTCGTCTTGCTCCACGCAGGAGAGCACCACATGTCATCCGCCGCCTCAGGTTATTTTCGCCGTCTGGGCCGCAGGCTGACCGAGGACATCGATCAGTTGGACGCCGAGGAACTCGCCGAATCGGCCGACGCGTCGGGTGCGTGCCGGGCCTCGGAATGCCGTCGCGGTGAAGAGGCCACGATGCTCGGACGACTACGCAGTGTCGAAGCGTGTCCGAAGTCCGTCGGCGCCAGTGTTCAGGCAGAATTCTTCGACGGCACCGATGCCATCAGCCTGGTGTGGATCGGTCGTCGGCGCATCCCGGGTATCGAACCGGGCCGTAAGATTCTCGTACGCGGTCGGGTCGGTGACCGTGATGGCCGTAAGGTGATCTACAACCCCTACTACGAATTGCGTGAGAACAGCTGACGTATGCCATCGAGCAACGAGAACGCCGCCGAGATCCGTGCCGCAGGCCAGACCGGAGGGCGTAAGTCGATCGACCCGTCCGAGGCGGTCGATCGCCCCGTCGACGCCGAAACCGATGCCGAGATCGAAGAGGCCGAACAGACCCTGCTCGAGCAGTTGGGTGGTTTCAGCGGGCTGATCTATTCGACCCTGCCGGTGCTCGTCTTCGTGCCCGTCAATACCTTTGCCGGGCTCACCGCGGCAATCTGGTCGGCGCTCGGCGTTGCCGCCGCGATTCTGGTGTGGCGTCTGATTCGGCGCAGTCCGATCCAGCCCGCGATTTCCGGCTTCCTCGGGGTCGGCATCTGTGCGTTCATCGCCTACCGGATGGGCGAGGCGAAGGGCTTCTTCCTGTTCGGCATCTACACCAGCCTGGTGTATGCGGCGGTGTTCCTGGTGTCGATGTTGGTGCGCTGGCCGCTGGTCGGCGTGATCTGGGGCGTGCTCAACGGCCACGGCTCCGAATGGCGGTCCGATCGGCGCATTGTCCGCCTCTACGACCTCGCGACCAGCACCTGGGTGTTCGTATTCGGCGCGCGCTACCTGGTGCAGTCGCAGCTCTATGACACCGATCGCACCGGCTGGCTCGCCTTCGCACGCATCGCGATGGGCTGGCCGCTGACCGCGGTCGCGCTGGCCGTCACCGTGTGGGCGGTGCGACGTGCCGGACACCTGCCGGTCCACCGCGGAACCTCGGCCGAATCGGCCTAGAAACGCTCGCCCCGACGTCGTCGGGGGTGTTAACAAATCGCCGCCGGAGGTGGGGGAGTACCCACCCTGGGGTGCCTGGTTGGGCGACCGAGTTCATCAGACGATCAGTGCAAGCAAAAACAGCACGATCGGCGAGGAAGGACTCGGAAGTTGGCTACCGAGCACAACATTGCGGCACTGTCCAAGAAGCAAGCCCACCACAACCCGGCGCTGTCGGAGAGCCGTCGGATATCGGCCGAACTCGATACGTTGATCGGCCCGGCGGCCGCCGGCGACCGCGCGGCCGTCGCCGAGATCATCCGGCTGGTGCATCCGCTGGTGCGCCGGTATTGCGGTGCGCGCCTGGGCAATACCGCGCATCTGCACGTTACGGCCGACGATGTGGTGCAGGAGATCCTGCTGGCCACCGTCAACGCCGTTCCACGCTACCGGGATCAGGGCAAGTCGTTCCTGGCCTTCGTCTACGGGATCGCGGCCAATAAGGTGGCAGACGCGTTCCGGCGCGCACAGCTGCATCCGATGTATCCGGTCGATGAGGTGCCGGATATGGCATCGACCGCGGCCGGCCCGGAGGAGTGGGCGATCGCGTCCGAACGTAGCGCCGCCACCAGGGAATTGATGAAGATCCTCGCGCCAGCGCATCGTGAGGTGCTGGTGATGCGGATCGTGCTCGGCTGGACCGCGGCACAGACCGCAGAGGCCATCGGCACCAGTCCGGGTGTGGTTCGGGTGATGCAGCATCGCGCGCTGAACAAGCTGCGGGCCGAGCTGCAGGCCGCGGCTTGAGGCAGCCGGCGCTGACCCGGATCAGCCTTGTCGGGGAGTCAGGGTTTGATGCCGTGCGTGGCCAGCGCCACCCGCAGGTCTTCCTCGGCCTCCACTGATGTCACGAACAACAGTTCGTCGTCGCCCTCGAAGGGGTCGTCGGGCTGCGGCACGATCACCCGGCCGCCGCGCAGAATCGTCACCAGGGCGGCGTCGCGCGGCAGGGTGAGCGTGCGGACCGGCTTGCCCGCCAGGGCGGTATCGCTGGGCAGGGTGATCTCGACCAGATTCGCCTGACCCTGTCGCAGTGTCATCAGTCGCACCAGATCACCGACCGAAACCGCTTCCTCGACCAGCGAGGCGAGTAGCCGCGGTGTCGACACCGCGACATCGACGCCCCAGGCCGCGTCGAAGAGCCATTCATTGCGCGGATCGTTGACCCTGGCCACCACCCGTCGCACCCCGAATTCGGTCTTGGCCAGCAGGCTGTGCACCAGATTCACCTTGTCGTCACCGGTGGCGGCGATGACGACCTCGTAGGTCTCCAATTCGGCATCCTCGAGCAGCGCGAGCTCGCACGCGTCGGCATGCACCCAGACGGCATCCGGGATGGCGGCGGGGTCGATATGGTCGAGCTGACGCTCGAGCAGCATCACCCGATGGCCGCCGCGCAATAGCTCCCTGGCTATCGAGCGGCCTACGGCACCGGCTCCGGCGATGGCCACTTTCATGTTCAGTCCTCGCTTGCTGGGGGCTTACCGGCCAAGGCGACGGCCTCGCCGACAGAGCCGGAGGTCGCGGCGACATAGACGATGTCGTCGGCTTGGACCACGGTCTTGCTCTCGGGCAGCAGGCCCTGGCCGAACCGGATGATGAACGCGACCCTGGCGCCAGTGTTCTGCTCCAGATCGCGCACGGTACGGCCGTACCAGTCCTCGTGCAGGATCAGCTGGGCCACCGCGACGGTGCCCGTCGGATCGCGCCAGGTGGTGGTGCCGCCGTCGCCGATCAGGGTGGTCAGGAAGCGGTCGGTGGTCCAGGGCACGGTGGCGATGGTCGGGATGCCGAGACGCTCGTAGACGGCGGCGCGTTTGGCGTCGTAGATGCGCGCGACCACGCGCTGCACGCCGAACATTTCGCGGGCCACCCGCGCGGAGATGATGTTGGAGTTGTCGCCGGAGGAGACCGCGGCGAAGGCGTCGGCCCGCTCGATTCCGGCGCGGGTCAGCACATCCCGGTCGAAGCCGACCCCGATCACCCGCTCACCGGGGAAGTCCTCGCCGAGGCGCAGGAAGGCGCTTTGGTCCCGGTCGATCACGGTGACCTCATGGCCGACCCGGACCAGGGCGCGTGCCAGCGATGAGCCGACTCGTCCGCAACCCATGATCACTACGTACACCGTGCAACCTCGTTCCTGGAACCGTGTTCAATTGGCGGCACTCGGAGGACCTCCATGCTTATGCAAGCTTCCTCCTCCGGGCCATGAGCTCGCACTGCGGGGCGTTCGGTTTGCTATCTCCGGCATGGAACCGTACCCGTCAGATGTTCCCAAGCCCCAATTTCCCTTACTTGCGCCGACCAAACATACGGCCCCTGCCAGCCGGGGAAGCGCTCCACCCTGCGGGGATCTATGCTCGCTCCAGTGTCCAAGTTGACGACGGCAGCCAAACGTGTGCTGCTGGGCAGGCCTTTCCGTAGCGATGCGCTGGGCCACACCCTGCTGCCGAAGCGGATCGCGCTCCCTGTGTTCGCCTCCGACGCGATGTCCTCCGTGGCGTACGCGCCGGAAGAAATCTTTCTCGTCCTTTCAGCGGCCGGTATCTCGGCCTACGTGTACACGCCCTGGGTCGGTCTGGCCGTCGCATTCGTGATGGCGGTGGTGGTCGCCAGCTACCGGCAGAACGTGCACGCCTACCCCTCCGGTGGCGGTGACTACGAGGTGGCCACCACGAATCTTGGGCCCAATGCCGGGCTCACCGTCGGCAGTGCGCTGCTGGTGGACTATGTGCTCACGGTGGCGGTGTCGATCTCCTCGGCGGCGTCGAATATCGGGTCCGCGATTCCGTTCGTTGCCACGCACAAGGTGCTGTTCGCCGTCGTCGCCATTGTCGTGCTGACATCGATCAATCTGCGCGGCATCCGGGAATCCGGTGTCGCCTTCGCGATTCCGACCTATGCCTTCATCTTCGGCATGTTCGCGATGCTCGGATGGGGGCTATTGCGCATCTTCGTCTTCGGTGACGATCTGCGCGCCGAATCGGCGGGCTTCCAGCTCAATGCCGAGGACGAGCACCTCTACGGGCTGGCGTTCACCTTCCTGATCGCGCGGGCGTTCTCCTCCGGCTGTGCCGCGCTGACCGGTGTCGAGGCGATCAGCAATGGTGTGCCCGCATTCCGGAAGCCCAAGTCGCGCAATGCCGCGACCACCCTACTGATGCTCGGCAGCATCGCGATCGCACTGTTGATGGGCATCATCATCCTGGCCCAGAAGATCGGGATCGTGTACGCGCACAATGAATCCGACCTGGTCGGTGCGCCCGCGGACTACCACCAGAAGACGCTGATCGCGCAGTTGGCCGAGACCGTATTCCACGGATTCCCGATCGGGTTCTACTTCATCACCACCGTGACCGCGCTGATCCTGGTGCTCGCGGCGAATACCGCGTTCAACGGATTCCCGGTGTTGGGCTCGATTCTGGCGCAGGACCGGTACCTGCCCCGGCAGTTGCACACCCGTGGCGACCGGCTGGCGTTCAGCAACGGCATCCTGTTCCTGTCCGGTGCGGCCGTCGCGTTCGTGGTGGTGTTCGGGGCCGAAGTGACCAAGCTCATCCAGCTCTACATCGTCGGTGTCTTCGTCTCGTTCGTGCTCAGCCAGACCGGCATGCTGCGGCACTGGACCCGGTTGCTGCGCACCGAAACCGACCCCGCGCAGCGGGCCAGAATGATGCGTTCGCGGGTGATCAACGCGATCGGGCTCAGCGCCACCGGGACGGTGCTGGTCATCGTGCTCATCACCAAGTTCTTCGCCGGTGCCTGGATCGCGATCTGCACCATGGTGGCCATCTTCGTCGTGATGAAACTCATTCGTCGGCACTACGATTCGGTGTCCCGTGAGCTCGACGAGCACGAGTGGGACGGAGTGCTCCCGAGCCGCTCACATTCGATCGTGCTGGTGTCCAAACTGCATCTGCCGACGCGTCGGGCGCTGGCCTATGCCCGCGCCACTCGTCCGGACACCTTGGAGGCGGTGACGGTGAACGTCGACGAGCCCGACACCAGGGTGCTGGTGCGGGAGTGGGAACGCAGCGATATCACCGTTCCGCTCAAGGTGATCGAATCGCCCTATCGCGAAATCACCAAGCCGGTACTGGATTACGTCAAGCGGGTGCGCCGGGATTCGCCGCGCGATGTGGTGACCGTATTCATTCCGGAGTACGTGGTCGGACATTGGTGGGAGCAGATCCTGCACAACCAGAGCGCCCTGCGGCTCAAGGGCAGGCTGCTCTTCGAGCCCGGTGTGATGGTGACGAGCGTGCCGTGGCAGCTGACCTCGTCCGCGAAGGCCAGGCAGGCGGGTGTGGTGAACGCACCGGGCGCGGTGCGACGTGGGTACGGGGACCGAGGGTGACCGACTGGCGCGGAACGACTTTCGAGGTACGGCTCGGGCCGCCCGGGCACGGCGGATTCTGCGTCGCCCGGCATGAGGGCCGGGTCGTCTTCGTCCGGCACGGGCTGCCCGATGAACTGGTTCGGGTGCGGGTCACCGAGGACCGCGGCGGTTCGTTCTGCCGGGCCGATGCGATCGAGATCCTGGAGCCATCCCCGGACCGCATTCCGGCCACCTGCCCGGTCTCTGGTCCCGGCGGCGCGGGCTGTTGCGATTTCTCCTTCGCCACCCCGGCGGCTCAGCGCGCACTGAAGGCGGCGGTGGTCGCCGAACAGTTGCGCCGCATCGCCGGAATCGACCGCGATATCACCGTGCAGCCGATCGCTGGATATCCCGCCGATACCACCGGCGGCTGGCGCACCCGGGTCCGGTTGGCGGTCGACGCCAACGGCCGAGCTGGCGTGCACGGCTATCGCAGCACCGAGGTGATCACCGATCTGCGCTGCCCGCAACCTGTTTCGGGTGCGATGGACGGTATCGGCGATCGATTGTGGACGCCCGGTGCGGATCTGGTGATCGCGGTGGACGGCGATGGGATGCGGCATATCGTCGAGCTGGCCCCGTCGGCCCCGGCCGGTCGTGCAGAGCGGGGGGGTGAACGACCCGCGGTGCGCGGTGGGCGTGGCGGGAACCGGCGTGGTGCTGCCGATCGGGACCACCGTGGCGGGCGTCGTGGTGCGGGCCGGGGCCGGGACGGGCGTCGTGGTCGCGGCGATCGCAGCGGTGACCCGCAGTGGCGCGGCATCGATGATCGAGACGGCGGACATGATCGGTCCCGGGGTGATGATCGCGGCGGGGCAGGTCGGGATCATCGTGGGGAAAGGCCGTCACACGGCCGCGAGTGGGATCACGGTGACGATTGGAGCGGCGGTCACGGTCGGGCGCGCGGGATCGGCGATCACGGGGCCGATCAGCTCGGATCGGCGGAGCACGAGGGGGATCGGCGGCGGGCGTCTGCGCGGCGTGCGGCGGCGCATGCGGCGCGGGACGAGTGGGTGCTCGGGGGTAGCGGGCGGACGGTCGAGTATGTGGCCGGGCGACGGTGGGAGCTGTCAGCGACCGGATTCTGGCAGGCGCATCGCGGTGCGGCGCAATGCTATTCGGATCTGGTCGCGGGGTGGGCCGGACTCGGTCACGGGGAGCGGGCGTGGGATCTGTACAGCGGCGTCGGGGTGTTCGCGGCCCGGCTCGCCGACCAGGTCGGTCCGACCGGCTCGGTACTCGCGGTGGAATCGGCGCGGTCCGCGGTGGCCGACGGCGCCGCGGTCCTGCGGGATCTGCCGTGGCTGGACCTGCGTGCCCAGCGCGTCGAGCACTGGCTGGCCGAACACGCCAGCAGTGCCGCTCCGGATGTGGTTGTGCTGGATCCGCCGCGCGCGGGCGCGGGCAAGGAAGTCGTCACCGCGGTGACCACCAGCGGCCCGGTCCGCATCATCCATGTCGGTTGCGACCCGGCGTCTTTCGCCCGCGATCTCGGCCTCTACCAGGCAGCGGGCTACCAGCTCGCCGACCTGCGCGCCTTCGATGCCTTCCCCGCCACCCACCACGTCGAATGCCTCGCCCTGCTGGAACGCTGAACAGCGCCGGTCGCGATGCGGGCGGGAACTGCCCAGCCATCAAGCCGAAGACCGGTCGGTACCGGATCGCAACGGTGCTCGGGGGATTCGAAGAGGCTGGTCAGAGGCATCGGCCAGCGCTCGGCTCAGTCCTCGTAGACGGGTGGGCGGCGGTCGCGGCGTGCACGGATGGCCTCGTCGAAGTTCTCGGTGGTGAGGCGAACGTAGAGCTGGGACATGCCTTCATGCTGCATATGGGATTCGAAGCCGCTGGCCTCCATGCCGCTCCACAGCATGCGTTTGGTGAGTTCGGTGCCGACCCGGCTGAAGCTGATAATTCGTTCGGCCAGGTCATAGCAGGTGTCGAGGAGTTTGGCGGTCGGGACGGTGCGCGAGACCAAACCGATGCGTTCGGCCTCGACCGCGTCGATATCCCGGCCGGACAACATGATTTCGAAGGCGCGCGAGGCGCCGATGGCGCGCGGCAGCAGATAGCTGATGCCCAATTCCGCTGAGGTGAGGCCGTTATTGATCCCGGCGGCGCGAAAGTAGGCGTCCTCGCCCGCGATTCGGATATCGGTGGCGACGCTGAGACAGAATCCGCCGCCGATTGCCGCGCCGTTGATCGCGCCGATGACCGGTTGGTTCATCCGCCGCAGGGCGATCATCACATCGTTGAGCAGATCCATCGAGCGCCGGGCGACGCTGGTCTTGGTCAGCCCCTCGGTATTGGGCACCTTGCCCGCGCTCTGCAGGTCGGCGCCGGAACAGAAGCCTTCGCCCGCCCCGGTGAGCACCACGACCCGCACCTCGTTATCGGCACTGACCTCTTCGAGGGCCTGCCGCAGCGGGATCATCACATCGAAGGCCATCGCGTTCATTCGTTCCGGCCGATTGAGCGTGACCAGCGCGACCTGCGGCCGCGGTTTGTCGATGAGCACGAATGGCATGCGGACCCCTAACCAGACAGGTGAAGCCCTCACTATACCCAAGCAAGCGTTAGGTTAGAGGGTGAGTGAGATGCCAGGTCGCGCGGATGGTCGCCGAGATTTCGGATTCGCCGAGCTCGACCGGAACCGGAGCCCCGCCGAAGCCCTCGTTCATGGGGGCCGCCACCGCCATCAGCCGGGGCGCGGCAGGCACCGCGGAGGCGGTGTTCTCGGTGATCTCGACGACCGGTCCGAGGGTGCGCTGTGCGCGGCCCGCGTACTGCTGGGCCTTGGCGAGCGCGTTGTCCCATGCGGCATCGCGGGCCCGGGCGAGCAGGCTCTCCTGATCGGCGAAGCCGAGATCGAGCCCACCGAGGCGCACATCGTCACCACCCGCGTCGACGCAGTTGGCGATGATCGTGGCGGGGCCGGGATCGGCCGTTTCGCCGATATCACGCAGGACAACGGTGAGGTCGGTGGTCGCGACGTATCCGGTGATCTTGGAGCCCCCGCCCTCCACCCAGACCGTTTCGGCGCGCACCGACAGCCCGCTGGTGGCGATATCAGTGCCCGCAATGCCGTCGGAGCGCAGCGAATCGGTGACGGCGGCGACGCGCTCACCGGCCTGGCCGTAGGCGAGGGCGACCTTGCTGGCCCTGGTCTCGATGGAGATGGTGACCCGCATGAGATCCGGCGTGGCGCGAGCGGTGCCGTACCCGAAGGTAGTGACCGTGCCGGTGTCGTCGTCGGACTGCTTCTTGCTCACGGCGTCTCCTGACTTGATGGCTTCAGATGCGAAACGGTCGATGCCACGGAAATGTCCCCGGGCCACGGTCAACTCAATAGTCGCCGCCACGGACGGCGATCGCTCGCACCGCTGTGTGCATCTGTGCGTAGGCGCCCGCGGCGAGTCGTTCGAGCAGGGCAAGCTTGATCTGCGGCGCTTGTTCGGTGAGCGTGTCGAACCGCTCGGGGCGGAGCACCGCGACGCGGACTGCGGTTTCCGCGCAGACGTCGTTCACGAAGGGCGTACCGAGGAGCATCGGAACCTCGCCGAACGACATTCCGGCCGACAGGGATATCAGGCGAAGGGGGCGGGCATCGGTGCCTTCGAAGGTGATCCGGACTCGGCCCTCCAGGATCAGATACAGCCCTGAGCGTCTACTGCCGCGTTCGGCGATCAACTCGCCGCGTGCGATGGTGCGCACCTCGAAATCCTTGGCCAGCCGGGCCCGATCGTCAGGAGCCAGCGCGGCGAGTGCGGGATGGTCCTCGATCGGCAGTGACGTGCACGCGGGTTCGTCCTCGGGCCGGTGGTGTGCGAGGACGATGTCCTCGCACCATTCCGTAGCGGTATCGCGATCGACGAACACCAGCCCGCGCGGGTCGGCCGGATCCAGACTGGAGACCAGATGGCCGAGTTTGCCGTCCGGGTCGACGATGGCGACGCGGCAGCCAGCGGCGGCGAGTTCGGTCTGCAGGGCGTCGAGCATCTGCACCGCGATCGTGCTCACCTCGTCGACCCGGCGCAGGTCGACGACCAACGCCACTAGTTCCCGCGCCTGTTCCTCGATCTCGCGCACTGCCCGCTCCGCACCGGCGAACAACAGGTCGCCGTGCAGTTCGTAGACCCGCGCCCGGTGCCCGTGCGCGGCGAGCAGGTCCAATTCCTCGGTGGTGCGGCGCAATCGCGACGGCACCTCGGCCACCGAGTAGGCGGCGCGGATCGCGGTGCGCGCCGCTCGCGTGACGTGTAGGAAGTGCAGTTCGAGGCGTTGCGACAGGGCGCGGCAGGCGGTGACACCGCGCACGCTGTTGCCGTGCCGATCCAGCCGGGGAGAGTAGACGGCGATGCCGATCTGGCCGGGCAATACCGCCAGGATGCCGCCGCCGACACCGCTCTTGGCGGGTAGGCCGACGGTGGTCACCCAGTCGCCCGCGGCGTTGTACATGCCGCAGGTGGTCATCACGCTGAGCACGCGTTCGGTCAGTGCGGCGGTCAGGGCGCGTTCCCTGGTCAGTGGGTTGACTCCGTTATTGGCCAGCGTGGCCGCCATCAGCGCGAGGTCGCGGCAGGTGATATCGATCGAGCACTGCCGGAAGTACCGGTCGACCGCCTCGTCCGGATCGGATTCGATGATGCCGAACGAGCGCAGCATGTAGCCGATGGCGCGGTTGCGGAAACCGGTGCGCGCCTCCGAGGCGTATACCGCCTCGTTCATGGTGAGCACACGCCCGGCGAAGCGGGAGTAGCAGTGCCGGATGCGCTCGAATCGGTCGGCCGGGTCGCGGCCGGTGATCAGTGCGGCCGCGGTGATGGCGCCCGCGTTGATCATCGGATTGCGCGGGCGCTCGGTCACCGGGTCCAGGCTGATCTCGTTGAACGCGTCGCCGGAGGGTTCGACATCGATATGCTCGTCGACGGTCTCGATGCCTCGATCGGCCAGTGCGAGCGCGTAGGTGAAGGGTTTGGAGATCGACTGAATGGTGAACTCGGTGTTGACGTCACCGGTGCCGTAGACTCGTCCGTCCGCGGTGGCCAGGCACAATCCGAACGAATCCGGTTGCACCGCAGCCAGTTCGGGAATGTAGTCGGCGAGATCTCCGGAGTCGTCGGCGCGACAGAGCTGGTAGACATCGGTGACTATGCGCGCCACGACACCGGGGTCGACCGTTTGCGGAACCATCTGCTCGGGCAGGGCCACGGGTCCACTCTAAGCTGGGTAACGTTGACCGCGGTCGCCGGACTCGTCCGCCCGAGCGTGTCGTGGAATGGGCTGGCGATTCGTGTGGAGGCTCACACTTCTGCGCGAAGTCGGCTGGTGGCGGGCCGTTGTCGTGCGGTGGCACTGCAGCGGCTCCGTAGACTGATCGGATCAGATGCGCTATCCGGAGGGAGCGAGTTCACGTGGGAGTGCTTTCCCGGGTCGATACACCCGAAGACCTGCGACGGCTCACCGTTGCCGAATTGGGTGAACTGGCGGAGGAGATTCGCGAGTTCCTGGTGCAGAAGGTCGCCGTCACCGGCGGGCACCTCGGCCCCAATCTCGGTGTGGTGGAGTTGACCATCGCACTGCACCGGATCTTCGACTCGCCGGCCGACCCGTTGATCTTCGACACCGGGCACCAGGCCTACGTGCACAAGATCCTCACCGGCCGCAAGGATCAGTTCGACACGCTGCGTAAACAGGGTGGGCTGTCCGGCTACCCGAGCCGATCCGAGAGCGCCCACGACTGGGTCGAATCCTCGCACGCCTCGGCGTCGCTGTCCTATGCCGACGGCCTGGCGAAGGCGTTCGCGCTGACCGGTCAGAACCGGCATGTGGTCGCCGTGGTCGGCGACGGCGCGCTCACCGGCGGCATGTGCTGGGAGGCGCTGAACAATATCGCCGCCGCGCCGGATCGTCCGGTTGTCGTGGTGGTCAATGACAACGGCCGCTCCTATGCACCGACCATCGGTGGGCTCGCCGACCGATTGACCGCACTGCGCACCCAGCCTGCCTACGAGCACGCGCTGGACGCGGGCAAGCGGATTCTCAAGAGCATTCCGCGCGTCGGCGAATCCGCGTACTCGATGGTCCATGCGGTGAAGGCCGGGATCAAGGACGCGGTGAGCCCGCAGGAGCTGTTCAGCGACCTCGGACTGAAGTATGTCGGCCCCGTGAACGGACACGACACCGTCGCGCTGGAGGCGGCGCTGCGTCGAGCGAAGGACTTCGGCGGGCCGGTCGTTGTGCATGTCGTGACGCAGAAGGGGCGCGGATACTCACACGCCGAGAACCATGTCGCCGATCAGATGCACGCCTGCGATCCGATCGACCCGCTCACCGGACGCCCGCTCGGCGGGCCGAAGGCACTCGGCTGGACCTCGGTGTTCTCTCAGGAGCTCATCGCGCATGCGGAGAAGCGCGATGACATTGTCGCGATCACCGCGGCCATGCCGGGACCGACCGGCCTTGCGGCCTTCGGGGACCGGTTCCCGGAGCGGATGTTCGATGTCGGCATTGCCGAACAGCATGCGATGGCCTCGGCGGCCGGACTCGCCCTCGGCGGTATGCATCCTGTGGTGGCCATCTATTCGACGTTCTTGAACCGCGCGTTCGATCAGTTGCTGATGGATGTCGCGCTGTTGAAGCAGCCGGTGACCGTGGTGCTCGACCGCGCCGGCATAACCGGCCCGGACGGCGCGTCGCACAACGGGATGTGGGATCTGTCCGTGCTCGGAATCATCCCGGGTATGCGCGTTGCGGCCCCGCGCGATGCGGCGACGCTGCGTGAGGAATTGGCCGAGGCGCTGGCGGTGAGCGACGGACCCACCGCCATTCGGTTCCCGAAGGGCAGTGTGGTCGAGGATATTTCGGCCGTCGAGCGGCTCGATGGGGTCGATGTGCTACGGCTGCCCGAGCGTGAGGGTGGCTCTGCCCGAGCGCAGCGCGGTGATGTGCTGCTGGTCGCGGTCGGGCCCTTCGCCTCGACCGCGGTGGAGGTGGCGGATCTGCTGGAGCCGGAAGGTATTTCGGTCACCGTCATCGACCCCCGGTGGGTGCTGCCGGTCTCGGATACCGTGGTCAAACTCGCCGAAAACTACCGTCTCGTGGTGACTCTGGAAGACGGCGGTCTGCACGGTGGCATCGGCTCCACCGTTTCCGCTCGGCTGCGCTCCGCGGGGCTGGATGTTCCCACCCGCGATCTCGGTGTGCCCCAGCAGTTCCTGGATCACGCCTCGCGCAATCAGGTGCACGAGGAACTCGGTCTGACCGCTCCCGATATCGCCCGCCGCATCTCCGGCTGGCTCGACGCGAGCTGAGCGCACGGCGCACATCCGGTTCCGATTAGTCAGCGTGCGGCGTTACGACAATGCGACGCACCGACTTTCACCCGGATCCCAGAGGCATCCGTAGAGCACCAGGTGCGGTCGCGGTTGCGGGAGTGGTCGTAGAAGGCCCAGCGGCAGCTGGGTTCTCGGCGCGACCAGGTGCCTGCCGCGACGGCGGTGGCGACATCCGTCGGCAGGAGCGTCACCCCGGCGCACGACAATTCGTCCATGCAGGTCTTCCTGCATGCCGACGGCAGCCGCTTCGTCCGGATCTGCGACACACTGCCGCATGAGCTCGCGCACGCGTTCGGCGCGAGCATGCAACACGGGCTGTCGCTGCTCGAGCAGACCGTGGAGCGTGCAGTCGCGGCCGAGCAATGAGGGCATTGCCGCTGGCGCGGTGCGGGCGAATCGCCGGGGGCACTCGGCTAGTGACGCACCGCACGATCCGACTCCGATCGCGTAACGCGCTCGCCTGCCTGGGCGTGGTCCGGGGTGCCGAGTGGCCGGTGGCGGCACTCGTGAATTGTGGGCCGCTACCTTTCCCGTCGGCGACAGCGCATCAGCAATCGACGCTAGGTAGATGGTGGCTGCGAAACCGCCGATCCACTCGTCTCGACGACGTGCCCACTGGCTGAAGCGGGTCGTGGGCTATGCGTCGGGTGTCGGCGTAAGAGCGGCCGTAAGCACGGGAACCGCGAGTTCACGCTGCCAAGGCCGGGCGCCACCCGATTTCAGGAACCCATCGATCGCGGCCGAGAGATCCGCCGCATCGCCGACTCGGTCGTAATCCGGCAGCCCGTCCCAGCACAATCTGCGCACCAGGTCGGGGGAGAGCAGATTCTCCACCGGGATCGCGTATTCGGTGGACAGCTCACCCATTGCCGCGCGCGCCCTGGCCAGTCTGGCCGCGGCCGCGGGGTCGCGACGCTCCCACCGGTTCACCGGCGGCGGTCCGTCGAACGGTTGGGTCAAGGGTGGCAGTTCGGTATCGGGCAGGCCGCGGCCGCGGTCGACAGCTGCGAGCCAGTCGCGGGAGTAGCGGCGCTGGCGGGGTCCGCCGAAGACCGGGAGCGTGCGCAACTGGGCGATGGTGCGCGGTTCGGCATTCGCGGCGGCGATGATCGCGGCGTCCGGCAGGATGCGGGCGGGTGCGACGTCGCGGGTGCGGGCCAGGGTGTCCCTGGTGTTCCACAGTTCGCGCACGATCGCCAATTGGCGGGTGCGGCGCAGGGTGTGGATGCTGGAGGTGCGCCGCCACCGGTCGGCCTTCGGCGTACTGGGTTCGGTGATCCGGACGTGCTCGAATTCCTGTGCCGCCCAGTCGGTCTTGTGTTGGGCCGCCAGCGAGGCGGCCACCTCGTCGCGCAGCTCGAGCAGCAATTCCACATCGAGGGCCGCGTAGTTCAGCCAATCCTCGGGCAGCGGCCGCGTGGACCAGTCGGCCGCGCCGTGACCCTTGCGCAGGGCGCGGCCGAGCAGTCGCTCCACCATCGCCGCCAGTCCGACGCGTTCGAAGCCGGCCAGCCTGCCGCCCAATTCCGTATCGAACAGGCGCGCGGGCCGCAGTCCGAGTTCGGCGAGTCCGGGCAGATCCTGGTCCGCCGAATGCAGCACCCATTCCAGTTCGTTGATCGCTTCGGCCAGCGGTGCGAGTGCGTCGGTGACCGGGATCGGATCGATCAGGAAGGTGCCCGATCCCGCGCGCCGCAACTGGATGAGGTAGGCGCGGGCCGAGTACCGGAATCCGGAGGCGCGCTCGGCGTCCACGGCCAGCGGTCCGGTGCCCGCGGCGAGGCGGGCGGCGGCATCGGCGACCGCGGCGGCGGTGACGAGCACGGGAGGCACACCTTCGGCAGGCACGAGCAGTGGTTCGGCTGTGCTGTCTTCGGCTGTGTTGCTCGGTTCGGACTCGTCTGCTACCGACATAAACCTGAACTTTACGTGGCGATCAGGTGTGGTCGTTGCTGGTATAGGACTCCGGCAGCAGATGTGTGATTCCGGCGGGCGGCAAACCGGCCGCATAGGCGAGTACTTCGCAGAAGCCTTCCACATGCGGGCGCATCTCGGTGGTCATCGCAGTCCAGGAGGCGCGCAGTTCCAACTGGTGCGCGCGCGGGGGTCCGGCGATATCGCCGTAGCGCACCGAACTGGTGGAGGTGACGGTGCCGCCGAGCGCGGTGAACGGCTCGCCACGGGACTCGAGCGCGTCGACCAGCCAGCTCCAGGCGACCTCGGGCAGCAGCGGGTCGGTGGCGAGCGCGGCATCGATATCGGCCTGGATATAGGCGACCAGACGGAATACACCGTGCCAGGCATCGTCACCATCGGGATCGTGCAGCAGGATCAGCCTGCCGAAGGCATCGCCCTCGGAATCGACCGGTACCACAGTGGTTTCGGGATGTGTGACTTCCGCGCCTAGTGCATAGGAATACGGTGCCAGGCGTTGTGGGGGGCGGATCGGTGCCAGCTCGATTCGAGGGTGCACAGTTGCGGTACCCATCGCATCGACCGCGGCGCGAAACTGAGCTGGCTCGCCGTTGGGTCCTTCGGTCGGTGCGGCTCCGTCGCGAAAGTCGAGCGGTGTCACGCAAACGACGGTAGACCCTGTGCGCCCGGGGTGGTCGGAGGCGCGCCGGATTCCCGCTCCGAGCGGGCGAACATCGCCCTTCCGTGACCCGGCACCCGGCCGCGCGGGGGCGGGGCGCGAGCCCGCATACGATAGCGGTGATGAGCACTCACACCCGCCGCCGGTTGACCGATGCCCCGTTCCTGGCCGCCGCCACCGGCGCCGAACCCACCCGTCGGCCGGTGTGGTTCATGCGTCAGGCCGGACGGTCGCTGCCCGAGTACCGCGAATTGCGCAAGGGCATCGGGATGCTCGAGTCGTGCTTCGATCCGGAGCTGGTGTGTGAGATCACCATGCAGCCGATCCGGCGTCACGGTGTCGATGCGGCGATCTTGTTCTCCGATATCGTCGTTCCATTGAAGGCCGCGGGCATCGACCTCGATATCGTCGCCGGTGTCGGGCCGGTGATCGCATCGCCGGTGCGGACCATCGCGGATGTGCGGGCGCTGCCTCGGCTGCGGTCCGAAGAGGTGGGCGCGGTTACCGACGGCGTGCGGCTACTGACCGACGCGCTCGGCGAGACGCCGCTGATCGGATTTGCCGGTGCGCCGTTCACGCTCGCGTCGTATCTGGTCGAGGGTGGTCCGAGTAAGAACCACGAGCGCACCAAGGCGATGATGCACGCCGATCCGACGACCTGGCACGAACTGCTCGGCGTCCTGACCGATATCACCGTCGCGTTCCTGCAGGCGCAACTGACTGCCGGTGTCGACGCGGTGCAATTGTTCGATTCCTGGGCCGGGGCGCTGTCGCTTGCCGACTATCGCGAATTCGTGCTGCCGCATTCGGAGCGGGTCTTCGCCGAGGTTGCCGCGGCCGGTGTGCCCCGGATCCACTTCGGGGTCGGGACCGGGGAACTGCTCGGTGCGATGGGTGAGGCGGGCGCCGATGTCGTCGGTGTCGACTGGCGGGTACCACTGACCGAGGCGGTGCGCCGGGTCGGACCGGGAAAGGCCTTGCAGGGCAACCTGGATCCCGCCGTGCTGTTCGCCGGATCCGCCGCGATCGAGGCCGAGGCGCGGCGCATCGCGCACGAGGCCGATGAGGCGATCACCATGGGTGCGGCCGGTCATATCTTCAACCTCGGGCACGGTGTGCTGCCCGAAACCGATCCGGGTGTGCTCACCGCGCTGGTGCAACTCGTTCACGAACTGTGACCTAGCTGGTCATGGGCGCGGATCCGCGACCGAGTGGCCTACCCCTGTCCGCGCCGCCGGGCGAGCCCAGTCCGGCGATCGAGGAGATCGTCGGTCTGGTCGCGGCCGGTGCAGCGCGACTCGGATCGACGCGGCTGGTGGCGGTGGACGGGCCGGGTGGGGCCGGAAAGTCAACGTTTGCAGCGTCTTTGGCGGCGCGGTGTGATGCGCGGGTCGTGCACACCGACGACTTCGCCAAGGGGAACAATGAGCTCCCGTGGTGGCCTCGGCTCGAGCAACAGGTGCTCCAGCCGATCGCCAATGGACGTGCCGGTCGATATCAGCGCTACGACTGGAACAAGCGAGCCCTGGCCGAATGGCACGACGTCGCGCCCGGGAGCGTGCTCGTCCTCGAAGGCGTTTCCGCGGCCCGGGCCGCCGTCCGCGATCGATTGACCCTGGCGGTGTGGATCGACACCCCACGCGCAGTGTGTCTGGCACGCGGACTCGATCGCGATGGTCCGCACACGCTGCCGCTGTGGGAGCGGTGGATGGCCGCCGAAGACACCCACTTCGCCGCCGATCGCACTCGTGACTATGTGGACCTGATCATCTCGGGTGAGGTTTGACGATTCCGTAGACGAAAGCCGACGCGCCGCAGCGGGACCGGCTAGGGCCTGCCCTGTCCGACCACCACATCCAGCAGACCCGCGGCCTCGGTGCGGAGATTGTCGGCGGCATCGACCTGCCCGGCGAGTTTGTGCAGCAGTGCCTGTTGGAACAGGCCGTCGAATATGGCGTAGGCCGTGGTCGAGGGGATCAGGAGAGGGCGACCGGACAACTCGGCAAAGCGGTCCACGACGTTGCGGATCATCTCCTCGCGGTGACTGTCGATCTCGAGCACGTCATCGCGGAAGGACTCCTCGAACAGACTCTGGTTGCGCAGGTCGTACCAGAGCCGGTGCAGCGGTGCGTCGGCGTCCAGGGTGGTCGCCATCGCCGTGCCGAAGTCCTTTCGTAGCTGTTCGGCCGTTGTCGCGGTGGCGACGATGTCGTCATAACGGGTGACGCACACCTGCTCGTACTGCCGCACCGCGTGGGTGATCAGCTCGACCTTGTCGTTGAAGTAGTAGTGCAGCACCCCGTGGGTGAACTCGGATTTCTGTGCGATCTCTCGCAAGCTGGTGCGTGCGTAGCCGAGTTCGGCGAGGGTGTGCAGGGCCGCGGCGGCCAGCTGAGCACGCCGCTCGCCGAACTTATCGACCTGTCGGCGCGCGATGCGATTCCGCCTGGTCTCGACGATTTCGGTCATCGTGGCTTCTCTCCGTCATCGCATCCGCATCTTGTGAATTCGCTCAGTGTATCGCGGTACCGGAATCAGGCGACCGGCTGGTTTGACGATTGTGTAAGAAAATCTTGACGACTGTCACGGAAAATCTTGACGGTTGTCAAGAACGCGAGCACACTGTGATCCACGTCGCATCGGGTTGGAGTGCCGGATGAGACCGAAAGCCGAATGGACCATCTCGAGGAGGAGATGCCCGATGAGTGGGTACAACCTGACCGGGCGCACGGCCCTGGTAACTGGCGGCGCGCGAGGGCTTGGTGCCGGAATGGCCGAGGCACTGGCCCGTGCCGGGGCGGCGGTCGCGATCGGCGACGTGCGCGAGGATCTCGGCAAGGACACCGTCGAAGCGTTGCGGGCGACCGGTGCGACGGCCGAATTCGTGCCCCTCGATGTCACCGATGACGCGCGTTGGGCGCAGGCGGTCACCGACACTGTCGGCGCACTGGGCGGCCTGGACATCGTGGTGAACAACGCCGGAGTCGAAATCACCAGCCTCGTTGTCGATCTCGATCCGGAACAGGTGCGCCGGATGCTCGAGGTGAATGTGCTCGGCACGGCATTGGGTATCAAACACGCGTTGCGCGCGATGCGGCCGGGCGGTGCGGCGGGCCGGGGTGGTGCGATCGTGAACATTGCTTCGGTCGCCGCAACGATCGCCTTTCCAGGCATTTCGGTCTACTCGGCGACCAAGTCCGCGGTGGATCGGCTGACCAGGGTCGCGGCGATGGAGTCCGGCAAGCTCGGCTACGGCGTGCGCGTGAACTGTGTCTACCCCGGACTCGTCCCGACCGAGATGGGTGCCCAACTCGCCGACGATGTCGCCCGGATCGGATTGTTCCCCAGCGCGGAAGCCGCCGTCGGCGCGGTGGTCGAGCAGACCCCGCAGGGGCGCCTCGGTGAGGTCGCCGATATGGCCGACGCGGTGGTCTTCCTCGCCTCCGACGCCGCTCGGTTCATTACCGGCGCGGGTCTGCCGGTCGACGGCGGCATGGGCATGTGAGTTTCCGAGACAGCGAAAGGTTCGAGATCTGATGAGTACCGATAAGCCCGTCGTCGTCTACGGCGCATCCGGATACACCGGCCGACTGGTGTGTGAATACCTGCGCGAGTTCAATATTCCGTTCATTGCCGCGGGCCGGGACAAGTCCCGGCTGCAAGAGGCGGTCGACAAGATTCCCGGCATCGACACCGTCGAGCACGAGGTCGTCGAAGTCGCACATGAGGTCGGGCCACTGACCGAGCTGTTTCGCGGCGCCGCCGTTGTCTGCAATACCGTCGGCCCGTTCTCGCAGTACGGACATGAGGTGGTGCGGGCCTGTGTGGCCGCGGGGACCCACTACCTCGACACCACTGGTGAACAGGATTGGCTGATCGACTGCGATGAGCAATACGGTGCCGAGATGGCCGCGCAGGGTCTGCTGCTCGCACCCGGAGTCGCGCAGATGTACACCACGGGGGAGATCGCCGCGAATATCTGCCTGGAAACCCCGGGCCTGGACACACTCGATATCCAGGTCTTCTGGAAGGGCTTCCCGACGGTCGCATCCACGAAGACGATTCTGGTCAATGCCGCGCTGTCCAAGGCCTACTACCTCGAGCAGAACCAATATGTGGAGTGGCCCGCGGACGCTGGACTCTACGACGTGGTGGTGCCCGGACAGCATGAGATCGGGCTCGCACTGCCCTGGGGCGGCACCTCACATCCGGTGTGGTTCAAGCGCGATCCGCGGGTGGCGAATGTAAGGGTGCTCGGTGGTGTGTTCAACCGGCCGTTGATGCAGGGTGTGCCGCAGATCGTGCAGGCGGTCGTCGAACAGGTGAAAGACCTTCCGGCGCAGGAGAAGTACCGCGTCCTCGCCGAACAGGCCGCCCTGGTCCGGGACGAGATGCCGCCGCGGGAGAATCCGCGCATCAATACCTCGCTCGATTCCGTGCACGCGTCCGGACCGCTGGCCCGTGCCCACTGCGTGATCTACGGGAATTGCAACTACAAGCAGACCGGTCTGCTGCAGGCGTTTGCCGCGAACGCGCTGCTGCAGGCACCGCCGAAACGAACCGGGTTCGCTTCGGCGTGCCAGGCATTCGGCCATCGAGAACTGCTCGGCGTGCTACGCGGTTTCGGACTGGTCAGTGAACCGGTACTAACCGTGCATCGTTGATCGCGCCTCGGACCATGGGTGGCCGGAGCTGCCCGTGGTCCGAATCGGCCGTTCCCGCAACAGCTTCCGTAGAGGATTACCGTGCGTTTGACCGACTATCTCGACAAGGGCGCCTCGCTCGGCGCCACCGCACCCTGCCTGACCATGAACGGGCACACGCTGACCTATGCGCAGGTACAGCAGTTGTCCTGGCGGATCGCTCGCGCGCTGGAGCGATCCGGGGTCCGGCCCGGCGAGCGGGTCGCGATCCTGTCAGCGAACGACACGCTGGCCTTTGCGTGTGTTTTCGGCATCGCCCGTGCCGGAGCGGTGTGGTGCCCGATCAATCCCCGCAACGAGGCCGCGGAGAATCAAGAGCTACTCGACCTCTTCGACTGCACCTGCCTGATATTCCAAGCCGCCTTCGCGCCATTGGTTTCCGCCATCGCACCGCGGCTGCCCATGCTGCGGACGCTGGTCTGTACCGACGGAAATATCGCAGGGGCAGCATATTTCGACGACTGGGTGCGGGACTGTCCGGCCGATCCGTTGGAGGTCGAGCCGATCGACGAACTCGCCATGCTGGTCGGCACCGGCGGTACAACCGGACGACCGAAGGGTGTTCGGCTCACCGGTCATAATCTCGAGACGATGACCGCATTGACCCTGATGAGTTATCCGTTCGAACATCGGCCCCGCTACCTGGCGTTGGCGCCCCTCACCCACGCCGCGGGCGTCCTGTGTTTTCCGATCCTGACCCTCGGCGGTGAGATCGTCGTGATGCCCACCCCGGATCTCGGTGAATTCCTTACGCAGATCGAGCGGCACCGGATCACCCATACCTTCCTGCCGCCGACGCTGATCTACATGCTGCTGGATCATCCTGCGTTACCAACCGCGGATCTCGGTTCCCTGCAGTGTCTTTGGTACGGAGCGGCCCCGATGTCGGCGGCCCGGCTGGCGGCGGCGCTGGAGCGGATCGGACCGGTCATGGGTCAGCTGTTCGGACAGTCGGAGGCGCCCATGATGGTCGCCACGCTGGCGCCGAAGGATCACTTCCGCCCCGACGGCTCGATTGCCACCGAACGACTGTCATCGGCTGGACGACCCACCCCGCTCACCCGCGTGGCCATCATGGACGCCGAGGGCCGTCTGCTCCCCGCCGGTGCGCGCGGCGAAATCGTGGTCCGGGGCCCGCTGGTCATGGCGGGGTATCACAAGAATCCGGATGCGACTGCCGAGGTGTCGCGCTACGGCTGGCATCACACCGGAGACATCGGCTACCTGGATGCCGACAACTACCTTTACATCGTCGACCGGGCCAAGGACATGATCATCAGCGGCGGATTCAATGTGTACTCCGCCGAGGTCGAACAGGCGCTGCTGACCCACCCGGCGGTCCAGGACTGCGCGGTCATCGGACTTCCCGACGATAAGTGGGGCGAGCGGGTCACCGCCGTCGTCCAATTGCACATCGGGCGCACCGCTACCCCCGACGAACTGCGCGAGCACACGAAGGCACGTCTCGGCGGGGTGAAAACTCCCAAGCAGGTGGAGATCTGGCCTGACCTGCCGCGCTCGAAGATCGGCAAGGTGCTCAAACCGGAGATTCGGGCACAGTTGCGTGGCGAGCGCTGACCGCGCCCCCACGGTGTCGGCCCGGCGATCGTGCGCTCGGTCACGAAGGCGAGGGGCGTGGTCGGCGCGGATCCACGGGAGGGCTACGGTCGCGACATGAGAATCGCGGTAGTCGGGGGCGGGATCAGCGGGCTTGTCGCGGCGTACCGGTTGCGGGTGCTGCTCGGTGCGGAAGCCGACATCGTTGTGATCGATCGGGCCGCGCGGCTCGGTGGGATTCTCTATACCGGCGAATTGGCCGGGGAACCTTTGGATCTCGGGGCGGAGGCGTTTGTCGGGCGGCGGCCGGAGGTGCCGGAACTGCTGCGGGAACTCGGCCTCGAAACGCAGTTGGTGGTTCCGGCCGGGTTGCGGCCGCTGGTCTGGTCGCAGGGCCGTGCGCATCCGCTGCCGGAACGCACCCTGATGGGTATTCCGTCGAATGCCGAATCGATGCGCGGACTGGTCGATGCCGAAACGCTCGAGCGGATCGAGACGGAATCCCGGCGGCCGCTGGGCTGGTATCCGGATGCCGATATGGACGTCTACCGCCTGGTCGCCGACCGGTTCGGCGTGCAGGTCGTCGAACGCAGCGTCGATCCGCTGCTCGGCGGTGTCTACGCGGGCAGTTCGCGTTCCATCGGCGTACGCGCCGCGCTGCCGACCCTCGCCGCCGCACTCGATGATGGCGCGCCGAGCCTGACCCACGCGGTTGCCGCCGCCATGCCGCCGCCCTCGAACGCTCCCGTCTTCGGCGGTCTGCGCGACGGCTATCGGGTGCTGTTGGATACGTTGGCCGCGAAATCCGGGGCGGAATTCGTCACCGCGACCTCGGCCACCCATCTGGTCCGCGCGTCCCATGGCTGGGTGCTCGAGCCGGTCGGCGGTGTAGACGCGGTGGTGCTCGCCACTCCCGCCCCGGTAACCGCGAACCTGCTGCGCCCGTTCGCCCCCGCCGCCGCATCCGCCGCTGCTGGCATCGAGCTTTCCTCATCGGTCGTTGTGGCCCTCGGTCTTCCGCGCGACACCGCGCTGCCCCAGAACTCCGGGATCCTGGTCGCCACCGGAGAACCCCTGCGCGCCAAGGCATTCACCTTGTCGAGCCGCAAATGGACGCATCTGGCGGAGCGCGGAACCGCTGCGGTCCGAGCATCATTCGGCAAATTCGGCGACGATTCACCCCTGCACTGGTCCGACGCTGACCTGATCGCCGCCGCGACCGAGGACCTCGCCACAGTCACCGGCGCGACCATAGAACCGACCTCCGCAGTGGTCCAGCGCTGGCCCGGCGGCCTCGCCCAATATGCCCCCGGCCACAACGGCCGCATCGCCGAAATCGAGTCGGCCATAGCCGATTTCGATGGTCTCGCCGTCGCGGGTGCCTACCTGCACGGCGTAGGCGTCCCCGCGTGCGTATCCTCCGCCACCGCCGCCGCCCGCCGCGTAGCTTCCATCCTGACCTGAACCGCCACCCCCTGATTCGCTCAATGCCGCGCGCTGTTGTCCCGCGTTCTGCCGCCATCCCGAGTCGAACCGCCGCACCCTGCGCGGTGCGATGCGCTGTTTGTCCACCGGATCGCTACCACCGTTACTCGCACTGCGATTCGTACTGGGGCTTGCGGCGCGACTTTCCGCGGGCTGCGCACGTCTAGTGCCCGCTTCGCGCAAGTTGTATGCCTATCGCGAAGCGGCCAATAGGTGTGTGCCAGCTCACAGACTGGGTCGGGCGTACGAGGTCGGGTTGCTGTCGTCCGAGTGGCCGGTGAGTCGCGAGCGTCCCGGGCCGCCGGCGGTGGTGCGCCGAGGGCGGGTTCGGGCGGCGCAGTAACCCACATGGGTTCCAGGCGTGTGATGCATATCGCACAGGGAGTTGAACGCGGGGTGATCGGGCATTGTCGCTGCACCAAAAACCGCACGGTATTGCGTAATTAAGGACACTGTGGCCGGGGGCTGTGGCAGGGGTTGCTCGTCGGTAGCGTCGGGGGCATGCAGCTCTCACGGTTCACCGATATCGGCTTGCGGGCCATCATGCGGTTGGCGGTGAGTGACGAGGCGGACGGCCGGGTGACTACTCGGTTGATCGCTCGGCAGGTCGATGCCTCCGAACATCATGTTGCGAAGGCGGTTTCGCGGCTGATCGAACTCGGTCTGGTGCAGGCGCAGCGCGGTCGCACGGGTGGTCTGTTCATCACCGCGGCGGGTCGAGCGGTATCTGTCGGGTGGTTGATTCGGGAACTCGAGGACGATCGGGAAGTGGTCGTCTGCGCGGGCGACCATCCGTGTCCGCTGGTGGGCGGGTGCCGGTTGCGCCGGGCGTTGGCCGATGCCAAGGAGGCGTTCTACCGGGAATTGGATCGGTACACCCTCGACGGACTCGTCACCGCGCCGACGTCCGGATTGCTGCGTCTGCTCGCCACATCAGCGGCGGGCGAATATGCGAATAAGGAGATGTCATGAACACCGCGGTCCGTAGCGAACCGGAGCTCGAAGCGCAGCACGCCGAAATCATCCGCGCCACACTGCCTTTGGTGGGCGCGCAGGTGGACGAAATCACGAAGGTGTTCTATCGCACTCTCTTCGGCAATCATCCCGAACTGATCCGCGACCTGTTCAACCGCGGCAACCAGGCACAGGGCTCCCAGTCGCGGGCGCTGGCCGCCTCGATCGCGACCTTCGCCACCTATCTCGTCGACCCGGATCTCCCGCACCCGGCCGCCATGCTCGCGCGGATCGGCCACAAGCACGCCTCGCTCGGTGTCACCGCCGAGCAGTACCAGCTCGTGCACGACAATCTGTTCGCCGCAATCGTGGAAGTACTCGGTGCGGATGTCGTCACCGAACCGGTGGCCGCGGCCTGGGACCGGGTCTACTGGCTGATGGCCGACGCGCTGATCGACCTGGAGAAGCAGCTCTACGTGGCCGCCGGTGTCGAACCCGGCGATGTGTTCCGGGACGTGACCGTCGTTGCCCGCGCCGACGACCCGTCCGGCGTCGCGGTGTTCACCGTCGAATTCGTCGACCCGTCCGCGCCACTGCCGAGTTTCCTACCGGGCCAATATATTTCGGTCGGCGTGCACCTACCCGATGGCGCCCGCCAGCTGCGTCAGTACAGCCTGGTCAACGCCCCAGGAGACGGCACGCTGTCGTTCGCGGTGAAGCGGATCGACGCCACTGGCGGCTGCCCGGCGGGCGAGGTGTCGTCGTGGTTGCACCACACCGTGCGCCCCGGCGACGCGCTGCAGGTCAGCCTTCCGTTCGGCGATCTCGTCATCGATACCGACGCGACCACGCCACTGGTTCTGATCTCCGCGGGCGTCGGCGCGACCCCGACGATCGGAATCCTCGAACACCTCGCCGCGAACACGCCGGACCGTCGCACGGTCGTGCTGCACGCGGACCGTTCGCCGCAAACCCATCCGTTGCGAGAGCGCCTGCTCGAACTCGGCACTCGGCTCCGCTGCGTCACGCTCGAACTCTGGTACCAAGACCCATCCGAGGGCGCGCATCTGGGCCTGATCGACCTGTCGCAGGTAGATCTGCCCGCCGACGCCGATATCCACGTCTGTGGCGGGGCCGAATTCCTGCACTCGGTACGCACCCAACTGCACGCCGCGGGCGTGCCCGGGGAGCGCGTCCATATTGAGCAGTTCACCCCGACCGACTGGCGGCTGGACGTCAGCCCGGTGTAGCAGCGGCGGCGATCATGGCGGCGCGCCGGGGCCCAATGTGACCGCGCGCCAACCATGCTCATGCGCCGCAGACGGCGCACATTCGGCAACCACCCGCGGCGACGACAGCCCACGCGGACACCCTGACCGCCCGCAGTGGCACGATAGGAATCATGGCGCGACTCGACTATCAAGCACTCAACTCCACCATCCGCTACCTGATGTTCTCGGTGTTCCAGGTACAGCCGGGGGTGTTGGGGGACGACCGTGAAGGTGCCATCAAGGAGGCGCGGGCATTCTTCGATGGCCTCGCCGAGCGGGAGATCGTAGTGCGCGGTATCTACGATGTCGCGGGGATGCGCGCTGATGCCGACTTCATGATCTGGTCGCATGCCGAGCGGGTCGAGGATCTGCAGGCGGCGTACGCGGACTTCCGGCGCACCACCGAACTCGGCCGGGCCAGCGCTCCGGTGTGGAGCAATGTGGCGCTGCACCGGCCCGCCGAATTCAATAAGAGCCACATCCCGGCGTTCCTGGCCGGTGAGGACCCGGGCAATTACATCTGCGTGTACCCGTTCGTGCGCTCCTACGAGTGGTACCTGCTGCCCGACGATGAGCGCCGCAAGATGCTGGCCGATCACGGCAAGGCCGCGCGCGGCTATCCGGATGTGCGCGCCAACACCGTGAGCTCCTTCGCGCTCGGCGACTACGAGTGGATCCTCGCCTTCGAGGCCCCGGAGCTGCACCGCATCGTCGACCTGATGCGCGATCTGCGCGCCACCGAGGCACGTCTGCACGTCCGCGAGGAGGTCCCCTTCTTCACCGGTCCCCGCGTCGAGATCGACAAGCTCATCGCCGCCCTGCCCTGATCCATGCCCCTCGGCGAGCCGGAGCGGGGGCGGCGACCGCGCATGCCCCAGGATTTCGGGGCATGCGCAACAAGCCGGTCGGTCTGTATCTTTCGCTGAGCGCGGCAGCCGTTCTACTCCGCTGCACTGCCCGAGGGGTGCAGCTGCAGGGCGATGGAGTTGATGCAATAGCGCTTATCGGTGGGCGTGTTGTATCCCTCGCCCTCGAAGACGTGGCCGAGGTGGCTGTGGCAGTTCGCACACAGCACTTCGACCCGCTGCATGCCGAGCGTGTCATCCGAGCGTAGGATGACCGCTTCGGATTTCGCCGGATCGAAGAATGACGGCCACCCGCAGTGCGAGTCGAATTTCTCGGTGCTGCGGAACAATTCGGCACCACACGCCCGACACACATACACCCCTTCGGTCTTGGTGTCGGTGTACTCGCCGGTGAACGGGCGTTCGGTCGCGGCCTGTCGCAGCACCGCGTACTCCTCCGGATTCAGCTTGGCCTTCCACTCCTGTGGGGTCAGCTGGATGCGCGGCTCGGGTAGGGACGTCTCGGCGTCGGAACTCATTGCTCCACGCTAATAGGTTTCCGACAGCAATGCCGCCCGCGACCCCGCAGTCGTGGGCCGGAACCCCGGTTCTGGCCCACTGGTCGCTACTGCACCGCGCTCGGCTGCGGTTCGGCCCGCAATGACTGCTCGGTCTCCCGGCCGTTCACGACCGAATTGTCGGCGGTGTCGGCGTGTGCGCCGGAATCCGCTGCGACCCGGTGCGGTGCCACTAAGACCGCATCCGGCGACTCCGGCGACCGCATCCACTCCGGATCGATCCCGGACTGCAGCCGACCTTCGCGCCGCGCCGCCAGGTACCGGTCGCCGAGCACGCAGGCGATGACGATCAGCAGCAGGCCCCAGCCGAAGGTGATCCGCAGGTATTCCACGTTGCGCCCCAGCCCCTGCCAGCGGTCGGAGAGCCACTTGTCGTAGGACATGAATCCGAATACCGCCAGCCACGCGGGCCAGTTCCGCATTACCGAATTGCGCAACACCACCGACATCAGCAGCGGGAACAGCATCATCGAGTAGTACATCTGCCCGAGCGAGTTGAGCAGGAACTCCGCGGTCATCAGCACGCCGGAGGCGGTGGCCACGAAGAACAGTTCATCGTCGCGGTAGTAGCGGTAGAGCAGCCACAGCGAGATGAGCACCATTACGCCCATCAGAATGCGGATGCCCCAGGTCAGCCACAGCGGCAACCCGTAGTACGCGGCATTGCCGACGATCGCACTGTTGAAGTAGTCGCGCGGATCGGACAGATAGCGCGCGGTCCTGGTGAAGAATTTGTCCGGATCGGCCGATAGCGGCCAAGCGATCGCGGTCAGTGCCAGCGGCACGCCGATAGCGGTATAGAAGACCTTCCACTGCCCACGGGCCGCCGCGATCAATACCAGCGGCGCCAGCGTCGGCTTCACCGCAATGCTCAAACCCAATATCGCACCGGCCCACAGATCCCGCCGCGCGAGCAGCAGCATCATGAAGACCACCTCGGCCAGCAGCACGCACCCGTTCACATTGGTGAAAACCAGTGTGTTGATGACGGTTTCGGAGCTGAACATGGCCAGCAGCAGGATCGGCGCCGCCATCGAGGAGAGAGTGAACTTGAACAGCTTGAGCAGCAGATACCAGGCCAGGATGATGGCGGCCGCGTTCAACAGAATGAAGCACCAGCGCGACTTCTCCGGGTCGATCAGCGCCAGCGGCGCGATCAGCAGGGTGCCGCTGGGCGGATACAGGTAGTGCGGATCCACCAGATCGTAGTTCGCGGTGTAGACCGGCCGGTGGTTGAGAAACGCCAGTGAGGCGTTGTAGACCGGTTTGAAGTCATCGGTGATGAACCCGTTGACGGCCTTGATGAAGACCCGGTTGAGCACAGTCATGACCGCGAGGGGCCAGAGTGCGAACTTGATCACCTCGGCGGTGGTGCGAGCGGTGCGAGGCTCGAGCTGTCGAAGTAACACTGGGGCACGGTACACCGGATCCGCTCACGACGGTTGCCTGGACCTACCTGGCGCGCCGACGTTAGGGGATCATGACCGTGCCCCTATCTCTCGGCTTCGTCATTTTCCCTAGTGGGCTGTGCCGACGCTCGGCTCGCTCATGCCGGGCACGCGGTGCCGTCGGCGGGGAGCTTGGCCTCCTTCAGGTAGTCGACGAGAGCCCGTTGCGCACAACCGGAATGGGCGAAAACCGGATGTCCCCAACCCTGCCAGGCGATCGCGGCCTTACGCGCGCCAGCGGCGCCGAGCGCACCGGTGACCGAGGCCTGGCCGCCATCGCCGACCATCGGATCCGCGACCCCGCCGAGGATGAGGACGGGCAGGTCCAGCTTCTCCGGCAGTGGCGGCGCGGCACTGACCGGCCAGGCGACACAGGCCATCATGCCGATCGCCGCCGACCTGCCGAAGACCGGATATTTCGTGCCCCAGGTATCGGTGAGCTCCTTGGCCTTGGTCGGGCTCGGTGGCAGCTGGTTATCGGTGCAGCGGTTGACGAACTGGCCGTCGGCCGCGGTGGCGGCGGATTCGCGCTGGATCAGCGTCCCGAGCGGTCCGCGATCGCCGCGTCCGGCCGCCGAGAGCGCGTCGGCCAGTTCGGCGATCCGCGCGGATTGGTCGCGCGGACCGGCGAGGAATCCGGACAGCCCGGTCAGCAGCGCATTCGCTGAAATGTCACCCAGTCCGCCGCTGCCCGCCTTGCGCACGAGATCGATGATCGCGGCGCGCGGATCCGGGCCGAGTGAGCAGCCGATCCCGGTGCAGCGCTGGGCGAATGCCGTGACCGCCGCCTCCGCGCCCTGGACATGCTGTTCGGTTCGGGTGACCGCGTCGGTCCCGACGGCCTCCGGCGAATCGAGGACCAGGCGCGCCAGATGGTCGCCGAATTTGCGCGCGTAGCTGAGCGCGACCTTCGCGCCGTTACCGGAACCGAGCAGGTCGATCCGGTCGACCTGCCACTGCCTGCGCAGCTGTTCGATGTCGTCGGCGGCGTGCGGTGCGTCGAAGGTGCCCTCATAGGGCTGCAGGAAATCGCGGCAGGCGATGGTGGCGTCCTGGCTGAATCCGGTCACCGCGTCGACCGGATCGCTTGCACCCGGCCCGAATTGCCCGTTATCGGCCAGACCGCGGCGGGCATCGATGGGCATACAGTCGATCGGCTGCGATGTGCCGAGACCACGCCGGTCCACCGCGACGATCGGGCGACTGGCCAGCAGACCGTTGCCCGCGCCGACCGCGAGCCCGGCCAGCGTGGCGGTGGATGACCGGTCCGCGCCGGAGGTGATGACCAGCGGCGCGACATCGGTCGGGGTCTGTGGCAGCCGGGCCCGCATGGCGCCGGTGCGGAAGTTGCCGAGCACGCCGCCGGTCGAGTCGATCGGTGTGGTGTATTCGGCGCAGTCCAGGACCAGACCGGACGGCGCGGGGCCGAGACCGAGCAGGTCGAGCGTCGGCGTGGTGCAATCGCGCCAGGTCAGGTCGGTTTTGGGGACACCGGCCGCCGGCGGCGGCGCGATGGCCGTGGTCGGGTGCGGGCCAGCACCGCCCTGGGGCGCGCGCTCGACGGCAACGCCGGGGCGATCAGAAGGGCCCGCACCGCATCCGGCGATCATGATCGAGAGTGTCGAGGCCAGCACGACGGCCCGAGTCCAGTGCATGCGCTACAGCCTGCCAGGTTCGTGCGGTTGTTTCACAAAGCAGGCGTAGATGTGGTGCGGTGCGGTTCGGCGCGACCGTCCATGCGCAGGTATCGCGCGGTCGGTGCGTTCGCTTGTCTCAACGATCATCGGCGGGTCCAACGAGTCAGCATCGTGCCGTCGTCGTCGAGGAGGATGTGCCTGCGCACCATCGGCATGCGGAACTCGTGCGCGGACAGCGATATTCGTCGGGCCGTACCGCCCACGAGCACCGGCGCGGTGGTGAGGCACAGTTCGTCGACCGCATCCGCTGCCAGCAGTTCACCGAACAGATGCGGTCCGCCCTCGCACAGCACGCGCTGCAGTCCGAGGTCGGCCAGTGCGCTGAGCAGTCCCTGCGGGGTGATCGCGACGCCGCCCGCCTCGACGACCCGCGCGCCCGCATCGGCGAGTTGCTGTTTGCGATCCGCTGGCGCGGTGCTGGTCGTGATGATCAACGGCGGCACGGCGGTCTCGGTGAACAGCCGCGCGCCCGGATCCAGCGCGGCGCTCGAGGTGACCACCGCGATCGGTGGCGATGCACCGTCGCGATGGCCGCCGATACCGCGGTCGTAGAGGGCGCGCCGCAGTTGCGGATCGGTCCGCGCGCCGCCGTAGTTCTCCGCACGCGCGGTACCGGCGCCGACCACGATCACGTCGGCTAGTTCGCGCAAGATCGTGAAGACGGTCTTGTCGGCGGGGGTGCCCAGTCCCTCGGAGAGATCGCCGCTGGTAGCCGACCCGTCGATGCTGGCGACGAAATTGGCCCGAACCCAAGGAACCTGGGGATCGGTGGGGTAGGCATACAGGTCCGCCAGGTTGTCGCGGCTCAGTCCTGTGAGCTGGATCGCATTGTGGATACGCTGCATGAAAGAAGATCACACCACGTCATTAGGCTTCGACCATGCAAGAACGCCTTGTCGATCGCCATCCGGAGGTTCCGGCGGACCAGTTGGTCGCCCAGATGGTGCCACCGCCCATGTTCGACGAGGTCAGTTTTGCCTCCTACATTCCGGACCCGAAGGAGCCGAGCCAGGCAGCCGCGGTCCGCAAGGCCGAGGATTTCGCCGGGCAGGTCGCCAAGATCCACCAGGCGGCCAATAAGAAGAGCCTGTTCGGCAAGAAGAAGCAGATCAGCGGTGCCGGGCTCTACCTCGACGGCGGCTTCGGCGTCGGCAAGACCCACCTGCTCGCCTCCATCTTCCACAGCGCCCCCGCGCCGAAGTCCTTCGGCACCTTCGGTGAACTCACCAACCTCGTTGGCGCACTTGGCTTCAACAATGCCCTCGAGCGGCTCGCGGCGAACAGCGTGCTGTGCATCGACGAATTCGAACTCGACGATCCCGGCGACACCATGCTGGTCTCGCGGCTGCTGACCGAGCTGTCCGCGCGCGGTGTCTCGATCGCCGCAACCTCCAACACCCTGCCCGGCCAACTGGGTGAGGGGCGCTTTGCCGCCCAGGACTTCCTGCGCGAGATCAAGAAGCTCGGCTCGATCTTCGAGGCCGTACGCGTCGACGGTCCGGACTACCGGCACCGCGATCTGCCGCCCGCGCCCGAGCCCACCTCGCCCGAGCTGCTCACCGAACGGGCCTCTGCCACAGCGGGTTCCACGCTCGACGAGTTCGACGCGCTGCTGAAGCACCTGAGTACGCTGCACCCGTCCAAGTACGGTGCGCTGATCTCCGGGGTGTCGTCGGTGTACATCTCGAATGTGCATCCGGTGACCGATCAGGCGGTCGCGCTGCGCATCGTCGTGCTCGCCGACCGACTCTATGACGCGAGCGTTCCGGTGACCGTTTCCGGTGCGAAGCTCGATGAGATCTTCTCCAAGGAGATGCTCGACGGCGGGTATCGCAAGAAGTACCTGCGTGCGATTTCGCGTCTGCTGGCGCTGTCGCGCTTCGAGGTCGCGGCGTAGTCGCTCTGGCCCAGAGGGGTTCGGGGGAATAGTCCTGCAGTCGATGATCGGAGCGCCGTCATGGTCCGTCGTACCCTTCGAGTCCCGGTGGCACTGGCCGCCGGTCTCACCGTCGCCTTCGGGCCGCTGGCAGGCATTGCACTGGCCGATCCGGTCGGTGTCGCCGATGCGGTCACCTTCGATCGTTCGCTGAACCTGCAGGGCGTGCAGAACGGCCGCGATGCGGGCGGCTACCGCACCACCGACGGCCACTGGGTGCGCACGGGGCTGGTCTACCGCACCGGTCAGCTCAATAATGCGACTCCGGCCGATCTGGCCGTGCTGAGCGAGCACCAGGTGCGGGTCGTCGACGATCTGCGCACCGTTTACGAGCGCACTATCGCCGCGGACCGCCTCCCACCGGGTGCGGCGGCCAACTGGGTCGATGTCATCGGCCAGGCCCCGCCGCAGACCCTGGTCACCACGCTCACCGGCGGCGACGACCTGTACCGGGCGTTCATCACCGCGCCCGGGGCGAATCAGGCCTTCGCCTCGGTGCTGCGCGACATCATCGACACCGATGGTGCCGTCCTGTTCCACTGCACCGCAGGCAAGGACCGCACCGGCTGGACCGCCGCGGTCCTGCTGACCATCCTGGGCGTCGACCGCGATACCGTGACGGAGGATTACCTGCTGTCCAATCAGTACCGCAATGCCAGCCCGAACGATCCGCTCAACGGTGTCTCGGCCGCGTGGCTGGACGCCGCCTTCGACCAGGCGAACCGGACCTACGGGAGTTTCGACAACTACGTCCGCGACGGTCTGAAACTCACGACCGATGAGGTTGCTGCGTTGCGGGCGAAGCTGCTCGCCTGATTCCGGCCTGTCACGCAGCCGATTTCGGGCCCGGCCGATCGTGCCCGACGGCTCAGGACGGACGGTCCGCGTACCACCGATCGATCAATGCGGGCAGCTCCTTGCCCATCCACACGAAGAACTCGTGCATATCCCGAACTCGTGCGGCGTCGGCACCATCCGGGTCGTCGAAAAGTGCGAGCCCGCGTGCGGTCATATTGGTGAGATCGGTGTACATCCCGCTCTGCTGGCGGGTCAGCTCCGGCAGCACCCCGGGCCGGATCGCGTAGTAGTCCTTGCGGTCGCCCGGCTTGGAGATCTTGTCCACCCAGCGCATGGTGACCAGCGTCTTCAATGCGGAGGAGATGGAACCCTTGGACGCCTGCAGTGCCTCGGCGATCTGGCCGAAGGTCTGCTCCGGCGGATTGCTGACCAGCAACCACCCCGCGGCCCGACCCACCATCCGGACCAGGCCCATCCGCTCGAGGACGAGCGCGAGATCCTCCACGAATGCCAACTGTTGCGCGGTCGGCGCGGTGGTCTGCGCGTTGTCGGTGGTGCTCATCGGAGAAGTATCCCTTCCAAGACGCGGATAGCGGTAAACGGGGCGGACCGTGTCGGTCCGCCCCGTTCGGGTCGGTCAGACCGCCAGATCGCGGCGATCGAAGGCGCCCAGCGCCAGCACCAGGGCCACGGCGGCCACGATCACCAGCACTACCAAATGGATGCCGTTCCAGCCGGTCACCAGCGGTGTGCCGCCATTGGCCCAGTAGAAGGGCGACAGCTTGCGAACGAAGTCACCGCCGAGATTGTTGGCGAGATAGCCCGCCACCGCGACCAGCGACGCCGAACCCAGTGTCACCGAACGCTTTCCGGTGGCCGCGCCGACCAGCAGCGTGATCGTGCCGACGACCAGTGCTAGCAAGCCGAGCCCCGCGCTGGCCCTCGATCTCGAGTTCGCCCGGCAGGTAGCCGATGCGCTTGCGTAGTTCCGCACCGCCGACCCGTGGCTCGACGCCGAATACCTCCACACGTCCCGCGGTCGGCCGGATCAGATCGAGCAGGATGCGGATGGTCGTGGACTTGCCCGCAACGTTGGGGCCGAGGAACCCGAACACCTCGCCCTGGCCGACCTCCAGGTTCAGGTCGGTGAGTGCGATATGCCTGCCGTAGTGCTTGGTCAGGCCCTCGGTGCGGATCGCGGCGGTGGTCATTGAGACTCCTTCGAGAGGGTTCCAGGTCCTGCATGTTCCGCAAGAACTGATCTGTTCAGTAAAGACTGAACAGATAGAACGTGTCAACCCTTCGTATCGGTACCACTACGATCCCGACATGACGAAGTTCACGACCTGGGACGGACTGGAGCTCAACTACCGCGTTTGGGAGGGCGAAGGCATTCCGGTCGTTTTGCAGCACGGGGTGGTCGCCGATACGAATGCCAACTGGATGGGCACCGGCGTGGTCGGCGCGCTACAGGCTGTCGGGCGCACCGTGGTCTCCCTGGACGCGCGCGGGCACGGCCGTTCCGAGAAACCGCACGATGCGGCCCGCTACACGTGGACGGGGATGGCGCGCGATGTCAGTGCGCTCTACGACGAACTCGGCTTCGATCGCGTTGTGCAGGTGGGTTATTCGATGGGCGCGATCATTTCACTGCTGGTAGCGGGCGCGGACCGACGGGTGGCGAAACTGGCGGTCGGTGGCATCGGCTCCGGGGTGCTGGACTGCGGCGGCGTCGATCGGCGCGTCATCGATATCGACGACCTGCGCACTGCCATGCGTGGTGCTGGTGCGGGCGCGCCGCCGATCGCGATGATGTTCCGGATTCTCGCCGATGCGGTGCGCGCCGATCGCGACGCCATCGAGGCGGTTGCGACCGGACTGGACGAGGAGCCGATCAAATCCCTGGCCGACATCACGATGCCGAGCTTGGTGCTGGCGGGGGATAAGGACCCGTTCGCGGCCGAGCCGGAGCGGCTCGCCGCCGCGCTACCCGACGGCACGTTGCGGGTGGTCCCCGGTGACCATCTGATGGCCGTGGTGGATCCGGCCTTCCATGCCGCGCTGATCGAATTCCTGGACTGATTCGGCTCAGAAAACCAGCCGCATGACGAAGTCGTGATGCAACTGACTGCCGACCAGGAAGGTTTTGGTGCCGACCCGCTCGAACCCGTGCTTGCGGTAGAACCGCTGGGCGCGCACGTTTTCCTGGTTCACGCCCAGCCACACCCCTGCCGCACCGTCTGCGCGCCCGCGCTCGAGCGCGGCATTCATCAGCGCCTTCGACACCCCGGCCCCGTGGTGGCCCGGCAGCACGTACATTTTGCTGATCTCGACGACCGGCCGCAGGTCGACCGCCTTGGCAACCTCGGGGTCGGCCGGATCGCCGTAGTGCAACATCGCGTAGCCGACGATATCGCCGTTCGTGACCGCCTTGAGCACGATGCGGGTGGGGTCGGTCAGGTACTCGCCGAAGCGTTCACCGGAGAGCACCTCGGTTATGAAGATCTCGATATCTTCCGGGGTTGCGTGCGGCGGGCATGCGAGCGGAAAGGTCGCGGCCGCAACGTCGCTGAGGGCTTCGGCGTCCCATAATCCGGCCCGGTCGACGATGACTGGGATGTTGCTCATGCCTACGCCTCGCTGGCGCTCGGCTCCGGCATGCGCAACGCGCGCTGGCATATGACTCGCTCGCTCCGCTCGCTCATGTGTCCAGTACAGCATGGCCTTCGTTCGACGCGGAAAGTTCATCCGGTTCGGAACGGGAATGGAATACGCGTGCGAGTCCGATAACGATCGCCATGAACAGCACCGGGATCACGAATCCGATCCGATGTCCGAACCCGGCGGCAATCGCGCCGACCAGCCCGCCGCCGACGAGTGTGCCCGCATAGTTGAACAGGTTCAGTCGCGCGATGAGTGCGTCGAGCTGGCGTCCGCTGGTCAGCTGTCCGGCCTCGCTGAAACACAGTGGCGCGACAACGCCGGTACCGAAACCGCCGACCAGGAACCCCGCGATCGCGACCGCAGGCCCTGGTGCGGCGACCGCGATGGCGAGCCCGAGCACACCGATCGCGCCCGCGACGCGCACCACCCGGCGTCCGCCGAGCCGCCGCACCCACAGGTCTCCGGATAGCCGCGCGGTCAGTGATGCGCACTGATAGACGGCCAGCGCCAGCGCCGCGGTGGACGAACTGGCCAGCAGATCTTCCTTGAGATACAACGCCGACCAGTTGCTGACGGTGAGGTCGATCGCGAAGACGAGCGAGGCCGCGATGCCGAAGGCGAGGTATTTGCGCAGCGGAACCATTCCGGATGCTGCGGATTCGCTCTCGGCTATCTCCGCGGGACCGGCCTCCGCCTCCTGCGCGCTGAGCAGGCGCGGACCGATGACCAGTCCGACCACGAGGACCAGCCCCGCCGCCGTCAGCAGCGATTCGCGCAGTGTGACATCCAGGGCCTCGCAGGTGGAGACGAACAGCGCGCCGATGATCGATCCGGCGCTCCACACCGCGTAGAACGAGGACAGGATGAACGTCCCGTACCCGTGCTGGATGAACACACCCTGCATATTGGTGCTCGCGTCGACGATACCGACCGCGACCCCGTACAGCCCAAGCGTGATCAGCAGGACGGGCGTATTCGGCGCCATCGCGATCGCGCATCCGGTGACCGTGATCCCGAACAGCCCGATCCGCACCGTGACCCGGCTGGACCAGCGCGTGGCCACCTGCTCGGCCGCCACGCTGCCCACGCCGGCCAGGATCGACACCAGGACCACCGAACCGGCGATCAGACCGTCGGAGAGTCCGAAGCGATCCTTCTGCTGGGGCAGTTCGGTGAGTACGACGGCGAAGAAAAAGCCCTGCAACCCGAATGCCAACGAATTCGCGATCCGGGCGCCGCGCAGGATAGGAGAAATCGGTCCCATTTGCGGAGACTATCGGCCCGGCCGCGGTCGTGCCGAGCGAAGTGGTCCACGGTCATCCTTTCGTCGGACGCGGCGCGCGCGACAGACGGACGGCGGTCATCCTTTGGCCAGATACGGCCGCGATCGATGGCGCGGGTGGTCGAGGTCGGTATCGCGTGCCACTATCGAAGGGGCGCAAGACAACTCGCGAACCGGAAAAGGTCGATCGAATGAGACAGCTGCCGCAGGACTTCTTTCGTACACCGTATGCCTTCTACGCGGAGCTTCGCGCCGAAGGCCCTGTACACGCCATCGAGCTGAGCAGCGGCGTTCGCGCCTGGCTGGTGGTGGATCTGGATGCCGCGCGCGAGGCGTTGCGCCATCCGAGCATCCGCAAGGACCCGCACACCGAGGCGAGCCGCAGGGCCAGGGGCCTGCCCACCGGTGACACCGGTGTCGGCGCGGTGAATGCCCGCCTCAGCTACCACCTGCTGAATACCGATCCGCCCGAACACGCGCGGCTGCGCCGACTGGTCACGCCCGCATTCGCACCGGCTCGGATCGAAGCGCTCGCCCCGCGCGTACTCGCGATCGCCGACGAATTGCTCGACCGGATGGCGGCGGACGGCGGTCGCGTGGATCTGTTGTCGGAGTATGCATTTCCGCTGCCCATTACCGTCATCTGTGAACTGCTCGGGGTGCCGGTGGCCGATCGCGCGGAGTTCCGGGAATGGTCGCGGATCATCGTCGAACCATCGACCGCCACGGAGGAGGAGATGCGGCAGGCAACCGCAGCCATCGCCGATTACTTCGAGCGGTTGATCGCGCGACGCCGCGCCGAGGGTTTGGGCGAGGATCTGGTCTCGGACCTGATCGCCGCCAAAGCCGATGATGATCGCCTCACCGACGACGAACTGACCTCGATGGTGTTCCTCATCCTGGTCGCCGGCCATGAGACCACCGTGAACCTGATCGGCAATACCGTGCTCACCCTGCTCTCGGATCCGGTGCGCTACCGAGCGCTGCACGGCAATCCGGAGGACGTGCCCGCGTTGATCGAGGAGATGTTGCGCTACGACGGCCCGGTGAACGTCGCGACCCTGCGCTACACGACCGCCCCGATCACCCTCGGCGATATCGAAATTCCCGCCGATGAACTGGTACTCGTCGCTCTTGGTTCGGCCAACCACGACGAACGGCGCTTCAACGCCGCCGCCGACTTCGATCCGCGGCGGCCCGCCTCCGGCCACCTGGCCTTCGGTCACGGCATCCACTACTGCCTCGGCGCCGGCCTGGCTCGGCTGGAGGCGCGTGTCGCCATCACGCGGCTGGTCGAGCGGTGTCCGGACCTGCGACTGGCCGCCGACGGCGGGGAATTGCGCTGGCGGGAGAGCATACTCATCCGCGGTCTGCACGATCTTCCCGTCGAATTGGCGGGTGCGCCCGCCCTGCGCTGATCCGGCGTTGTGCCCGAGGCTCTTCCGTCGCGCCCGGAAACTATGGAACAGTGCATAGAACCGGGCGTAACGATGCGTCCGGCGCCGGATGCGGAGGAGACGAAGACTGTGGCCTATCCACCCGGCCCACCGATCCCGGCGCTGCTGCAGGGCTTGCTCTACATCCGCAACCGTGCGCAGATGCTGCCACCGCTGCGGCAGCGCTACGGTGACGTCTTCTCGGTGCAAGTACCGCCGTTCGCGGACAATCTCGTCGTATTCACCCGCCCCGAGCACATCAAGGAGATCTTTGCGGGCGACCCGCGCGATCTGCACGCGGGCGAGGGCAACCAGATCCTCGGTCCCATCATGGGCCAACATTCGGTGCTGACGACCGATGAGGGCGAACACGCCAGGGCCCGCCGATTGCTCATGCCCGCATTCAATGGCGCGGCACTGCGCGGTTACCGCGATCTGGTCGCGGAAATCGCGGCCGCGGAGGTCGACCGCTGGCGGCCCGGTTCGACGGTGATCACCCTCGACCGGATGAACGCGCTCACCCTCGAGGTAATCATGCGCGTGGTCTTCGGTGTCACCGACGAGCGCACGCGCGCCGCGCTCGCACCGCGCCTGGGCCGCATCGTCACCATCGGCCCGCTGCAGTACATCGGGCTGATGAAGCCCGCGCTGCAGAAGTACCCGCCGTGGCAGTCCTTCCACGGCAATATGGCCGCCATCGATGACCTGCTCTACGCCGAGATCGCGGCCCGGCGCACCGCGCCCGACCTCGCCGAACGCACAGATGTCCTATCGCGGCTGCTGCAGGCGGGCGGAGATTTCGACGACGAACCACCGCTGACCGATGCCGAACTGCGCGACCAACTCATCACCCTGCTGCTCGCCGGTCACGAGACCACGGCCGCCGCGCTGTCCTGGGCACTGTACGAACTCGCCGTCGATCCGGAGGTACAGCGCGAGGCCCACCAAGCGGTCCGCGCCGAGGACGACAAGTCACTCGAGGCCGTCATGAAGGAGGCGATGCGGATGCGTACGGTCATACCGGGCGCGGTCCGCAAACTCACCAGGGATATGACCATCGGCGGCTGGGATCTGCCCGCGGGCACCGTGGTCGCCTGCTCGATACTGCTGGCGCACCGCAGCCCGCAGAATTACCCGGACACCTGGACCTTCCGCCCGTCCCGTTTCCTCGACGGGGAGGTCGAGCCGAATACCTGGCTGCCCTTCGGCGGCGGGGTGCGCCGCTGCATCGGTGCGGGATTCTCGCTGATGGAGGGCACCACGGTGCTACGCGAGATCCTGTCCCGGTACCGCCTGGACGCGCCGGCGGGGGCGAAGCCCGAACGCGGGAAGGTGCGCAATATCACCACCGTCCCGCGGGGCAAGGCCAGGATTCTAGTCACCCCCCGTTAAGGTTCGTGAAATCGCACCGAGGCTTTGCCGCATTCGCGTGAGCGACGTAATCTCCGTGCCATGACGAGCGGGAACCGCATCGCGATCGTAGGTGCGGGCATCGCAGGCCTCGCCTGCGCGAAGGTGTTGCGCCAGGAGGGTTTTCCGGTCGAGGTATTCGACCGGACCCCGGACGTCGGTGGAGTGTGGAGTGCGACGCGCCGGTATCCCGGCCTGCGCGCACAGAACAGCAAACACACCTATCACTTCTCCGACTTTCCGATGCCCGATGACTATCCGCGGGTGCCCGACGGGCAGCAGATGCAGGAATACCTCGACGGGTATGTGCGCCATCACGGCTTCGGCGAGAGCCTGCGCCTGGGCACCGAAGTGGTCGCCGCCGACCCGGTGGACAGCGGCTGGCTGCTGGAGATCCGCGACCACGTCGGCGTCCACCGCACCTCCTGCGATCATCTGGTCATCGCCAACGGTGTGTTCAATGAGCCCGCGGTGCCCGACTTTTCCGGAGCCGACCGGTTCCGGCAGGCGGGCGGGCAGATCGGCCACGCCTCGGAGTTCCTCGATGTCGAGTGGGCGCGGGGCAAATCGGTCGTGGTGGTCGGCTATGGCAAGTCGGCCTGCGATATCGCCGAGGCCATCAGCCATGTCGCGGCCTCGACGAATGTGGTCGCCCGCAGGCTGATGTGGAAGATGCCGCGCAAGCTGGCCCGTGGGCTGACATACGAGCGCATGATGCTGACCCGGTTCGGCGAGGCGCATTTCCGCTATCAGCAGCTCAATCGGATCGAGCGGTTCCTGCACGGCCGCGGGTACACCTTCCGCGACAGCAACTTCGACGTGATCCAGGAACTCGCCACCAAGAAGTCGCATCTGCGCGAGCTCGGTCTGGTGCCGGAGGGCCGCTTCGAGGAAATTGCCGAGAGCACCATCAGCGTGGTCACCGAGGATTTCTTCGAGAGGGTCGGGATGGGGCTGATCACGGTGCACCGGGACAGCACCATCACCGAGATGTTCGCCGACCAGCAGGGCCCGGCCGTGCAACTGTCCAATGGCACGACCGTGCAGGCCGACATCGTCATCTGCGCCACCGGATTCCACCAGCGAGTGCCGTTCCTGACCCCGTATGTGCAGCGTCAGCTCACCGACGACGACGGCAATTTCCGGCTGTACCGGCAGATCCTGCCCATCGGCGTCCCCAATCTGAGCTTCGTCGGCTACAACTCCTCGGTTGTCAGCGCGCTGAGCGCCGAGGTCGGCGCGCATTGGACCGCCGCTCTGCTGCAGGGGCGTCTGGCGCTGCCGCCCCACCAGGAAATGGCCGGGCAGGTCGACGAGCGGCTGCGCTGGATGGCCGAACGCACCGGTGGCCACCATGCGCACGGTACCGCCATCACCCCGTTCTCCATTCACAATCTCGACGAGATGCTCGCCGACCTGAAGTTCCGCCTGCCGCGCAGAACCCGTGCGGCGCAATGGTTCCGCACGATCCGGCCGTCCTCGTACCGCGGGCTCGCGGATCGACCGAAGGGTCCGGTGGTGATTACGGCGCCGGATGCGACGCCGCAGGTTTCCGCGGAGCAGCGCACGCCGTGAGGTTGTGAAGGTGTAGAACCGGTCGCTCTCACGCATTTCGGCATCGATCACGCTGACGGTGGGGTTGCTCACGAATCGGAGCGTTCCGTTCATGGGCGCCCCCATTCATCGTGAGTGGCGGCAGCCCAGTGTCGGAGTGCTGTGTGGCGCCCGAGATTCTTCCGCACCGGCTGCCGAGGTCGATTGCCAGTAATGCGCTGGAACCGCGCGGATCTTCCCCGACGGTGATGTGCGGCAGTCCGGTCGCGGTGTCGGATCGCAGTGGGGGCGGTGCGTGTTCAGATGCGATATTGCTGTCGCCCATGACCGCATGGGCGACGATGGTGGTCTCATGGCTCTTGGTCTCGTGTGCTAACCGGTGCAGGTATGGCCGGTGGACAGCGGCTGGGGCGTGGGGCCGAATCTCGGTTTGTGACCGCCCATTGATTTGCTCAGTGCGAGTGTGCGTTTCGCGGTTGAGCCGGTTCAGAGTGTGACCGCTCGCATTGAGCACCGCGCGTATGGACCGGACGTGTTGTTCTGCCGAAGGAGAGTTCGAGGACCGGGCAGCGCGGGTGCCGTCTTCGTCAATGGCAGGATCCGCGCCGGATTATCACCGACGCAATGTTGGTTATCAGTCATTTCATTCTGGATAATCCAGGAGTGGACGCGGTCGATATGAATCTGCTGGTTGCTCTGGATGCGCTGCTGGAGACCAATAGCGTCACGCAGGCCGCCGAGCGGCTGCACACCTCGGCGCCCGCGATGAGCCGGACGCTGGCCCGGCTGCGTCGCGTGCTCGGCGATCCGCTGCTGGTGCGCGCCGGCCGCACACTGGTACCCACGCCGCGCGCGCTCGAATTGCGTTATGAGGTGAGTGTTCTGGTCGAACAGAGCCGGACGCTGCTCACCCCGCGCGGCGCGCTCGACCCGACCACGCTGAAGCGCGGTTTCGCGGTGCAGGCCGACGATATGGTGATCGACGAGCTGACAGCGCCGCTGCTGGCGGCCGTCCGTGCACAGGCGCCCGGTGTGACGCTGCACTTGCTCTCGGACAGTTCGGAAGGCACCGCCGCACTCCGCGACGGCCGCGTCGATATCGAGGTCGGCGTTATCGACCACACCGATCCGGAGACCACCGTGCAGCGCGTGCTGCGCGACCGGGTGATCGGCGTAGCCGCACCGGACCACCCGCTGATCACCGACCGCGTCACGGTGGCGCGTTTCGCCGCGGCCGCCCACCTCGGCATCTCGCGCCGCGGCCGCGCCCGCGGCCCCATCGATGACCGCTTGGCCCTGCACGGCCGCACCCGCCGCGTGGTGGCCACCGTTCCCAACCTGACCGCCGCACTGCTGGCGGTCCGCTCCGGCGACCTCATCTGCCCGGTCCCCGCGGCCCTCACCGCGACGACCCGCACCGCATTGGGCTTATCCGCCTTCGAAATTCCCCTCCCACTGCCCGAAGTCGCAATCGCAATGGCTTGGCATCCGCGCAATACCGCCGACAACGGCCATCGGTGGCTGCGCGAGTTGATCCGGACCACGCTCACGGCGCTACAGCCGTCTCTCTAGGGGGCGTTGGGCCGTTTCTCCTGCCCGCACCCTGCTATATCGGCGTAGAGCCGCTACGGGTGCCGTGCGGGTGTGCGAGAGGTGCGGAGACGTGGAGGCGCTCAGCCCTCGGTGCGGACGGCGAAAGTCGGGTCCACGCCGGGGAGTTCGTTGCCGGAGGTGGTGGTTGGTTCGGGGCGGCCGAAGGGGCCGTTCGGATTGCGCTTGAGTTCATCGAGCATGGCTTGCAGTTTGTCGACGTGGGAGGTGTCCTCGCTGGTGCTGGCATGGTGGGCGCCCGCGGTGATTGCACCGCTGTCCTCGGCGCGGGGCGCGGTCATGCCGGAATCGAGCCGGGGAGTGGGGGATTCGTAGCCGTTGCGGGGCGGGGAGGTGAGCGGTTCGAGGCGGCCGTTGCTCGAGCCGATCGAGCCGTAGTCGAGCCGGTCGCTGGCGGTCGGAGGCTCGAGGCGGTTGGTGTAGCCGGGCGTGGCCGATTCGGTGAGGTTGGCCGGTGTGGCCGAGTCGAGCCATTCGCCGCGGGTCGTGGGTCCGGCGTGGGGTTCGCTGCGGTAGCTCGGGGGGACGGCGGGCGGCACGGGCTGTGGCGTCCGCGCGGGGAGGGGGACGGGCTCGTTCGGTGTTGCGGGACCGAAGGGTTCGAGGCGTTCGTTACGGGCTATCGGCGCGGTGAATTCGGTCCGTGCAGGGCGGGAGGCGGCTTCGTCGGGCGCGGCGAGGCGTTCGTTGCGGCCGGTCACGACGTCCAGGCGCTCGTTGTTTCCGGTCGCGGCATCATTGCTCGTGGTCCCGGTGCTGAGGCGCGGACTGCCGCCGGTTGTGGTGTCGAGGCGTTCGATGTGTGTGGTCGCGGCGTCCAGGCGTTCGTTGCGCCCGGTCACCGAGTCGGACCCGGTTGCGGTCTCGTTCCGTGTGGTGACGGCTTCGAAGTGGTCGGCGTGCCCATTGACATGTCCGAGGCGATCCCGGCGCGACGGAATCGGCTCGCGCCGTTCACGCTTCGCGGGCACCGGCTCGGGACGGCTGCTCGGCGTCGGGCTACCCGGTTCGTCCGCCCCGGTCTCGACCTGCTCCAATCGCGACCCGATCTTGGAAACATCCTCCGCCGTACGGAACGCCCACGCCTCCAACTTGGCCAGGCGACCGGCCAGGTTGCGGTCATCGTCCACGTGGGCGGCGACCGCATCGAGCTTATTGCTCACCTCACGTAGTGTCGTTGCGAGACTCGACAAGATAGCGCCGATCGCTTCGCCGCTCTGCTCGTCGTGGTCCATCCCATACCTTCTTCCCCATCTATTGCGGCGCTCCCGGGTCCTCCGTGGTCAACGCAAGCTACCGCCTCCCGGCCCCGTCGCTCACGCCGCAGGTATCGCCCCGAACTCAGCTCGTGGCGCGCCGATTCTATCCGTCGATCGGTAGGCACGTGGCTCGAGTACCGGCGGCGTCCGCGCGATGGGGCATTCGTCCGATTGCGCAGCGGCTTTCGTCCCTCCGTTCCGCGGGCACTGGTCCGTTTTCGCCGGGTGTCCCGCCGTGTCCGAGGAATGGTGGCAAGTATCAATCGATCGAAATTACTGTGGCAATGCTCTCGTGTGTCGCACCGAAATCGCTTGTGAGACAGCGCACATCTGCTGGTCGAGGGCCATTTCGGGGTTGTGGCGCACCCGAGCGCGGGGTATAGGGGGCTAGCGGGCGCGCCAAAGCTGGCGCACTCTTGATCTATGGCGTAGGTCGCCTGATCTGCGGTGGTTTTGGGCAGGGGTGTGGTCGCGTGAGAACGAAGCAGCGCGTCGAGCGGGCGTGCGGGCGTCGGGCGCTGCTCGCCGAATTGGGATTGGCGGACAGTCGCGTCACGGACACCCGGACCGACGGTGGAGCACCCGCGGTCAGTGGATCGGCGCGGAGCGTGGGATACGGCTGCACGTGTCCGGAATGTGCCGCTGCGCAATGGGATATCCAGCGGCTGAAATATTGGCTCTGCGGCAGACTCGCCGCATACGGTGCGGATGCCGCCGAGGTGGACCGCCGTGTCGGCGATATACCGGTGGACGTGCTGTGGCGCAGCGGTACACGGCAGTTCGCCATCGAGGTCCGCACCGGACCGCTGGATCGGGAATCGGCCCAGCACCACACGGCTCGGCTGCGCTCCTCCGGCTGCGAGGGTGTGCTCTGGCTGTGCCCGTCCGGTTACTGGGTCACGCATCTGCCCGCGCTCGGCATCGCGGACTTCGCTCCACCCGCCTGCGACTACCGGATCGAATCGGGGATGTTGGATGCCTCGAACAGCGCAGTCGTCGTGCCGCGCCGCGAACCTTATGAGCTGCGCGATTTCCTGTACGGCTGGGTGCGCGGCGAGATCGCGTGGGGCTACCGCGATGTGATGACAGGAGGATGGGCCACCGTGACCGACTGGGAACGCCACACCAGGACGCAGGCCAGCGTCATCGCCCGCCAGCGCCAGGAACTGGTGAACCAACGCACCACCCTGGCGCTGTCCCGAAAATCCGTGCGGGACAAGCAGAAGCAGATCATGAAGCTCACCACCCGCCTGGAACGCGCCGAGGACTCCGCACAGGAACGCGCGGATTCACTGGCCGAGGTCAAGCGCAAGCTCGACGACCATCACCGCATCGATACCTCGCTGCGCGCCAATATCGCCAGCTTGGAGAAGACGATCGGCCACTGGCAGCTCATCACCTACTGCGCGATGATGCTGATCGTCACATTTCTGGCCGGGGCGATGTTCGTGCGCTGAGGCGAGGCGGGCCGTCCGCAGCGGAGTATCAGTGACCATTGGTCAAACGGAACGGCGCACGGTCCCAACGCCATTCGTTGCGCAGCACCAGCGAGATGAGGTCGAGCAGCTCGAATTCGATCTCGCCGCGCAGCTGCTGCAAGGCAGGCCAATAGACCGGTCCGCGCTCGACGAGCTCCCACAGTCGGCTCTCGCACTGTGCATCCACCTTGTGCCGCAATAGATCTGGGATTCCGGTCCGGCTGCCGGTCCACCCGAGCCAGCCCCACCCATTGGCATGCGCGTGCGCGCGGCCCGCCGCGGACTTGATCCGATTGACATGGAAGCCGACATGTCCCAGCGGTTCGACATCGATCAGCACCACTCGGCCATCGGCCAGCCGGACCGCGATGCTGGGGTGGAAAATCCGTCCCGCGCCATCTATTTCATAGCTGACCGCACTCGGCTGTTCCTGGAAGGTCTCGACCAGATCGCTCGCGTTCAACGTCCGCAGCAGCCGGGCCTCCAGCGCGGAGTCGAACCCGATATCGCGCCCGACCTTGCTCAGGTAGAACCGTCCGCGCCCCTCGTCATCCCCGTCGACGGTGCGGGCCGATTCGATCGGCAGGGGAGCGGGGCCTTTTCCGGAGCCCGGCCAATCGACCTGTGTCAGCCAGGAATTCAGCTCGCCGGTCGCCACTGGCTCCGCATTGTGCAGCTTCGCCAATCGTCGATTCGTCTTCTTCTGCCACGCCATGATCCGCTGCATGACGAATCCGGCGATCCGCTTCGCATCCGCACCCGCATGTCCCGCCAACCGCAGCTTCAGATACGACAGCTCGTTGGCCGCCAGATCGGTATCCGTCGCATACGTCTCCACCAGCAGCGCCCGCACCAACTGCTGATCGCGCGTCCCCACCGGATACCGCGCCGCGAACACTCCCGCCGCCCGGTGCCCACTCAACTGCGCTTCCCGCAGGATCTGCGACACCGCCCGGGTGTGCAACTGCCGGATCCGATCCCGTGACAGGTCGTAGCGCGCTCCGATCCGCGCCAATGTCTCCGGCGGCTCGCCGCTCACCCCCAGTCGGAACCCCACGATCTCCGCATCCCGCCGCTTCCGATCCCCCCGCATCTCGATCAATTCCCCGAGCAGCTCATTGATCTCCTCGAGCCCGAACGAGACATCCCCCGCGATATCGTCGAGCAGTTCGGGATCCGCCTCGTCAACGGCCCGATCCGGTCCAGTGCTCTCGCTCGCCGTCACCCTGCACCCCTGACCCCGACTCGACATGTGCGCCAAAGCCTAGTGCCGCCCGCCGACAACCCGGCTCATCCGCTGGTCGGGCGCCGAATCGGCGTCGAGATGTTGACATCGGCGAATCGCGATGGACACGATGGAACGCGCAGCGCCGCTGTCCAGGGTCGCTGCCCGCAGTTCAGGCTATCGATGTGCCGCGTGAACGCGCGCGCTCAACTCGGGCGCGGCGAACCGAGACGGAGGTTTCGATGTCTGGAAGCAATAAATTCGGTGAGGCTGCTGATAAGGCCGAACAGGCCGCACGTCGCGAGGCGCAGCAAATGAAGCAGCAACAGCAGCATATGAAGCAGCGTGCGGAGGACGACATCAAGCACGCCGCCGACAAGGTCAAGGACGAGGCCGAGAAGGCGATGCGCGAAATGAAGGACAAGCGGGGCCGCAAGTCCTGACCGTTCGCGACAGAAAGGCCCGGGGTTGCCCGGGCCTTTCCGCGCCCGCCTGGTCTGACATCGCGATGACAGGCCGTGGCCGATATTCGCTGATCATGCGCGGGAAATCGGTTCTAAGCTGACGCGGTGGGCCGTTTCCGCGGTAACGCTGTTGCGGCGCTGTGGATCATTGTCGCGGCGGTCGCGTACTTCGTCGCTGCCGAAGTAGGTTTGCGAATGGCCCTGGTCGGCGAACAGGTCACGCCGCTATGGCCGCCGACCGGGGTTGCGCTGGCGTGCCTGTTCTTGCTGGGGCTGCGTGCCTGTCTGGGAATCACGCTCGGCGCATTAGCGGTCAATGCGTTGATCGGGCCGAATCTGCCCGCCGTCCTGATAATCGCCGCCGGGGATACCGTCGCCCCGGTGGTTGCCTACCTCTTGCTCAAATGGGTGCGTTTCCGCACCGATTTCGACACGGTTCGGGACGCACTCGAACTGGTGTTCCTCGGTGCCCTCGCCGCGATGCTGATCAGCGCTACGGTCGGCGCCGTGACGCTGGTGGTGGCCGGTGTGGCGCCCAATTTCTGGGGGACCTGGTCGGTGTGGTGGACCGGTGATGCGATGGGCGTCCTGCTGATCGCGCCGCTCATCCTTGTCGCTGCTCGCGCACGTATACCGAAAGTGCTCCCGCCGTTGCGAGTGCTCGAGGCCGTGGTCCTCGGGATCGGGACATTCCTGGTCGCGGTAGTGGCCACGGCCGTGTCGGCGAATCTGCTCTTCTTGGTCTTCCCGTTCCTGATCTGGGCCGCCATGCGCTTCCACCTGGCCGGAGCCATACCGTGCGCGCTCATCGCGTCGATCGTCGCCATCTTCGCCGTCGACCGCGACCTGCCCGCGTTCGCCGGACTCGACCTCACCAGGCAAATGATCACCTTGCAGGCCTTCAACGGCTCGGTCGCCCTCACCGCCCTGTTGTTCGCGACCATCACCGCCCAACGCGACCGCGCCCGCAAAGCCGTCGACGACACCTGTGCCGAACTCGCCGAAACAGTGATCACGATCAGCCGGGGCTGGCCCCTATCCGGCGTCGTCGATATGGTCCGCCGCGTCGAGTCCGAACATCCGCCATCGGACACCGCGCCGGGATGAGCGGCGGGAGATCGAGGTGGCTGTTGTAGGTGGGGCGGGGCGCGGACCGGCGGTTGAGCATCAGCGTTCCGATGAGAACGATGGCTTCCTTGTCCGCAATGACGTAGCGCCTACCAGCCCGAAATCCGAAGGGCGAGTGGGCTGTAGCTTCGCCGACTACCGCTATTCGGCCCGAATACTGATCCAGTTGGAGGAGATACCGACCGGCTCGCAACGATCACTTGCCCGGCGAACGCAGCGGACGCTTCACTTCGCCTGGGTACATTCGATCCGATCAAAACAAGAAAGCCCCGGTGAAAACCGGGGCTGACCTGCGGAGACGGTGGTGCGCGATACTGGGATTGAACCAGTGACCTCTTCCGTGTCAGGGAAGCGCTCTCCCGCTGAGCTAATCGCGCGAGGTGGAGACGGGAATCGAACCCGTGTGCACGGCTTTGCAGGCCGTTGCCTCACCACTCGGCCACTCCACCGTGCGAAGGGGGAAGGCTTGAATACTGCCTGGCCCTACTCCTCGAGCGGATGACGGGATTCGAACCCGCGACCCTCACCTTGGCAAGGTGATGCGCTACCAGCTGCGCTACATCCGCATTTGCACTTCCGGGAGGCTCGCTGCCCTCCGTGGTGCGAGACAGAACATTAGCCGACGTTCGCCGCAACCTACAAATCCGCTGGTAGAACGGCCCGAACTGGAATCACACGCGTGTTGTTCGGGGGCATGAATCGGGGCGGGATACGGCGCAGCGGGACCCCATGTCGGTTTCAACGGGGTGAGTGGAGTCTGCACTGCGACTTGTAGTCCGGTATCGAGACGCCGGGACGGTATATGTCGATCGGGGTGCCACAGCCCTGACGTGGTCGGGGATCCAGTCGACCGCGTGACGCGTCAGCCCGAGATCTACGGCGGGCCAGTCGAGCCGCCGGAGCTTCCGCCTCGCCGGAGTGAACGACTCGGCGGCCACTCGATCGAAGCATCGGTTCTGCTGGGAACCTTAGGGATTCGTCCATCGCGTCTCCGGAATCCGTAGCGAATTCACTGGATCCCACCCCCACGAGGTGGCGATTTGGTGGGACGCCGGTGATGCGTGCTAAGGTTCCATCTCGTTCGAACGGCCACTCCGGCCCCGCTCGAATACAATTTCGGTCCCATAGCTCAGCGGGAGAGCGTCCGCCTCACACGCGGAAGGTCGCTGGTTCGAAACCAGCTGGGACCACAAAATGGCAAGCCGCAGGTCAACAGCCTGTGGCTTTGTTGCATTCGGGTAGTAGTCCGAACCATTTACGTGCTGGAGCGCGCGCAGCCTCGGCATATCGTGCATAAGCTTCCGGATGGGCTCGTGGCTGTCGTTGCTCGCTGTCGATGGCGGAAGTCGGTGTGGCACAACCGGCGCATAGGGCTGGGCTGCGTCGTCGGGGGTCGGTTAGAGTGCACGCTCACCCTCGTGCGCTGGCCATAGCTGGAACGAGTGAGCGCTCATGCCGAATAGCGTGGGTCCTCGGAGCTGGTTCAGGACGTCTTCTCGGCGATGAACACGAACTCCCGTCCGGGACGATCGGGCGCGTCCCGGACGTCTCGGACCTGGTACCCATGAGCGACCAGGTCCGCCTCGACTTCCGTCCGGTGACGGAACCGCAGCGTCGAATCCGACACGACGACAGCGCCATCCGTAGCGAAGGTGTAGGTGTGCCGGAACGAGACAAGCGGGAGCTGTACAGCACCCGATACCCGGTCCTCGTTACGTGCCTGTTCGACGGCCAATGCGAGGTGGGGGCGGCGGCGCTTGTGGCCCTTCAATGCAGGGTTGAGATACCGGTCAGGAAGATGTCGACTCCGACGAGGAATTGTTGGCGGTCGTCGTGCTCGCGCAGCTGCGTCACTGCCGCGTGCACGAACGGGTACTGGCCGGGGTCCAGTTGCGCCCATTGCGCGGCGGCGTTGTCCAGGAAGGCCGCTCGGTCCGTATCGCTGCCGGCTCGGAGCCGGGCGTTCGCGGCGTTCTGCACGGCGACGCCGAGGACGTAGTTCACCAGCGTGCCAGCCGCGTCGAAGCGCGCATGCTCGGGGACGGCGAGGGCGTCCAGTAGTCTGCCGATGCTCTCGTAGAAGTCCACCAGCGCGGGCCGCCACGGTTGCCGGGAAAGTTCCGCCCCGACCCAGGGGTGTGCGTCGATCGCGTCGAACAGGCCCATAGCGAGGCGACGCAGGGCTTCGCGCGGATCGGGATCGCTGACCGCACCGGCCAGCACGCGGGTGATGATGTCGTCGGTGGCCGCCGCGAGCAGCTCGCCCTTGTCCGCGACGTGGTGGTAGATCGCTCCGTAGCCGGTGCGCAGGCGAATGGTGAGAGCGCGCAGCGTCAGACCGGGCTCGCCGGCGTCGTCCAGAAGGTCGGTCGCGGCCCGAATGATCAGCTCCCTGGACAGGCTGTCCGTGCGCCGCGGGCTCCGCCCAGAACCCGCCGCGGTTCTCTTCACCATATGGCCAGTATGACACTTATGGATCGTTGATCCAATCTCGTGTTAACGTGTTTGGAGTGACGATCCAATCTGGATTCGCTGAGGATCCGGAGACGTGGGAGGAAGACCATGACGACACCGGTCACGATCATCGGAGCAGGCCTGGGCGGTCTGATGCTGGCCCGCGTGCTGCATGTGCACGGCATCGCAGTGACGGTCTACGAGGCCGAGCCCTCGCCGGACGCGCGCCGTCAGGGCGGGCTGCTCGACATCCACCCCGAAAACGGTCAGGCCGCGTTGGAGGCGGCGGGCCTGACCGAGGAGTTCCGCGAGCTGATCCTGCCGGGCCGCGAGACCTATCGGGTCCTGGACCAGGCGGGGAGCGTGCTGCTCGACCTGCCCGACGATGGCACCGGCGCGCGCCCCGAGGTGCCGCGCGCCGCGCTGCGGCAGCTGCTGCTCGACTCGCTACCCGCCGGCACAGTCCGCTGGGGGCACAAGGTCACCGGCGTGCGGCCCCTGGGCGAGGGCCGCCATGAGGTCGGCTTCGCCGACGGCACCACCGTCGTCGCGAGTCTGCTCGTCGGGGCCGACGGCGCCTGGTCGCGGGTGCGCCCGGTGCTGTCCGGAGCCGCCCCCGACTACTTCGGCGTCTGCAGTATCGAGACGTTTCTGTTCGATGGCGACACTCGCCATCCGGCCTCCGCGAAAGCGGTCGGTGGCGGATCAATGTTCGCGCTCGCGCCGGGACGGGGGCTGCTGGCCCATCGGGAGGGCGACGGAACCCTGCACACCTACGCGCAGCTGCGCAAGCCCCGGGGCTGGTTCGCTGACCTCGACACCACCGATGCCGCAGCCCTGACCGCGCGGGTCGTGACGGAGTTCGATGGCTGGGCCCCTGAACTCACCGCTCTGCTCACCGACAGCGACACCCCGCCGGTCCTGCGCCCCATCTTCACGCTGCCGGCCGGGCACCGCTGGGACCGTGTACCGGGGGTGACCCTGCTCGGCGACGCCGCCCACCTGCGGGCGCCGAACGGCGAAGGCGCCAACCTGGCCATGCGGGACGGCGCCGAGCTCGGCCGGGCCCTCGCCGCGCACCCGGACGATGCCGAGGCCGCGCTCGTTGAACACGAACGGAGCATGTACACCCGCGCCGCCGCCGTAGAAGCAGACGATGACGGCTTCTACACGATCATGATCGATGACGACGCACCCCACAGCGTGCTCGCCCTGATGACCGGAGCCGACCAGGAATCGTGACTCACGGCACTGCCCAGACCAGCGGACTACGCCAAACCCGTTGTATTTCGCGCGAGTCCGCAATCCCGTACAAGGCGGCCGCAATCCCCATCGGCCCAGGGCAACTCACTACAGCCAGTCATAGCATGTACTGATGCCGCATATTGAGTGTTTTCCGCTGGTTACAACCGGGATGTCTATCGAGTCGGGTGTTCCGGCGCCGCCGATCATGCAAGCGTGCGAGGAATGCCGATAACGAGCGAACCACCGAAACCGCAGGTCACACCCTCGGTGTCACCTTGTGCGTGCCTACCGGCTTGATCTGGAGCGTCGGCCCCTCGGCCGTGGGATGGTTCGGATTGATCAGCGTTAGGCCCACTGAATCCCCTCGACGTATCGCCTGGTCGGGGGGATCTTTCGGCAGGCTTCGGGGACTCCACATGACCGTGTTCGACCGTGGCAATCCCGTTCGGCCTGGCTCGGAGCTACCGCGCGTGTGCAATACTCGAAAACATGTTCGATCGTCGGCAGTGGAGTGTGTGGCGTCCGTTCTCTCCGCCGCGGCCGGTCTACGTCGACATCGATCGCGTCCTTTCCAGTGATGGCGTGCCATCTGCGCGTGATGTGTCGGCGACCGTGAGGAAGTACGGGTTGGTGCTGTCGGGACAGATGCCTGCGACTCAGCGGGCCTGGCATCGGCTGGTGGATGGTCGGTGGATCGCGAGCATCGAGGTGCCGGTGGAGACCGGTGGGCAGTGGATCTTCCTGGATTTGATCGCGCCCGCCGACGCTGTGTCACCCCGTGATGATCCTGTGGCGTTTCCGGAGCGTCCGTCGAATCAATGGGGTCAGCCGAAGCGGTATTGACTCTCGAAGAACCGTTGCGGGTCAACGGTTTGTGTCGGCGGGGGCGAGTACATTGCTCGTCATGTCACTGGGGGAAACCTTGAACGAGGTCCTGAAACTTCAAGCCGCGTACACGCCGGATCCGAAGAGCGCGTTGATGAAGCGGCGTAAGGATCTGGTGGAGCATGTAATTCGGGATCAGCTCGGATCTGAACTCGCCGCGATTCGGCCCGCGTGGCGAGCGTCAGGTAGTGGCGGCAAAGGGGCCCCGGCGGAGGTGCCATGGAGCCGGTACTTCGATCCTGCTCGCAGCCCGGCGCCGACGGACGGCTGGTACGCGGTGTACTTGTTCGATGCCGTGGGTGAGGCGGTGTACCTGTCGTTGAATCAGGGCACGACAACCTGGGATGTTGAGCGACAAGACTTCTCGTTCCGCTCCTCCGTCCAACTGGCATAGCGAGTGGAGTGGGCACGAATGGCGGTACACCGGTCATCACTCAGCCGTGGAAGATCGATGACACAGCACTGACGCCGATCTCCTTTCGATACCGGGTTCCTCTGGAATAGGCCGGATCCGGATTATTGCCGGACCTGGCTCTTGTTCAAGTGGAGCTAATGAACGAACCCCTGACCCCGCACTGCCAGGAGCGGGCGGAACAGCAGATTTACAGATCGCAATACCGCGTCGATGTTGTTGGCCGGCCTGGTCGCCAGCTCGTCTTTGGGTCGGTCTGCTCGTGGGCGCGCAGAGGCGTGTGGGCTTCCCTCTTGGCTCTGCGCTGAGCAGTTGCGGCGGGGCTGCGGTCGGCGACGTGCACCTCTTCGGTCCAACCCTGACCGGGAGTACCAGTGACGGCCTGCCGCAACGCGTTTGTCGTTAGCGCGGCCTCGACGCCCTTGGTGAGCCCAGGGCTGATGAGTGCTATGAAACCGCTCCGGTTCGTACGGCGGTGAATCCCCGAACAAATACCTTTCCGAGACTGTTTCGCGGGAAACTGCCTGGGACGCTGCACCCGCACTACATCCGCGCCGAGATCGGCGAGTAGAAGCGGGGCGACCGGCCGCGGCTCGTTAGCTCGGATGCCCGCGAGCGGGCCCGGCTGGGCGTGAATGGTGTGCTCACGCCCCTACCTCGGTTCATGGTGGTCATCGGTCGTTGTGGCGATACCAAGTCAAGTGAATCACCACTAGTAGATCATCGACTCGTATGGAGTCAATTACCAACTGACTCTTGTGGAAGTCGAGGGATCAAGTATTAAAGTGAATCATGAATAATGACATATCGAGGAGTGTGTGATGACCGGTCGAGTGGTCGTGGCCGGGGTCGGCATGATCCCGTTCACCACACCGAGCCGCACCCAGACCTACGACGTCATGGGCGAGAGCGCCGCGCGGGCGGCGATCGCCGACGCGGGGATCGACTACGCGGCGGTCGAGCAGGCCTATGTGGGGTACGTGTACGGCGATTCGACGGCGGGGCAGGCGGCGCTGTATCGCGTTGGCACCAGCGGCATTCCGGTGGTGAACGTCAACAACAACTGCTCCACCGGATCGTCGGCGCTGTACCTGGCGCGGCAGGCCGTCGAGCACGGCGTCGCCGATGTAGTGCTGGCGCTGGGGTTCGAGCAGATGCAGCGCGGGGCACTGGCCATGTCCTATATCGATCGGCCGACACCGTTCGACACCTTCACCGAGGTCGTACACGGGTTGCAGGAGACGAGCAACGCGCCGTTCGCCGCGCAATTCTTCGGTGGCGCGGGACGCGAATACGCCGAGAAGTATGGGATGGATCCGGCGGTGTTCGCGCGGATCGCCGTCAAGGTCAGGCGGCATGCCGTCAACAATCCGTATGCGGTGTTCCGCGATCCGGTGACCGAGGCGGAGGTGCTCGCCTCGCCGCAGATCTACGGCCCGCTTACCCGGCTGCAATGCTGTCCGCCGACCTGCGGCTCCGCGGCCGCGGTGCTGGTGAGCGAGGAATATGCACGCCAGCATGGGCTGCGCGCCGATGTGGTGATCGGTGCGCAGACGATGACAACCGACCGCGCGTCCACCTTTAGCGACCAATCGATGATCACCATTGTCGGCTACGAGATGTCCAAGCTTGCCGCACAACAGGTTTACGAGGCGGCCGGAGTGGATCCGATCGACATTCCGGTGGTCGAGCTGCACGACTGCTTCACCACGAACGAAGTGCTCACCTATGAATCCCTCGGGCTCACCCCGGAGGGCACGGCGGAGAAGTTCATCGCCGACGGTGACAACACCTACGGCGGCCGGGTGGTGACCAACCCGTCGGGCGGTCTGCTGTCGAAGGGGCATCCGCTGGGCGCAACCGGCCTGGCGCAATGCGCGGAGCTGGTGTGGCAGCTGCGCGGGCAGGCCGCCGCGCGGCAGGTTCCCAACGCGCGAGTCGCGTTGCAGCACAACATCGGTCTCGGCGGCGCGGCCGTCGTCACCTTGTATCAAAAAGTGAGCTGACATGGCCGTGGATCCGGCCTACTCGAAATCCCCATCAAACCAAGGAGGGTCACGTGACGTATCCGAAGACCGTAGTCATTACCGGCGGCACCAGCGGGCTCGGGCTGATCACCGCGCGTCATCTCGCGAGTGCGGGCAACGCCGTCGTGGTGGTCGGGCGGGATCGAGCCCGCGCCGAGGCGGCGGTCGCGGGCTTCCCCGCCCGCACGACGACTGGTGCACCGACGATTCCGCCGCGCACGTACGTCGCGGACCTGTCCCGCATGAGTCGGGTGCGGGAGGTGGCGGAGCGGATGTCGGCCGATGGCCTGTCCATCGACGTACTGATCAACAATGCGGGTGCGGCGTTCCCGCGCTACGAGGAGACCGAGGATGGGCTCGAACGGGCCTACGCGATCAACCATCACGCGCCGTTTCTGTTGACGCACAGCCTGATCGGGCTCGGGGCGCTCGAGGCCGATGCGCGAGTCGTCAATCTGTCCACCTTTGTGGAGAAGCGGGGCCGCCTGGACCGCACGGCTCCCGAAGTGACCGGAACGTCGTGGCGGCGGCGATACTCCCAGCTCCACGTCTACGCGACCAGCAAGCTGGCGAGCCTGCTGGCAACTTCCGAACTGGCGCAACGACTGCCAGCCGGGATGAGCATCTACAGCGCCAATCCCGGCATGGTGCGGGACACCAGTATCAACCGCAGCGCCGGGGGCCTCATGCGGTGGACTGCACCGCTTTTCAAGCCGTTCGCCATCACCCCGGCCGAGGGCATCCGGACTGTGGTCCACCTCGCGGAAGCGACCCCGGCGCCCGAGCCGAGTGGGGGCTACTTCTCCGAGTCCCGCCCCGCGATGCCGTCCCGACAGGCACAGGATCCGCTCCTGGCCCGTGCCGTCTATGCGCGGACGGCCGCATTGCTGGGTGTCGAGCCGCTGGTCGCGGTCGCTGGATGACGGTGTTCGAGCGGGCAACCGGCCGTGCAAGGACGCTGTGGCCAAAGCCGGTCTCACTCGGCTACCGCCGGTCAGCCTGTCGGCGATCCGCGCGCCGAGCTGGTCGGCAGCGGCGGCAACCGAAGGGTGGCTTTGGGCACACCGGCACCCTGTGGATCGAGGAGTCCGCCGCCCTGTGCGCAGGGACTTGCCGGGCGCGGATTGCACTCGAAAGTTCGGGAAGTATTGCGCGTCGCCGGACGAGCATCCGGAAGCCAGGTGGGAGCTTTGATTTCCGGTAATTCACTTATCGCTCGACGGAGAGCAGTCTGAGAGACAGGGAGTTCAGCACCGGCCCGAGATCGGCGCTGGTACGTAGGTGCGGCATGCGCGCGGCATCGTTGATTACCGCCAGGGCCGCATGGACACGGATGCGCGCGGTCGGGGCGTCCAGCTCCGGAACCACCGATCGCAGCAGGTGCACCCATTCGCTGACATAGTCGTGCTGCACCTGGCGTGCACGCTGCCGGTGTTCGGCTGGCAGGTGATCGACCTCGGTCACCAGCAGGCCGATCAGGTGATGGTGTGCCCGGCAGAACGAGATGTAGTCGCCGATCAGCCGGCCCAATGCGTCACCGGCATCGGTGGCGTCGCTGAAAACGGGCGAGAGGTCCAGCAGCAGGGCTGCGCCACCGCGGTCGAACGCGGTGGTCAGCATGTCGAGCTTGCTCGAGAAGTGGTTGTAGATGCTCGGTCCGGTGACGCCGACGGCTTTGCCGATGTCCTCGATGCCGACCTCCGCGTAGCCGTAGGTCGCGAACATTCGAACGGCCTCGGTCAGCAGCGCTTCGCGGCGAGAAAACGGCAGCAGGTTCGATGATCCGGTGTAGCGGTCACCGGCGCTGAAACCGGTTGGCACGGTGGTGTCGAGCACAGTGGCGGCCAGTTCGGCGAGTAGGCGCACATAGTCCGCCCGCGGCAGCTCGAGGCGGTGGAAGGACGGGCTGGCCAGCACCGCAAGCAGTGACCAGGCCAGCAAGTCGGCGGCATCGGTGCCGAGATCTGTTCGGGCGCAACGGACCTTGTCGGCGAGCTGGGCTGACATCCGGAACAGGTCGCCGCGCTGGCGAGCCCGCGCGTCAGGGGGCAGGTAGCGCGATTCGCGGCGCCACAGCACTCCGACGTAGCGCTCGTCGAGTGCCAGTTCGCCCAGGCGCTGCAGTGTCGTCGAACTGTCGCGCAGGTCGATCTCGTCGATAAGTGCCGCCACTGGCTGGAAGCCGGCGTCGATGACCGCTGTGAGCAGATCCTGCTTTCCGGAGAAGTGTCGATACAGCGCCGACGGGCCGATGCCGACGGCCTCGGCGATGTCTCCCATGCCGACGTGATCGAACCCGTCCCGGTAGAACAGCTGGGCCGCCGCAGCGATGATCAGCTGGCGCCGGTTGCGCGGCCTCGTCCTTCGTTCGACTGCGGGAGCGGCCGGTTCGGCGGTCATCCGCTCTCCCCTCTGCGACATCCGGTTTCGAGGACGGTTCCGGGACCGGCCGCGACCTGTTCATCATGCCAGCGTGGTGTCGGCGCGGTCGAAACGCCCCGCACCGCACATTCGCCATACCGTCCGCTCTCGAATTATTGGAGATTCACATTCGCTCGACGGTGACGACGCCAAACGTACCGACGTGGACAACGCGGGCTTTGTGACGCTCGGCGACATCGGCTACCTCGATGCCGACGGCTATCTGTGTCTCAACGACGAGCCAGCGACATGGTCGTCTCCGATGGGGTGAACATCTACCCGGCCGAAATCGAGGCGGTCATCGGCGCGATCCCCGGCGTCCGTGGTGCCATCTCCACCTGGTTTCGCGCGCCCGTGTGCGGGATCGTCGGATGAAAGGCTCCCTAGGCTGTTCGACCGATGACGAACCCCGGCGGGGGGGGGGGGAGATCATCGGACAGACAAGCAATCGGGAGGACGGACACATGGGTATCGATTCCCCCGGCGCGGCGCCGCGTGCCGAGGAACCGCCGCTGCGGGTGGCCGAAGTGCTTGCGGCCCTGTCGCTCACCACGGATCCGGCCGCGGGCATGACCTTCGAGAAGGGGCTGCGCATGTGCGCGGTCGCCACCTCGTTCGCCGGTGCGCTCCCGGACAGCGATCCCGTGCTGTGTCGGACCGTGTTCGAGACCGCGCTGCTGCGCTCGGTGGGGTGCACCTCGTACGCGCCGGAACTGGCCGCGCTGTTCGGCGACGACGTGGCCGTCCAGACCGCGCTCAAAACCCTCGACCCGGGTGACGAGACCGTGCTCGCGAGGCAACTGGCCGGATTCGGCGAGTGGGCTGGCGCGGACGCGCCGCGGCTGGCGCAGACCTTGGTCGACGCCTTTCCGACGGTCGGCGTCGAGGCGATGCGCAGCGGCTGTGAAACCAGCCGGGCGCTCGGATCGGGGCTCGGGCTGCGACCGGAATCGCTGGAAGCGCTGGACCATGTCTACGAGCGCTGGGACGGCCGCGGAATCCCGGATGGTATTGTCGGGCAAAGGATCTCACTCGCGGCACGGATCGTGCATCTGGCCGAGCATCGACGAACACGACCGGCCGGGCGACCAGTGGCGCACCCGATACAAGTCAGTGGGCCCGCGCGACCCGGTGTGGTACGACCACCTGCGGTAACTGCCGTTCCCAGCGAACTGGCCGGTCTTCACGCCGAAAGACAAACTCGACCAGTAACCGCTATGTGGGATTGCCGGAGGCTTCCATGCCTGGCTGAGCAGGCAACGGTTGAAACCGGCCTGCGGGATACACGGCTGTCGCCGATGTCCGGCCGGGGGCGGGGGTTTCGATCAACGGCTCCGCCACCGAACCATGCTGGATCATCACCCTCAGCGATCGACTGGCGCTCAGCGAGAAAAGCTGCCCCGCTTGCCTTTTCGGGCAGTACGCTCGGGAGGCTGAGGTAGCCGGGGAGGGGGCATTTGATGGATCCGCGTCAGGTTGCGGTACTCATTGGTACCGACGGGGTGTTCGAGGACAAGACCAAGGAGGTTACCGGCCTGCGGTTCGATGGCGGGCGGGTGCACGTGACCTATGCAGGCCAGAGAACTTACGGGTTTGCGGCGCAACGTGTTCTTGTTCTCGACAATCCTCAGGTCGTTGCGATCGGTTCGGATATGGGCGTCGCGGTCGATGGTGAGATCTGGAACAACATCACCGAGGCACGCTACTTCACCGGGGCCGGGCAGGTGTGGTGGCATCTGTTCTACGGCACTGCCGGAAAGTGCGCCGTGCGCTCGGGGGAGCAAGTCGAGTTCGTTCGCAATGGGGCATTCGATGTGCGGACAACGAATGTTCTGCAGTACTGGCGTGCGGTGGCCGCACTGCTGCCGGACGAAAGCCGGTCGCTGCGTGAGGGATTCGCGGGATTGACATTCGTGCATCCGGACAGTGCACTGCATCGCTTTCTCGAGAGCGGGTCGATCGATGTGCGGAAGGGTTCGCCGTCGCCGCCGATCTATCCGTTTCACACCAATCTGAGTCAACGCGAAGCCATCGACAATGCACTGCGCCACCCGATTTCGGTGATCGATGGGCCGCCGGGGACCGGGAAGACGCAGACCATTCTGAATCTGATCGCCAATATCCTTGTCGACGAATCGCGGACGGTCGCGGTGGTGTCGTCCAACAACGCGGCGGTGGAGAACGTCCGCGATAAGCTCGCTGAGGCGGGATTCGGATATGTCGCGGCCGATCTCGGGCGTGCAGAGAAACGGACGAAATTTCTCGGCAATCAGGCACCGCGGAATCAGGTCGTCGCGGCCCTGCGGTCATCCGCCCAACGGGAACCGCCCTCGGCGGAAAGGCTGGTCGAGCTCGATCGTCGCCTGCGCGGCCTGCAGGACACCGAACGAGAACTGGCGCAATTGCGTTCGCGCCTGGCCGCCTTCGAATTGGAGCGCCGCCATTTCAATGGCTACTTCGAGCGGCACGAGCTGCCGGAACTCGACCAACTCCCGGTGCTGCGCTGGAGTGCGGCAAAGATTCTCGTCTACATCGGCGACACCGATCCCGAACTGGTCCGGACCACGGGCATCACACTGCTGTGGGACCGAATGCGGAAGTACTTCAAATACCGATCCATGCGGCACGTCGACGCCGGGGACGTGGAAATCGTGCTGCGACTGCAACGGGCCTTCTACGATAAGAAGATCGCCGAGCTCGAGCGGAAGATCGATAAGGTTCGAAATTCCTTGGCGGGGGCGCGATTCGAGCGGCTGGCGGAAGAGCAGCGAACACTTTCCGTGGACTGGCTCGGCGTGTGTCTGCGGCAGCGCTATGCGCGGCAGGCGCCTCGCACCTATGACAAGGGCTATCGAAGCCAGTGGGGTCGGTTCAGTCATGACTATCCGGTCATCTTGAGCACTTGCCACTCGCTCGAGCGCAGTATCGGCAAGGGACGCCTGCTGGACTATCTCATCATCGATGAAGCATCGCAGGTGGATCTGCTCGCAGCGGGAATTGCCATGGCCTGCTGTCGAAATCTGATCGTCGTCGGCGATCTGCGGCAGTTGCAGTTCATCGACAATATGCCGGAACAATTGTGTCCGCCCGCGCCCGCGCCCGCGTACGACTGTCAGCAGCACAGTATTCTGGCGTCGCTGATCGAACTGTACGGTGCTGAGTTGCCGCGCGTCATGCTGCAGGAACACTACCGTTGCGACCCGGCCATTATCGGCTTCTGCAACAAGAAGTTCTACGACGAACAACTCATCCCCTTCACCAGTAGCCAGAACGGCTACGAGGCCATGGTGGTGGCGCGAACCGAGGCGGGCAACCATATGCGCTGGCACGAAGGCGGTGGGCGCACCAATCAGCGGGAAATCGATGTGATTCGGCGAGAAGTGCTGCCACAGTACTGTGCCGACTTCCCGAACCAACAGATCGGCATCACCACGCCCTACCGCAAGCAGGCGAATAAGGCAGCCGACCAGCTCATCGCCGCGATCGAGGCGGATACCGTGCACAGTTTCCAGGGACGTGAGAAGGACGCCATCGTCATGACCACCGTCTTGGATGAGGGGGAAGCCAGTCAAAGCGGAAAGGGCGGACTGGAATTCGCGGACCAGCCGCAGTTGGTCAATGTCGCGGTGTCGCGTGCCAAGAGGCGCTTCGTGCTGGTGACCAACCACGACATGCTGCCGGGGAGTCGCCACCTACGGGATCTGATCGGCTACATCCGATACCACAATCCGGATAAGGAGACTTTCGACAGTTCGGTGGTATCGGTCTTCGACCTGCTGTACCAGGAATATTCGGCGCGTTTGCGCCCCTTGGCGAATCGGCTACGCAATCGAACCGGGCAGGTTCGGTCCGAAGTGATCATGCAGACCGTGCTCGAGGACCTGCTGCACGAGGACGAATACCGTGAACTGAGTGTCACTTCGCAAGTGCTGCTGATGAATCTACTGCCGGACACCCACTTGCTCACCGAGGGGCAGCGCGGCTTCGTACGCAGGCGCGCGTCGATCGACTTCGTCGTCTACAACCGGGTAACCAATCTGCCGCTATGCGCGATCGAAGTGGACGGCTTCGCATATCACGAGAACAATCCGCTGCAGTTGTCCCGAGATGCCTTGAAGGACAGCATTTGCAACACATACCGAATACCCCTCCTGCGGTTTCCAACCACCGGCAGCGACGAGGTCGACCGTTTGAGACGCGAGTTCAACCGCCTCCGGGAGCAAGCCCACAACCCCCCAAATCCGCCCAGCACCCGGTGATACGAGTCGATCCGATCCCAACGCCAGTCGGCAAGGCACTACGCTGCAAGGTCACCTGGTTCGACCGGATCTGCAGATGCCCGGCTACGGCTCGCTGGGGGGCGTTGGACCCGGGCGGGAGGGGCGCGGCCCGCACCCTGTATTCAGTCGTCGAGAACCATGGCCAAGAAGGCTTGCGGGACCTGCGGCCATTCGTCGCGCCAATTGCCCTCGCGCAGATCGTGTTCGAGTCCGCGGAGCAGGGATCGCAGCCAGGGGCCTTCGTCGCGCAGTGGCCGGATCAGGACGGTGTCGGCGCAGGTGGCCAGTATCGGCACGAGGGTATCTCGCGCTTGGTCGGTCTGTTCGGCTGCCGCGAGGCAGGACGCGAGCAGGAGTTCGGCGTCGAGAGCGGCGCGCGGTCGGCGGGTGGAGTCGATCGAATCGCGCAGCGCGCGAGCACGAACGCAGGCGGTGGCGATCAGTGCGGGGTCTGCGGTCCGCAGCAGCGTCCGGATCGCGGAGTTCTCGCCCAGTTCGGCGGTGATGATCGCGATGGCGCTATCGCTGCTCGGCTGAACCATGGCGGCCGTCGACGCGGTGGTCAGGCCGAGTCGGACTTGTTCATTGGTGATGCGCGCGGCCAGTCGCGGCAGGGATAACGCCTTCGCGGTTCTCGCGCCGTCCGTCAGCCGCTGCGCCGCGCCTTCGAGATCGCCGCGCACCGCCTTGATGCGGGCGCCGGTCGCGTAGCTCGCCACCATGAAGTCCACTGGGCCGCCCCCGATTCCGAGTTCGACGGCCTGATCGAGCAACTGCTCGGCGGCGTCGAGTTCATCGCGTTCGTAGAGCAGCTCACCGAGCAACGAACTCGCCAGTCGCGCCGCGTAGGACCGGGTGCCGGAGGCGTCGACGGCAATTTGGAGGGCGGTGCGGAAGCTGTGCTCCGCCGCGGCGATATCGAGTAGTTCGCGCTCGGCAAGGCCGATCAGGCAGTGGCTGTAGACCAGGCTGAATGTCCCGCCGGCCTGCTGGTGGTAGGGCGCGGCCCAGTGGTGCCACGCTCGCGCTCGGTCGAAATCGAAGCGATCGGTCGCCAGAAACGCCGCGAAAGCCGCCGCCGCGGACAACGTCCACGGTGACAGTGTGTCGGTACGTTTCAGGCAGTCGGTCACCACGGCCTCGATACCCTCGACCTGATCGGCCAGTGCGCGTTCGGAACAGCCGATCAGGGCCGCTTCGGCGGTGAGCGTCGGATCGGGTGCTGCGTCCAGCGCCGTCCGGGCCAAGCGCAGCGCGGTATGCAGTTCGGTGGGACGGCGCAATATCGCGTAGGTCCAGGCGAGGGCGACCTGAAGTCGAGCCCGGGTCGCAGTGAGCCGCGGCGGAAGTTTGGCGACCAGCCCTTGCAATGTCGCCAGCTGGGCATGTTCGACGAGGTCCATGGCTCGGGTTTCGAGGAGGTCCACCGCGTAATCGTCGTCGCCGCAAGCCAGCGCGTGATCGACTGCCTCGCTGAGCATGCCGTGCTCGGCGAACCAGGCGGCAGCGGTGCGGTGCAGATCGGCTATCCGTTGGGGGCGGTCACGTGCGAGTCGTTGGCGCAGGAATTCGACGAACAGTTGGTCGTAGTGGAACCATTCGCCGCCTTCGTCGATACGGTGCAGGAACAGATTTCGCCGTTCGATATCTTCCAGCAGTGCCTGCCCGTGCTGCTGTCCGGTCAGCGCCGCGGCGAGGCCACCGGAAATCCGTTCGGGCAGTGCGGTTGCCAGCAGGGCATCGAATAATTCGGGATCCACGGTGTCGAGTACGTTCTCCGCCAGATATTCGGCGATGGCTTGGTGTCGCCCCGATAGGTGGTCGATGAGCGTGGTCGGATCATGGTGTTCGCGCAGCGACAGTGATGCGAGTTGCAGTGCCGCGATCCAGCCTTCGGTGCCGGTGCGCAGCGCGGCGACCTCGTCGTCGTCCAGGGCAAAGCCGCCGAGCCCGACCAGTAGTGAGCTCACCTCGGACTCATCGAAACGCATTGCGGTGGAATCTATTTCGATGAGTTCATGGCGAACTCGCATGGTGGCGACCGGTATTCCCGCCAATGACCTGCTGGTGATGATGATCTGCAGGTGATGGCAGCCGTTCTCCAGCAGGAACCGCAGGGCCGCCACGGCGTCGGGATCGGTGACCCGATCCCAGTCGTCGATCACCACGGCCACTCGTTCGCGCTGTTCGTGGATGTCGTTGATCAGTGTGGTGAGCACATAGCGGGTGGACTGCTCGCCCTCCTCCTCGAGTACTCGGCCCAGTGTGGGTGCCAGTTCCGGCCGCACCCGGTGGATCGCCTCGATCAGGTGGGCGAGGAACCATACGACATTGTTGTCGTCGTCGGCGGCGTTCAACCAGGCGACCGCCACCTGCTGGTCCTCGTGGAGGTATTTGGCCCACTGTGCGGCCAAGGTGCTCTTGCCGAACCCCGCGGGCGCGTGGATGACGATCAGACGCCGCCGATGGTCGGCTCGCATCGCGTCGATCAGCCTGTCTCGCTGGACCATTCGGCGCCCGGACATGGTCGGGCGGAATTTGGTTTCCGGAGTGGCCGGTGTCGGCCGCGCGGACGATGTCCGCCCGGGTGCGATCGACGCCGCGGCGGTGGCATTCGACGGGGTGCCCGGGACCGCGGTGTCGATGGGCCTGACACTCGGCAGCGTCATGTCCTGAACGGGCACGCCGTTGGCGCGCTGGATCGCGCGCAGTGACTCACCGAATTCCGCAGCGGACTGCGGGCGGTCCGCCGGGTTGTGCGACATGCTGGCCTCGATGGCGACGCAAACGTCGTCGGGGATGCCCTCCGGGCGCAGATTCGGCAGCGGTTCGGCGGCGATGCGCAGAAATTGCGCGACCACCTGCTCGCCCGCGCGGCGTTCGTAGGCGGCGTGGCCGGTGATCATGCAGAACAGGGTCGCGCCGAGTCCGTAGACGTCCGAAGCCACCGACGAGTCGCCCGATTGCAGGACCTCCGGCGCGGTGAATGCAGGGGAGCCGGTGACCACGCCGGTCGTGGTTTCGAAGCCGCCCGTGACGCGGGCAATGCCGAAATCGGTGAGCTGGGGTTCGTCGTAGTCGGTCAGCAGGACATTGCCCGGCTTGATATCGCGATGCAGTATCCCGGCCCGATGTGCCGTCTCGAGGGCGCCCGCCAGTTTGATCGCGATTCGCAATGCCTCCGCCAGCGGTAAGGGCCCCGCAGTCCGGATACGGTCCTCCAGCGAACCACGGGCGTGATACGGCATCACCAGATAGGGACGTCCGCTGCGGGTGGTGCCGACCTCGAGGATGTGCACGATATTGGGATGCCCGGACAGCGCGCCCATCGCCTGCTGCTCGCGTAAGAATCGTTCGGAACTCTCCGACTCGAACTCACCGGAGGTGAGGATTTTGACCGCGACGTCGCGGTGTAATGCCTGCTGTCGACAGCGATAGACCACACCGAATCCGCCACGGCCGACCAGCTGCGGATCGTCGAGACCCGTGCCTGCCAGTTCCTTGCCGATATCCGGCGGCCGGTTGGTCTGTGTTGCCAGGGGATCGCGGTCGGCCATGTGCTGCTCGGTGTCGTTGGTCCGCGGTGCTACCGCGCTGGCTTCCCAGTTTATGCCCGGCGAACTCCGGAATCGGGATATCGACCACCCGGTGGGCGGGTCTCTTGTGGTGGGTGCGCGTTCATGGTCGGCTCATAGCAACGACCATGTCGAAAAGGAGCCGCCCCCATGCCTATTCAGCGACTGAACCATGCCGTCCTGTACGTCTCCGAGGTGGAGCGCTCGGCTGCCTTCTACGGTGCGGTGCTCGGGTTCCGGCGGATCGGCGAATTCCCCGGCGGTGTGTTCCTCCGGGCCGCGGGTTCGGCTAATGACCATGACCTGGGGCTGTTCCAGTCGTCGGATCCGGCCGGCGCGCACCGCACCGGCCGGGTCGGGCTCTACCACCTGGCCTGGGAGGTGGATACGCTGCGCGAACTGGGGCGAGTCAGGGATGTGCTGCGAGACGTCGCGGCGCTGACCGGAGCCTCCGATCACGGGTGCACGAAGGCGGTGTACGGGTCGGATCCCGACGGCATCGAATTCGAGGTGTGCTGGCTGGTGCCGGATGCGGCGGTCGGGCCGGCGCTGGCGGAGATGACCGCGCCGACTCGGCCACTCGATCTCCCGGCCGAGATCGCCCGGTACGGCGCGGACACCCCGGGCGGGCCGCGGACCGACCATGCGATCTGGCAGCGCGCTTTCGCCAAAAATGCGGATTAGGTCGATTCGTGGATCAGCTCTGTGCGCGGGCTGGGCATGTCGTCGAATCTTATTCGGCGTGCGCAAATCCGCTGGCGAGGCCGCGCAATGCGCGATCGAGCGTGGCGGGGAGATCGGTGCCGGGGATGGCGAGCCAAGTGTCGTATGCGGCGATGGCGACGCCGAGTGCCGAATAGCCGAGGGCCTGCGGAATGAGGTCCCGAGGCGATACCCCGAGCCGGGTGGCGGCGAATTCGGCGACGACGTCGCGCCATTCGCGGTACCGCAGTGTCGAATGTGCCTGCAGCGCCGGAACCGTGAGGATCAGGCGCATGCGCTGGCAGTGTCGGGGCAGTGCCGCGGCGTCGAAGCGGTTGAAATCCACTACCACGGTGCGAACCGCATCCATGATCGGCTGGTCGGCGGGACAGCGGGCGAACCGCTCGCGCATCACCCGCAACTGTTCGCTGAAGTCACCCCAGACGACATCGTTCTTGGAATCGAAGTAGCGGAAGAACGTGCGTTTGGTGATGCCGACCGCGGCGGCGATGTCCTCGACCGTGGTCGCGTCGAATCCATTGCGCTCGAAGAGTTCGAATGCGGCATGTTCCAGTTCGATCGCACTGGTCGAGGGGCGTCTTCCGCGCCGGTTGCGCTGCGCGGCCGCCCGCTGAACGGTCATTGCCCTTCCATTTCGACACTCGGTGACATTATGCTCCTGATCACAGATCCGACCTTCGATATCGAGGAGCATGTCATGCGCCGAGTGGAGACCGAGCCGACCGCTACCCGCACCGACGACGACACCGCCGTCGAAGCGGACCTGCTGGTGGAGGATGTCTCGATCGACGGCATGTGCGGTGTCTACTGAGACCAGGCCCTTCGATCCGGCCCGCCCGTATGCACTGGCGGCGTCGGTGTCGTTGCGGCCCGAACGGTTCGGTGCCCTGCTGTACGACTTCGGGACGCGCCGACTCTCTTTTCTGAAGTCTCCCTTGCTGGTATCGGTCGTGCGGGAGCTGGCACATCAGCCCGACGTGACCGCCGCGCTCGCGACGGCCCGGGTCCCGGCGGCGGAACACGACCGCTATCTGCGTGCGCTTGCCGGATTGTCCGAGGCGGGCACCATCCGGCCCCGGACGCTCGAATGCGGACAGGAACGATCATGAAACTGGTAGAGCATTTCGAACACGGCCTGGACGCGCCGATCTGTCTGACCTGGGAGCTGACCTACGCCTGCAATCTGGCGTGTGAGCACTGCCTGTCCTCGTCGGGGCGACGTGATCCACGCGAGCTCAGCACCGCCGAATGCCGGTCGGTAATCGATGAACTGCAGCGTATGCAGGTGTTCTACGTCAATATCGGCGGTGGTGAGCCGACCATCCGGCCGGACTTCTGGGAACTGCTCGACTACGCGATCGACCACCAGGTCGGAGTCAAATTCTCCACCAATGGAGTTCGGATCACCCCCGAGCGTGCGCGACGGCTCGCGGCCACCGATTATGTGGACGTCCAGATCTCCATCGACGGCGCCACCGCCGAGGTCAATGACGCGGTCCGGGGTCCCGGCTCATTCGCCATGGCCCACCGTGCCATGCGAAATCTCGCCGACGCGGGCTTCGAGAACTTCAAGATCTCGGTGGTCATGACCCGCCACAATGTGGCCCAACTCGACGAATTCAAGGCCATCGCAGATGAATTCGGCGCCCAACTGCGCATTACCCGGTTGCGACCGTCCGGCCGGGGCGCGGATGTCTGGAACGACCTGCACCCCACCACGGACCAGCAACTGCGGATCTACGACTGGCTGGTCGCCAATGGTGAAAAGGTGCTGACCGGCGACTCGTTCTTCCATCTCAACGCCCTCGGCTCGACACCGCTGCCCGGTTTGAATCTGTGCGGTGCAGGACGGGTGGTCTGCCTGATCGATCCCGTCGGTGATGTCTACGCCTGTCCGTTCGCTATCCACGACGAATTCCTCGCGGGCAATGTCCGCGAGCCGGGTGGCTTCGAAACCGTGTGGCGCACTTCGGAACTGTTCACCGAGCTGCGCAAGCCACAGACGGGCGGCGCGTGCGTATCGTGCTCGGCGTACGATGCGTGTAAGGGCGGCTGCATGGCCGCGAAGTTCTTCACCGGACTGCCGCTGGACGGCCCGGACCCCGAATGTGTGCGCGGCAATGCCGAATTGGCGCTCGCCGCGGCGGGCGCACCGCCGTACCCGGATAAGGATCATTCCCGCACCGGCAGGCGATCGGTGACACTCGGGCTGCCGTCCGTCGGCCGCATCCCGGACCGTGCCTGCGATACCAGTCCCGTGGCGGGCCTGCACTGATCGAGTTCGATGTCGTGACGGTCCGGCTGCGCTTGGATACGCGGGTGCGCCGGTTTCAAGGCGGGCGGGTCCTAGTGGGCGGTGCACCGCTGCGGCTGCTTCGCCTCGGTCCGGCGGGGGTCGAGTGCGTCGATGCGTGGTCGGCAGGCGAGCCGGTCGGTGCACGGCCGCACGAGCAGGCGCTGGCCCGCCGGATGCTGGACGCCGGAATCATGCACCCGGTACCGGATGGGGGAGCGCTTACCCACGATGATGTGACCCTGGTCGTGCCGGTGAAGAACAATCCGGTCGGCCTCGAGCGGTTGTTCGCCGCGACTGCGGATCTGCCGCATCGCGTCGTCGTCGATGACGGATCGTCGGTACCACTGCCGGAAGCGGCTGTTCGCCACAGTGATTCGCGTGGACCGGCGGCAGCGCGTAATGCGGGTCGGCGGCTTGCCCGTACCCCGTTGATCGCCTTTCTCGACTCGGACACCATCCCTGATCGAGGGTGGTTGGACAAAGTGCTCCCGCTCTTCGACGACCCGTCGGTGGCCGCCGTCGCGCCACGGATCCGATCATTGCCCGATGGGCCGCTCGGGCGATCCGAGATGGACCGTTCGAGCCTGGATATGGGACCGGATCCGGCTACGGTGCGCCACGACGGCCGGGTCCGCTATGTGCCCACCGCCGCGCTGGTGGTTCGCCGCTCGGATCTGGAGGCCATCGGCGGATTCGACGAAGACTTGCGCTTCGGCGAGGATGTCGACCTGGTGTGGCGACTGCTTGCCACCGGAAAAACCGTGCGCTATCAGCCCTTTTCGATTGTCCGCCACGCACCGCGCGCGACCGTGCGCGGATGGCTGCGCCAGCAATACGACTACGGCACCTCGGCGGCGCCGCTCGCGGCCCGGCATCCGGGGCGGCTGGGTTGCGCCCACCTGCCGAAAGTGTTTGCCGCACAATGCGCATTGGTGCTCACCGGCCATCCCGCGGTGGCCGTGGCGTCGGGCATCCTGGACGGCGGACGGTCGGCGCGCCGCCTGCACGGGCACGGCATACCAGTGCGGGCGGCATCAACTATCGCGGCTGCCGGACAATTCGCGCTTATCCGTCAGGCCGCCGATGCGTTGCGTCGGGTGTGGTGGCCGTTGGCATTGCTGAGCCGTCGTGGCCGCGCGGTGCTGGCGGGGGCCGTGCTCTCGGCGGCGGTCGTGGACCTCACCCGCGGCCGGAACCCGTGTCCGCGCATTGCCGCGGATCTCGCCTACGGCCTCGGCGTATGGGCGGGTTGCTTCCGGCATCGCAAGGCGGAACCAATACTGCCGCAACGCAATAGATCCCGGGGCGTGCCGGGCTGAAACGTCGCCGATGCCGCCCCTCCTAGACCATTGTTGCAATCCGGGCTTGACTGACAGTCGCTCGGTCAGGGTCACTCGTGGCCGCCATGGCCGGATCGGCGCCCGCGACCAATGCCGCGTCCAGCTAGCTCCTGCCGCATCGCCCCCTGGGTCCAGGGGCGGTCGAAGGTAGTCGAATGGTGGTCGCCCAAGCCCTTGGCTTCACGCGGTCGATGCAACAGCTGACGGGAGTCGAGGTGTTGCATGGTTCAGCAGGGTCCGGTGCGGTCGTTGCGGGTGGTGCGGAAGCTGTTCTGGGATTTGGTAATTGGCGGGGTCGCGGTGGGTGCGGGTGGGTAGCAATCTGTCTGGACGGGGAGTAGTCGACAAGCCGCGCACGCTATCGGTCGTCGGAGCGATACACGTCCGCGGATCGCAACGCAATTCCGGCTGGAAGCATGGTTGCGGGCGGGGAGTTTTCGCTCTGCTCGAAGCGGTATCAACGGTGCCGCGGCCCGCTGCGCTCGGCGGCGGACTTGCCTGCATGATCCGAAAGGTACTCGGGCAGAGGGAGTTCGGGCAGGGGGCGCTGCGGGGTTGCTGATATCCGACATGCGACACTCGTGACGATGCTCACCTACTTTCAAGCGACGGTTATCGGTGCGGTGCAGGGGATCACCGAACTGTTTCCCATCTCGAGCCTCGGGCACACGGTGCTGCTCGTCGCGTGGCTCGGCGGTGATTGGATGAAGTTGGCCAGCCAGGGCGGCGAGTCCGCCACGCACACACCGTATCTGGCATTCGTCGTCGCATTGCATGTGGCGACGGCGGTGGCGCTGCTCGGCTATTACTGGCGTGATTGGTGTGCCATTGTCGCGGGTTTCATCACGACCCTGCGAACCAGGCGGGTCGACACCATTCCGCAGCGGCTGGCGTGGCTGATCGTGATCGCGACCGTCCCGGTCGGTGTGCTCGGGCCGTTGCTGGACCATCCGCTACACGCGCTGTTCGCTGCGCCGATCTACGCGAGCATCTTTCTGACGCTGAACGGCGTCGTGCTGTTCGTCGGCGAGGGGTTGCGCCGCCGCAACGAACCGACACTCGCGGAATACGGGCGTCGGTTCGCCCTACGGAGCCAGCACGGTGGCGTGCTCACCGCCGAAGCGGAAACGCGCCGCCAATCCGATCGACCACTGGCCGCACTCGGTTTCGGTGATGCCGTCGGTATCGGCTTCGCCCAGGTCGGCGCGCTGCTGACCGGATTCAGCCGAGCGGGTCTGACGATGGTCGGCGGTTTGTGGCGTGGTCTCGAACATGAGCACGCGGCGAAATTCGCTTTCTTGCTGGCCACTCCGGCGATCCTGGGCGCGGGTTTGCTGGAAATGCCGGAACTGTTCGGGCCGCAGACCATTGGCATCCGGGGACCGGTGCTCGTCGGTGCCATTGCGTCCGGAGTGTCGTCGTGGCTGGCGGTGCGGTTCCTGGAACGGTACTTCCGAACGCACAAACTGCTGCCGTTCGCGTTGTACTGCGTTGTCGTCGGGACACTTTCGATCATCCGATTCAGCTGAAGCTCTGCTGGTGCGCCCGCGGCGGTGCATGGTCCGGCGGGGGATCGCCGGTACACCTACGAGCCGACCTGCATCCTGCGTGCTGCATCCTGCGTGGACCAACCGAGACGCGGCCCGCGGATCGTCCCAGTTCTTACTACCATAGACCACGGGACCGCCCTGTTCCGCGCCGAAACGTTCGATGGATTCATCCACACGTAGATCCGGTCGGCATTGGTGCCCCAGCCTTGGCCCAGGGCATCGGGCATATCCGGGATCCGCCCCTTGGCGGCGGCGCGCATCAGCAGCCGGGTGGTGTTGAGGCTGCCCGCCGCCATCACCAGGGCATCGGTCGTGATGACCTTGTTCTCCAGCAGAGCGCGAATTCGCCTACCGGACAAGAATGTCCGGTAGGTTTCGTAGTCTGCGGGAAACCGCGGTGGGCGTCAAGAGGGGGGATCGCCGCTGTGCTATATCTGCACCACGGGTCCGGTCGCGGGCTGCTGCGCATCGGCGGGAAGGGTCGGGATGGATAAGCCAATCGATGAAATCGAGCTGGAGACCATGCTGCTCGGACGGCGGATGAACCCGAGCACCTCCCGCAGGCGCGAGGGTGCCCATATCGACCGCTACAGCTCCTATGTGCTGCTGAGCCGTATCGCGGTCGAGGGCCCGATGTCGGTCGGCCAACTCAGCGACGCCTTTGGCCTCGACTCGTCCACCGTGCACCGCCAGACGAACGCCATGCTCGGTGACGGACTCGTCGAACGCATCCCGGACCCCGAGGGCGGCATGGCCCGAAAATTCCGCATTACCGGCGAGGGGCAGCACCGACTCGAACTGGAACGCACCGCCAATATCGAGGGCCTCGGTGTGGTGCTCGCCGACTGGACCCCCGAGGAAGTCGCCGGATTCGCGGCCTACCTGCGCCGCTTCAACGCCGATATCGAGCGACTGGAGGGCCGCGCATGGCCCCGATCCGCACCCTCCGAGCGTTGATCGACGGGAGAGGCTCGCCCTACCCGGCCACGGCCGGGTTCACCTGCATCGGTACCCCGTCCTTCGCGAGACCGGAAGCTACCTTCCTGGCGTTCCCTCGCTGGCATCAATGGTCATGTCCAGCAATGACGTTCGCTCAGTCGAGGAACAGGTCCGGGGTGGGCTGGTCGCCATCGCCGTAGTGGGACAGGTCGTCGACTCCGCCGCCGCATGGTCGCGTCGATGAAACAGTTGCCGGGGAGCTGATCTGCGGGGCGGGAACGATTTCGACGGCGGCGGCCAGGATCTCCGGGCCACGTGCGGCGGCTAGCTGGTTCGTGTCGTCCTGGAGATCGGTGACCGCCGAGGTCGCGAGTTAGGTCTGCGGCCATAGGGAGCTGAAGGCGATTCCGGCGCGGCCGAGGGGCGGCAGTGTCATGCCGACCGGTAGCTACGACTCCGATGATCTGGAAGTGAGTGCGGAGGTCTGCCGCTGGAACCCTCGCTGCGGCTGATCTCCGACACCATCGAGTTCTGCGCCGCGGAGGTGTCGCGGTTCAACGCGATCTCGGTGGCGGGCGCGCACTTTCGCGATGCGGGCGCGAACGCGGTACCGGGGAATGTCGGCTCGGTGCTATCGGATGGTTTATGTGGGTTCCGGGGCAATCGTGATCACGGCGGCGGCTCGGTCGAGTGCTGCGGGGACGATTCCGCCGAGGTGGGTGACATCGGGTGTGATGACCGCATCGGCGGCCGTTGTGCGGACCGTCGTGATGAGCCGGGCCATCGGGTCGTCCATGCCGCCATTGCAGGTCACGGTCTTGGCGAGGGTGTAGCCGAGGCGGCCCGCCAGACTGCGGATCTGGATCTCATCCCAGGCCTGGCGGGTGCCGGATACATCGCTGCGCAGGTATCCGATCGCGGTGCGGAAGAGTTTCATGATCAGCTGGCCTCGGCGGGTGGTGATGCGTTCGGTCATTGCCGTAGTACCAGGAATTCATGGTCACTTCAGTGGTTGTGTCCACTCAGCGGGACAACTTCGCCGATCTGGGCGCCGAGCCCTGTACGCGGATCCGGGTCCCGGCCGCGCGGGTCAGCTCCCAGGTGCTGCCGAGTAGCTAGTCGAGGACGAGAGCGCGGCGTCCCGCCGTCAGCGGCATCGGATAACCGACGGCAATACGGCGCAGCGGCAAGTCGGCATCGAGTATCGCGCCCGAGTCGGACGGTGCACTTTGGTCGAGCCCCGCTCCGATCAGCTTGACCGTCTCGTCATCGATGCGGAAGCCGGCCGCTGGTAATCGGCCGCGGCCAGGGGCGGCCATCGAGCTGCTCGATGCTGCTGTTGAAGCGCCGGAGGTAGTCGGCGAATGCGGTCACTTCGTGGGGTGTCCAGTCGCGCATGACGCGTTCGAGGCCGCTGATGATGGCAGCGCGTTCGGCCTCGAGTCGGTGCTCGCCTTCCGCAGTGGTGCGGAACTTGCGCGCCATACCGCCGTCGGGGTCGGGAATGCGTTCGACCAGTCGGTCGCGCAGCAGTGCGGCGATCTGGCGGCTGAGGGTGGACGCGTCCAGGTGCAGGGCGTCGCTGAGCTGCCTGATGGACCGCGGGCCGTCGATCGCCAGCCGACTCAGCAGCACGTAGGCGCTGCGTTCGAGCATGCCGTGCGCGCGGCGGCGGGAGCTCAGCTGATACCTGCTCAGCAGCATGGTTTCGAATTCGACCAGGTGTACGGGCTTATCCATGCCGTCCTTCCGTTGATCCGCCGCGCTGCGGGAGGTGCGGGCCGGAATTGCGCCGAAGATGTGCATCACACATACTCTTTGTACTATGCAATTGGCGTGCATCATACATATTGATTGTATGGTGCAAATCGATTCGAGATCGAGGGAGATTCGCGTGGACAAGCCCGACTCCGCCCGCCCGGGCGGCATCCTGGCGGTGTTGGCGACCGCCGGTATCGTCGCGTCACTGACGCAGACCCTGGTGGTACCACTGCTCGGACAGCTGCCGCAGCTGCTGAACACCACGGCGTCCAATGCCACCTGGGTGGTCACCGTGACCCTGCTCGTCGGCGCAGTGACCACACCAGTAGCCGGGCGGCTCGGCGATATGTACGGCAAGCGCCGCATCCTGCTGGCCTCGACGGTGCCGCTGGTCATCGGTTCGGCGGTGTGCGCGACCGCGACCTCGCTCGCGCCGATGATCATCGGCCGCGGCCTGCAGGGCATGGGCGTCGGTATCGTGCCGCTCGGTATCAGCGCGCTGCGGGACCTACTGCCGCCGGAGCGGCTCGGTTCGGCCATTGCCTTGATCAGCTCATCGCTGGGGATCGGGGCGGCTCTCGGTCTGCCGGTGTCGGCCGCCGTTATCCAGTACAGCAATTGGCATGTGCTGTTCTGGGGCACGGCCGTGCTGGCCGCGGTCGTCGGCGCCTTGATCTTCGCGCTGATTCCGGACACTTCGCCCGCCGCCGCTGCGGGGCGCTTCGACGTCCTGGGCGCGATCGGGCTCGGCACCGGACTGATCTGCCTCCTGCTCGCGGTATCGAAGGGCGCGGCGTGGGGCTGGACCAGCGGCAGCATCCTCGGACTTTTCGCTGCCGCGGTCGTGGTGCTCGCGATCTGGGGCTGGTGGGAGTTGCGCAGCTCGGATCCGCTCGTCGATCTGCGCGTGACGGCGCGTCCGCAGGTGCTGCTGACCAATGCCGCATCGGTCGTCATCGCGATGGCCATGTACGCGCAGGCATTGCTCGTGCCGCAGTTGCTGCAGCTGCCCGCGGCCACCGGCTACGGTCTCGGCCAGTCGATGATGGCGATGGGTCTGTGGATGGCGCCGTCCGGTCTGACGATGATGGTGGTCTCACCCCTCGGTGCGAAGTTGTCGGCGGCGCGCGGCCCCAAGGTCACCTTGGTCACGGGTGGCCTCATCATCGCGCTCGGCTACGGAATTTCGATGGCGCTCATGGGCTCTGCATGGGGTCTGCTGGTGGTGACCCTGGTGATCAGCACCGGCGTCGGATTCGCCTATGGCGCAATGCCCGCCCTGATCATGGGCGCGGTGCCGGTCTCGGAGACCGCTGCGGCCAATAGCTTCAATACGCTCATGCGCTCGGTCGGTACCTCGGTGGCGGCGGCGGTGATCGGTGCGGTGCTGGCGCAAATGACCGTCACCATGGGCACCCACGCCATTCCGACCGAGAACGGTTTCCGCGTCGGCCTGCTGATCGGCTGCGGCGTGGCCCTGCTCGGCGCGGCGGTCGCAATGACCATTCCGGTCCGGCGTGCGGCGGTCGCGGACCAGATCGTCGACGAGCCGAAGGTCACTTCCCGAGTCTGAGACCCGATCGCCAACTCGGTGGCGGCGGAGAAGGTCGTCGTCACCTACGACTGATCGCATCCGGGCGTTGCGCTCGGTGCCTCCTGTTCAACTGCAGCAGTCGGCGAGTGCTGCGGCTCAGCCCGCCGACCAGCCGCTGTCGGGGCGGGTCATGCCTGCGTCGTGTCTGCGAGCTATGCGTCAGCATCGCCGCCGTCGCGGGAGCGGTAACGTTGCGACGATGACAGCCTCGGGTCGCGCGAACAGGGGACCGAAGGCTGCGGCCGGCAATCGGGCAGCTCTCATCCGGGCGGCGCGGGAAGTATTCGCGGAGAACGGTTTCGATGCCACGCTGAGTTCCATCGCGCGCACCGCCGGGGTCGGCCAGGGTGTGCTGTATCGGCATTTTCCGACCAGGGAGAGCCTGGCACTCGCGGTATTCGAGGAGAATATCGCCGAGGTCGAAGAGCTCGCGGCGGATCCGTCGACCACCGTCGACGATGTCCTCGCGGTCATTGTCGAGCAGATCACCAACTCGGCCGCATTCGTGGCCATCATCAATCCCTCCGGAACCGACGATCCGCGCGTTGGCGAGGTGGCCGCGCGTCTGATGAGTCTCGTCGCGGGCAAACTGGAGGATCCGGCCCAGTGCGGTTCATTGCGCGCGGACGTCACGGCGGCGGACGTATTCATGGCCGTGGCGATGCTGGCTGCGATTCTGCAGAAGACCGACGGGCGGTCGAAACGGCAAATGGCGCAACAGGCTTGGGCGCTGTTGAAGCGCGGGCTGACTCGGTGACGTGGGTGCGTCGCCCGGCGTTCGCGCTGTCGTTCACCGCGTCGCCGTGATCGGCTGACTCTGCGACCGGCCTCGGGGCTGGGAACTACTTGGTAAACTGTGACTTGGGTCACAGTTTGGTAGCGGTTCGTCCCACTAGCACAATATAGCTTTCCATACGCTTTGCGAAGTCTTTACTATTGCGCCTGACCTTCACGACACCGGGTCATTGCTCGACGAAGTCGCTCTACGCGGGCGCATGAGGCGCTCAGCGTTCTCGCTCCACCAGCTTCGCCCGCCGCTCGTTTTCGATGCCAGTACATGTTCGACCGAAGAACCGATCGGCTCCACGCCGTTTCGGCGAAGGAGAATAATGTCCACCGACACCGATTCCGCACCACGGACGTCGCCGCTTCGCGCAAGTCTTCCAGCAAGTCTAGCCGCCGTCGGCCGCCATGATGTCCCCGCCTCGGTCGTGGTTTTCCTTGTCGCACTACCACTTTCGCTAGGTATCGCGGTCGCCTCCGGCGCCCCGGTAGCCGCTGGTCTCATTGCCGCCGTCGTCGGCGGTGTCGTCGCCGGACTACTAGGTGGTTCGGCAGTGCAGGTCAGCGGGCCGACAGCTAGCTTGACCGTCGTCGTTGCCGAGAGCGTGCACCAATTCGGCTGGGCCGCTACCTGTTTCATCACCGTTGGTGCGGGTCTACTACAGATTCTGTTCGGGCTCAGCCGCATTGCCCGCGGCGCGCTCGCCATCGCGCCGGTGGTGGTTCACGCGATGCTCGCCGGTATCGGCGTCATCATCGCGCTGCAACAGGTCCATATCCTGCTCGGTGGCAATTCGCTCAGCTCGTCGTTCGCCAGCCTTACCCAGCTACCACACCAGTTGATGTCGGTACATCGCGGTGATCTGTTCGTCGGCATGGTGGTGATCGTCATCCTGATCGCCTGGAAGTTCGTCCCGCGCCCGATCCGGCTGGTGCCGGGGCCGCTCGTCGCGGTGGTGGTCGCCACGATTCTGTCGCTGGTGCTACCGACCCATGTCGAGCGCATCGTGCTGAGCGGATCGCTGGCCGATTCCATCGGTCTGCCCGAGATCCCGTCCGGCAGTTGGTTCGCCGTCGCGATGACCATGGTGACGATCGCGCTCATCGCCAGTGTGGAGACCCTGCTCTCGGCGGTGGCGGTGGATAAGGCGCGCCCCGGCAATCGAACCAATTTCGATCGCGAACTGATCGGGCAGGGATCGGCGAATGTGGTGTCGGGCCTGCTCGGCGGCCTGCCGATCGCGGCCGTCATCGTCCGCAGCATTACCAATGCCCACGCGGGCGCGCAGGGCAGGGCCGCGACGGTGCTGCACGGCGTGTGGATCCTGTTCTTCGCGGTCGCGCTGGCCGGGCTGGTGCAGCAGATTCCCAAGGCGGCGCTGGCCGGGCTGCTCATTCTGATCGGCGTGCAGTTGGTGAAACTGGCCCATATCCGATTGGCCCGACGCACCGGCGACCTGTTCGTTTATGTGGCAACGGTGATCGGCGTCGTATTCCTGAACCTGCTGCAAGGCATGGTGATCGGGCTGGTACTGGCCTTCGCCCTGCTGCTGTGGCGGGTGGTGCGGGTGACGATCACTGCCGAACCGACGGCCAGTGCGCGGCGCTGGGTGGTCACCATCGACGGCACCTGCACCTTCCTGGCGCTGCCCAAGCTGACCGCGGAGCTCACCAAGGTCCCCTCCGGCGTGGATGTGACCATCGAGATGACCGTCGACTTCCTCGACCACGCCTCCTATGAGCTGATCACCGACTGGGCCGGTCAACGCGAAGCCGCTGGCGGCACTGTCGATTTCGTCGAGATCGGCAGTGCGCGGATGGCGACCGCCGTGGCGGGACCGCCGGAGCGTGGGCGCTCGCGGCAGGTTCTCGACGAAGTCATCGGGCCGTGGCGGCGCACGGGCAATTCGGCGGATCGGATTGCCGCGGGTATCGCCGCCTATCACCGCGGTCACGCCCATCTGATGCGTCCGCATCTGCACGGGTTGCGTAATCGACCCGACGCCGACACGTTCTTCCTGACCTGCGCCGATGCCCGCATCGTGCCGAATGTCATCACCAATAGCGGGCCGGGGGATCTGTTCACCGTCCGCAATGTGGGCAACCTGGTCCCGGTCGGCGGCAGCGATGTCTCGGTGGAGGCCGCGCTGATCTACGCGCTGGAGAAGCTGGACGTGCGGGCGGTGGTGGTCTGCGGACACTCCGGTTGCGGGGCGATGGACGCACTGCATCGCGAGGTCCGTACCGGGCCGGGACTCGGCGATTGGCTCGCCTACGCGCGCCCCAGCCTGGACCGGTTCCGGCTCGGCCATCCGGTCGCCGATGCCGCGGCATTCGCCGGATTCGGGCCGGTCGACCAGCTCGGCATGGTGAATGTGGCGCTGCAACTGGAGCGCCTGCACGCCCATCCCGCGGTGCGGCGCGGGATCGAGGATCGCGGTGTAGCGGTATCCGGACTGTTCTTCGATCTCGCAACCGCCCGGGTGATCGAGGTGACCATGGACGGTATCGCCGAATTCGACGATGAGGTGAGCGTCGCTGCCCTGGACGAGTTGGCCGATGTGCGCGGTATTGCCGCGGAGCCCGTCTAGCGCCGGGCGCGCCGCCGAGCCGGGCCGAATGATCGTGCCCGGCAAGCGAACTCGGCACAATTATGACTCACATCACGCTGATCCGGCGGTATGGATTCGGGCACTCTCCGGCAATTTCTCAGGCTTTGCTAAGTCTTTACTAATAACCTTGATTCGATTTACATCTCGACCCATTGCCGTGTCGGGAACTGCTTCACCGCGAGATGCCGGTTCGCGGTCTATGCCCTGTTGGACATGTTGATCGTCAACCGACCTCGGCGTTCGCGCCGAGTCGGCGAAGGAGAAGTCAATGGCTATTGATAGTGCTGTAGCCGCACCGCCGATACCACCCACCGAGCTGGGCAAGGGGCATCGCAGTTCCGAACCGCTATCGGATCGTCTGACATCGATCCTGCGCCACGATCTGCCCGCCTCGATCGTAGTCTTCCTGGTCGCGTTGCCGCTGTCCCTCGGCATCGCGGTCGCCTCCGGCGCACCTGTTGCCGCCGGACTCATCGCCGCCGTCATCGGTGGCGTCGTCGCTGGCCTACTAGGTGGCTCGGTGCTACAGGTCAGCGGACCGGCGGCCGGTCTGACCGTTGTTGTCGCCGAGTCCATCAACCAATTCGGTTGGCGGATAACTACTTTCATTGTCGTCGCGGCCGGTGTGCTGCAAATTCTGTTCGGGCTCAGCCGGATTGCGCGGGCCGCATTGGCCGTCACACCGGTCGTGGTGCACGCGATGCTCGCCGGTATCGGCATAACCATTGCGTTGCAACAGATTCACGTGCTGCTGGGTGGGTCCTCGCACAGTTCTGCCTGGACCAATGTCACCCAGTTGCCGTCGCAGCTGCTGTCGCTGCACGGCGATGACGCGATCGTCGGCGTGGTGGTCATCGCGATCATGCTCGGCTGGCGCCGGATGCCCGCCAAACTACAGGTCGTGCCGGGCCCGCTGGTCGCGGTTTTGGTCGGCACGGTGTTGTCGCTTGTGTTGCCGTTCGAGGCCGAGCGAATCGTATTGAACGGCTCGCTGTTCGACGCCATCGGATTGCCGCAGCTCCCCAGTGGTGACTGGTCCGCCGTGGCGTTGATGATCCTGACCATCGCGCTCATCGCCAGCGTCGAGAGCCTGTTGTCGGCGGTCGCCGTGGACAAGATGCACACCGGGAAGCGCACCAATTTCGACCGGGAGCTGATCGGCCAGGGCTCGGCGAATGTGCTCTCCGGTCTGCTCGGCGGTCTGCCGGTCACCGGCGTGATCGTGCGCAGCGCCACCAATGTGCAGGCCGGTGCGCGCAGCCGCGCTTCGGCGGTGCTGCACGGCTGCTGGATTCTGCTGTTCTCGGTCGCGCTGGCCGGGCTGGTGCAGCAGATTCCGAAGTCCGCGCTCGCCGGTCTGCTGATCGTCATCGGCATCCAGCTGGTCAAGCTGGCCCACATCAAGTTGGCCAAGCGCACCGGCGATCTGCTCATCTACGCGATTACCGTGGTCGGTGTGGTCTTCCTGAATCTGCTGGAAGGCGTGATCATCGGTCTGGCACTGGCCTTCGGGCTGCTTTTGTGGCGCGTGGTGCGGGTTGCCGTGACGGCCGAGCAGATTCCCGGTTCGCAGCGCTGGCTGCTGACCATCGACGGTTCCTGCACCTTCCTGGCGCTGCCGAAACTGTCCACGGAGTTCGCGAAAGTGCCTGCGGGCGTCGACGTCACCGTCGAGATGACCGTCGACTTCCTCGACCACGCCGCCTTCGAAGCCATCGAGGAATGGGTGCGCCAGCAGGAAAGCGGAGGCGGCACAGTCGATTTCGTGGAAATCGGCAGCGCGCGGATGGCGCACGCGACCGCGGGCCCGCCCGCCCGCGGCTTCGGGCGCGCGGTACTCGACGAGATCTTCGGCCCGTGGCGCGGCGACGATAAGAACGCCGATCCGGTGACCTCCGGTGTTGCCGCCTACCACCGCAGCCACGCCCATGTCGTGCGTCCGCACCTGGACGAACTGCGGGACCGCCAGGATCCCGACACCTTCTTCCTGACGTGTGCGGACTCCCGGGTGGTGCCCAATGTCATCACCAATAGCGGGCCTGGTGACATGTTCACCGTCCGCAATGTGGGCAATCTGGTGCCGGTCAGCGGCGACGCGTCGGTCCAGGCCGCGCTCGTCTTCGCGCTCAACGAGTTGAATGTGCGGTCCATCGTGGTGTGCGGGCATTCGTCCTGCGGCGCGATGAAGGCACTGCACACCGAGACCGATACCGGTCCGGAAATCGGACCCTGGCTCGCCCATGCCCATCCGAGTCTGGAGCGGTTCCGGCTCGGACATCCGGTGGCGCGCTCGGCGGCGGCCGCCGGATTCGGCGAGGTCGACCAGCTGAGCATGGTCAATGTGGCCGTGCAGTTGGAAACCCTGCACCGCCATCCCGCGGTGCGCGCGGCCATCGCCGAGCGCGGTGTGACGGTATCGGGGCTCTTCTTCGATATCGCCAGCGCGCGCGTGATCGAGGTCACCGTGGACGGGCTCGCCCATATCGACGACACCGGCGCGCGCAGCACGCCGGAACTCGTCTGAGTGGATGGCATCGGACCCGCCCGATCTTTTCGGGCGGGTCCAGTCGGGTCGCCGATCGGATCCGTTACGGGGCGAGACCAGCGGATCTGCCCGCGTCGCGCGCCGTACCGGGCGCAGGTTCCGTCGGCCCGCTCGTACGCTGGTGGCGATGAGTATCGAGCTGGAATCCGGATCGACCGAGCACACCGGATGGCGCGCCTTCCGTGCCCGACTGGCCGGGCGACCTACGCTGAACCTCGCCTACCGGATCGGGGTCGCGGTGGTCGGCATCGCGGTGCTGGTCATCGGAATCGTCGCAATTCCCTACCCCGGCCCCGGCTGGGCGATCGTATTCGCCGGACTTGGCATTCTCGCCACCGAATTCGCCTGGGCCCGCCGGGCACTCGGCTGGCTGCGCGACAAGTACCGGCTGGGTATGGCGTGGTACTCCGCACGGGGCCCGGCCATGCGGGTGTTCGCGGCCGTCGCCACCTGCGCGCTGGTCATCGCGACACTATGGGTCTTGGGAACATTCGTATTGCTCGGCGGCTGGATCGGAGTCGAATCGCAGTGGTTGCACAGTCCCCTCACGTGGTGAGTTCGGTTCCCGGGCGGAATCTGACCGAGCCGGAGTGGCTGTCCGCGCGGATCGCGGAAATGGGCCGCTCATGGGGCACCACCGAACCGCGCGTCTCGGGCACGCTGTGGTGGTGCATGGTGGCTTCCGCCCTGGTCGAACAGCTCGCACGCGCATACGCGACCGGGACGGGCGCACCGGAGCCGGTATTGGACCGGTTGGACTGTGAAGTCCGTCCCGATGGCGGCATAGAGCGAGTGCACATCCTGCCCGCCGCTGAATTCGAGGCCGAGCCGGCTGAACCGGATTCCACGGACGTGCCACACGGCTCACCACCGGCCGTGGTTGCCGGGCGGCAGTGCGCGGCGGACGCTGCCACCCTGAACCGTACGTGTGCGAATGCGCTGCGGGAGACCCTGGCCGCGGTGATCGGGCCGGTCGCGGCGGTATCCGGCGCGGGGGTGCCGTCGCTGTGGGCGATTGCCGCCGACGCGATCGGCAATCGCGCACTCGATGCGGGGAATCCGGACGCGGGGACCCAGCTTGCCAGTGAGGTGGGGGGCAAGCTGCCGGTGCCACGGTTCGTCGAGATCGGCGGGCGCAGCTTCGTGCGCCGCATCTCCTGCTGTCTGGTCTTCGAGGTGCCCGGCTGCGAGATGTGCACCAGCTGCCCGAAAAGGCCCGCTGCCGAACGCACGGCGCTGCTCACCGAGCTCGCCGCCGAGAGCTGATCGCGCTGCCCCTCCGCTTCGCGTACGGATGGCGGAGTGCCGCATCGAACCCGTCGGCGAATGTCACGTTCAGGTCTCGCGGATCCGGACCGGCCGATTCGCGACGCGGCGAGCCCGGTCCATCGACGCGGCGCCGCTCGGGTGCCGATAGCATGGTCGCGCCGGAGCAAATTCGCCTCCGACGATGACCCGTGGGCAACCGGCCCGCACCAGCGCGGGAACCCGCCCGCCAGGAACGCCAAGGAGTCTCTCGCCGTGACCACCTCAGCACCTATCAGCCCTGTCGCCCTCGTCCGGGTGCCCGCAGGGACGACGGCGGGTGCCGCGGTGCGCGAGGCGGGGCTGCCGACCAAGGGGCCCGACACCATCGTCGTCGTGCGCGATGCCGAGGGACTGAAGGATTTGTCCTGGACCCCGGAGACCGATGTCGAGGTCGAGGCAGTCGCCGCGAATACCGAGGACGGCCGCAGCGTGATCCGGCATTCGGCCGCGCATGTGCTGGCCCAGGCCGTACAGCAGGAGTTTCCGGAGGCCAAGCTCGGCATCGGCCCGCCCATCAAGGACGGCTTCTACTACGACTTCCAGGTGGACCAGCCGTTCACGCCCGAGGATCTGGCCAAGCTGGAATCCCGGATGAAGAAGATCGTCAAAGGCGCGCAGCGCTTTTCACGCCGCGTGGTCGAGGTCGAGGACGCGCGCGTCGAACTGGCCAAGGAGCCGTTCAAACTTGAGCTGATCAGCGATAAGTCGGGCATCGACGATCCGGAGGTCATGGAGGTCGGCGGCAAAGAGCTGACCATCTACGACAACCTGGATCCGCGCACCGGTGTGAAGGTCTGGGGCGATCTGTGCCGCGGCCCGCACATTCCGACCACCAAGTTCATTCCCGCGTTCAAGCTCACCCGCAGCTCCGCGGCCTACTGGCGCGGTGACCAGAACCGCGAGGATCTGCAGCGCATCTACGGCACCGCCTGGGAGTCGCAGGAGGCCCTCGAAGAGCATCTGCACCTGCTCGAGGAGGCAGAGCGCCGCGACCACCGCAAGCTCGGCCTGGAACTGGACCTGTTCAGCTTCCCCGACGAACTCGGCTCCGGTCTGCCGGTGTTCCACCCCAAGGGCGGCATCATCCGCAAGGAGCTCGAAGAGTACTCGCGCCGTCGCCATGTGGACGCGGGCTACGAGTTCGTCAACACCCCGCACATCACCAAGGGCCACCTGTTCGAGGTCTCGGGTCACCTCGATTGGTACCGGGACGGCATGTTCCCGGCCATGCACCTGGACGCCGAACTCAATGAGGACGGCACCGTCCGCAAGCCCGGCCAGGACTACTACGTCAAGCCGATGAACTGCCCGATGCACAACCTGATCTTCCGGTCCCGCGGCCGGTCGTACCGGGAGCTGCCGCTGCGGATGTTCGAATTCGGCTCGGTCTACCGCTACGAGAAGTCCGGCGTGGTGCACGGCCTGACCCGGGTGCGCGGCATGACCCAGGACGACGCGCACATCTACTGCACCAAGGAGCAGATGCACGCCGAGCTGACCAGCACACTGCAGTTCGTGCTCGGCCTGCTCGCGGACTACGGCCTCGACGACTTCTACCTCGAGCTGTCCACCAAGGACCCGAAGAAGTTCGTCGGCTCGGAGGAGACCTGGGACGAGGCCACCGCAACCCTCGCCGAGGTGGCCGAGGCCTCCGGCCTCGAGCTGGTGCCGGATCCGGGCGGCGCCGCGTTCTACGGCCCGAAGATCTCCGTGCAGACCAAGGACGCGCTGGGCCGCACCTGGCAGATGTCGACCATCCAGCTCGACTTCAACCTGCCCGAGCGCTTCAACCTGGAATACACCGCCTCCGACGGCACCAAGCAGCGGCCGGTCATGATCCACCGCGCGTTGTTCGGTTCGATCGAACGCTTCTTCGGTGTGCTCACCGAGCACTACGCCGGTGCCTTCCCCGCCTGGCTCTCGCCGGTTCAGGTTGTCGGCATTCCGGTCGCGGAAGCCTTTGCGCCGCATCTGGATTCGGTGATCACACAGCTGCGGGACGCGGGTATCCGGGCACAGGTGGACCGCAGCGACGACCGGATGCAGAAGAAGATCTTCAACAACACCGCCCAGAAGATCCCGTTCATGCTGCTCGCCGGTGAGCGCGATGTGAACGCGGGTGCGGTCAGCTTCCGCTTCCGCGACGGTACCCAGGTCAACGGTGTGCCGGTCGAGGCGGCAGTGGCCACCATTGTCGAATGGATCGCGAACCGGGAGAACGCTTCGCCGACCGCCGAGGGTTTTGTGGTGAAGGGCGGCGCATGAGTGAGTGGACCGCGCCCGGGTTCGCGGAGGTGAACGCGGACTCGGACGAGCAGGGGAGCATCGTGGATACCGGGGCCGGTCAGCCGGATCGGTTGCAGCGGTTGTGGACTCCGTACCGGATGTCCTATATCGCCGAGGCCGCCAGTCCGAAAGATGCGACGGGCCATCCATTCACCGATATCCCGAAGATGTCGGATGAGGACGGTCTGGTCATCGCGCGCGGCGAGCACGTCTACGCCGTGCTCAATCTCTATCCGTACAACCCTGGGCACATGATGGTGGTGCCCTACCGCAAAGTGGCCAACCTCGAGGACCTCACGCTGGAGGAAAGCGCCGAGCTGATGGCCTTCACCCAGCAGGCGATCCGGGTGATGAAGCGGGTATCGCGGCCGCACGGATTCAATGTCGGCCTGAATCTCGGTGCGGTGGCTGGTGGTTCACTCGCCGACCATCTGCATCAGCACATCGTGCCGCGCTGGGGTGGGGACGCCAATTTCATTACCGTCGTCGGCGGGGTGAAGGTGATGCCGCAGTTGCTGCGGGAAACTCGGGCGCTGCTCTCGGCGGCGTGGAAGGAAGTCGAGTAGGGTGCTCAGCTTCTTCGGCCGCGAGACGTTCTCCAAAGCGACTGCGCCGCTGGGCAGAGCGCTTGTCCGTACCGGACTTACCCCGGATGCGGTGACGGTGATCGGCACCGTCGCCTCGATCACGGCCGCGGTCACCCTGTTCCCGACCGGACATCTGTTCTGGGGAACCATGGTGATCTGGCTGTTCGTCATGTTCGACATGCTCGACGGCGCGATGGCCAGAGCGCGCGGCGGCGGCACGAAATATGGAGCGGTACTGGATGCCACCTGCGATCGGGTTGCCGACGGCGCGATCTTCGCCGGGCTGGCCTGGTGGGCGGTGTATCACGAGAACAGTAAGCCGCTGTTCTTCGCGACCCTGGTGGTTCTGGTTACCTCCCAGGTGATTTCGTATGCGAAGGCGCGTGCCGAGGCGAGTGGACTCTCCGCGGACGGTGGGCTGATCGAGCGGCCGGATCGGCTGATCATCGTATTGGTCGGCGCCGGACTCACCGGTATCGGCGGCTATTGGGGGATCGGCTGGCTGACCTGGGCCGTGCATGTGGCGATGTGGATTCTGGCGGTGCTCAGCATCGTCACGGTATTCCAGCGGGTGCTGGCGGTCCGGAACTCGCCGGGCGCGCGGGATGTGATCCCGCCCGCACAACCGCAGAACCCCGCGGACGCGACGGAGTTGCCCTCGTGAGTTCCCAGGTCGATTCGCCGGGGGAGTCCCCGCGGTCCTTTGGCGAGCCCGGTCATCGACTCGGCGAGCGCCCGGATGCGCACGGCAGCCTCGGATCTCGGATCACCGCCCGAATGACCGACTGGGCCTATGCGGCGGGTTGGCGCGTCGTGCGTACCCTGCCCGAATCGACGGCCAGGCGGGCATTCGACTGGGGTGGCAACCGAGCCGCGAACAAGGCGAATCGCGCATTCCGTGCCGGTGGTGCACCGAACCAGTTGCGGCGCAATCTCGCCCGCGTGCTGCGCGTGACTCCGGCCGAGGTGCCCGACGACCTCATTCGCGCGAGCATGCGCTCCTACGCCCGCTATTGGCGCGAGGCATTCCGGCTCCCGACGATGGATCACTCGGCACTGACCAGTTCACCCCTCGAGGGCGTGGAGAATCTGGATGCCGCACTCGCGCAGGGCCGCGGTGTGGTCTTGGCGCTACCGCACTCCGGGAACTGGGATGCGGCCGGGGTCTGGTTGGTCAACCACAACGGCACCTTCGCCACCGTCGCGGAACGGCTGCGGCCGGAGTCGCTGTTCGAGCGGTTCGTCGCCTATCGGGAGAGCCTGGGTTTCGAGGTGTTCCCGCTGACCGGCGGTGAGCAGCCACCGTTCGCCGCACTCGCCGCGCGCCTGCGCGAGAACAAGGCCATCTGCCTGATGGGGGAGCGGGACCTGACCGGAAAGGGCGTTCCGGTGACCATGTACGGCGAGCGCACCTGGCTGCCCGCTGGCGCGGCGAAGCTGGCCATCGAGACCGGTGCCGCGCTGATCCCGGCGCACGTCTGGTTCACCGTCGATGCCGACGGCCGTGAGGGCTGGGGGATGAAGACCGAAGCGCCGCTGGATGTTTCGGGCGGTGTCGCTGCGGCCACCCAGGCATTGGCCGACCGGTTCGCGGCCAATATCGCCGAGCATCCCGCCGATTGGCATATGTTGCAGCCACAATGGGAGCAGGACCTTTCGGCGCAGCGGCGCGCCAGGATCGCCGCGGCGCAGGCCGGGATCGATAGCGCCACAGGGGAGACGACACCATGAAAATCGGCATGGTCTGCCCCTATTCATTCGATGTCCCCGGCGGGGTGCAGGCCCATGTCGTGGAATTGGCGCGGGTGTTCATCGAGCGCGGCCACAAGGTGAGCGTGCTCGCGCCCGCGTCGGAGGACACGCCGCTGCCGGATTTCGTGGTGTCGGCCGGTCGCGCGGTGGCGATTCCGTACAACGGTTCGGTTGCCCGGCTGTCTTTCGGCCCCATGGCCTACACCAGGATTCGTCGCTGGATCGATGGCAACGACTTCGACGTTCTGCATATCCACGAACCGAACGCGCCGAGCCTATCCATGCTCGCGCTGAAGATCGCCGAGGGGCCGATCGTGGCCACCTTCCACACCTCGACCACCAAATCACTGGTGCTCAGTACCTTTCAGGGTGTACTGCGGCCCTACCACGAGAAGATCAGCGGCCGCATCGCCGTCTCCGAACTGGCGCGGCGCTGGCAGGTGGAGGCCTTGGGCTCGGATGCGGTGGAGATTCCCAATGGCGTCGATGTGCCCGCCTTCGCCCGGGCCCCGATGCTGCCCGGCTATCCACGAGCGGGCGGAACCGTACTGTTCCTCGGCCGCTACGACGAACCGCGCAAGGGCATGGACGTGCTGCTCGGCGCGCTGCCCACATTGGTGCGCAAGCATCCGGATATCGAGATCCTGATCGTCGGCCGTGGTGACGAGGACCGGCTGCGCCGCGAGGCCGGGCCGCTCGCCGGGCATCTGCGCTTCCTCGGCCAGGTTTCCGACGAGGACAAGGCCTCGGCCATGCGCAGCGCGGATGTCTACGTCGCGCCCAATCTCGGCGGTGAGAGCTTCGGCATCATCCTCATCGAGGCGATGGCCGCCGGAACCGCCGTGGTGGCGAGCGAATTGGACGCCTTCCGTCGGGTGCTGCGCGACGGCACCGCGGGAATGCTTGTACCGGTGGGCAATTCGGAACGTCTCGCCAATGCGATCGACACTCTGCTCACCGATGACGTTCGCCGTGAGGCCCTGGTCCGCACCGCCGATCAGGTGGTCGGCGAATACGACTGGCCGGTGGTCGCCGAACAGATCCTGCGGGTGTACGAGACGGTAACCATCGGCGACACGCGGGTCCGGGCCGCCGGATGACTACCGCCGCTTGCGGCAAATGACCTCAGGGTAAGGGCTCCGAGATGATTACTTTCTCCGCGACGACGGTTCTCGTTCTCGCGCTGATCGCGGCGGTGATCATCGCGATCGGTTTATGGGCGGCCTCGACCGCCAACCGGCTCGACCGGCTGCACGTGCGCTCGGACCAGTCATGGCAGGCATTGGACTCGGCGCTGGCCCGGCGCGCTGTGGTGGCCAGGTCGATCGCCGTAGCGATCGCGGGGCCGACCGCTGAGTCGGCGCTGTCCGAGCAGTCGAAGCGCCTTGCCGCGCTCGCGGATCGCGCGGAGCGGGCGGGACGCGCCGATCGTGAGACCGTGGAAAACCAACTCTCCGCGGCGCTTTCGGCGGTCGATATCGCCCAGTTGCGTCCGCAGCAGGTGGCCGAACTGGCCGACGCCGAGGCCCGCGTCTTGATCGCGCGTCGCTTTCACAATGATGCCGTTCGTGACACCCTCGCCCTGCGCACCCGTCGTCCGGTGCGCATCCTGCACCTCGGCGGTACCGCGCCGCTGCCGACCTACTTCGAGATCAGTGAGCGCGCCACTCCGGCTGCCGCGACGGGTCTGGCTGTCGACACCGTCCGCACCTCCGCACGCGTGGTGCTGCTCGACGAACAGGACCGGGTGCTGCTGATGCGCGGCAACGATCCCAAGACCCCCGACGTCTCCTTCTGGTTCACCATCGGCGGCGGCGTCGAACCGGGGGAGACCCTGCGCAGCGCCGCGGTGCGGGAACTGTGGGAGGAGACCGGATACACCGCCGATCCGGCGAATCTGCGCGGGCCGATCTGGCGACGGGTCGCGGTATTCCCCTTCGACGGCGAACTCATCCGCGCCGAGGAACTGTTCTTCGCGCTGCGAGTATCGGCCTACGATCCGAAGCCGGGCAATATGACCGCCGTCGAGCGCCGCAGCATCACCGCCAATAAGTGGTGCACCGGTGCCGATATCGTCGGGCTGGACCACACCGGTGAAACCGTCTACCCCTACCACCTGGACCAACTGCTCCCCGAGGCCGCGGCGGCCGCATCCGGTGACTCCGATCCCGAGGTCCGCTCCATCCGCTGAGGGCGGTGGCGATCCACCTGCGCGACCGCATCTTTCACCTGTGATGTGTTTCACGATCGTGATAGCGTCGCGACTGGATTGATGCCGCCTGGGTAGTGCTTACGGGAAAGTGCTGCTCGGAATCCGGTGGTGATTCCACTGCAGTGAGATGTCCGTTGGTGCGTGGAGGTATGCAGTACATGTCCTACCTGTTGTTCGATTTCCTGTTGCCGTTGCTCGGTCCCGCTGCCGCGGAGTACTGGGCACAGCTGCTGGTGATCGGCCCGCTCTAGCACGAAAATCCGGTGACCGTCGGGGCGGCCGAACTGTGCGTCGACCCGGCGGATCCGATTTGCGGCGGCTCCGTGTTCGGGCCGCAGATGTCCCTTCCGAGCACCGCCCGATCGGTCCAGTGGCTGCGGGCGGTGTGCAGACCCGCTGGTCGGGGCAAGGCCAGTGCTGCGCAACTGGCTATCAAGTGGCCTGATCGGCTTGCCTAGAATCGTTGTCGTTAGTTCCAAGCGACCCGATTGGCGCACATGACTCAGGAGTTTGCCGTGACCACGCCCGAGACCACCAACACCATCGGCACCGCCCGCGTGAAGCGCGGGATGGCCGAGATGCTCAAGGGCGGGGTGATCATGGATGTCGTCACCCCCGAGCAGGCCAAGATCGCCGAGGACGCCGGCGCGGTCGCGGTGATGGCGCTGGAGCGTGTTCCGGCCGATATTCGCGCACAGGGCGGCGTCTCCCGGATGAGCGATCCGGACATGATCGACGGCATCATCTCCGCCGTCTCCATCCCGGTCATGGCCAAGGCCCGCATCGGCCACTTCGTGGAGGCCCAGATTCTGCAGAGCCTCGGTGTCGACTACATCGACGAGTCCGAGGTGCTGACCCCCGCCGACTACGCCAACCACATCGACAAGTGGAACTTCACCGTGCCGTTCGTCTGCGGCGCCACCAACCTGGGTGAGGCGCTGCGCCGGATCACCGAGGGTGCGGCCATGATCCGCTCGAAGGGCGAGGCGGGCACCGGCGACGTCTCCAACGCCACCACCCACATGCGCAAGATCCGCGCCGAGATCCGCAGGCTGTCGTCGCTGCCCGAGGACGAGCTGTTCGTCGCCGCGAAGGAACTGCAGGCGCCGTACGAGCTGGTGCGCGAGGTCGCGCAGACCGGCAAGCTGCCGGTCGTGCTGTTCACCGCGGGTGGCATCGCCACCCCCGCCGACGCCGCGATGATGATGCAGCTCGGCGCCGAGGGCGTATTCGTCGGCTCGGGCATCTTCAAGTCCGGCAACCCGGCCGAGCGCGCCGCCGCCATCGTCAAGGCCACCACCTTCTACGACGACCCGGATGTGCTGGCGAAGGTCTCGCGCGGTCTGGGCGAGGCGATGGTCGGCATCAATGTCGAGGAGCTGCCGGTCGACCACCGACTGGCCGAGCGCGGTTGGTGATCCGGCGCTAGCGCTGAACTGAATCGACGCCCGCGGCAAGGGATTCCACGATCCGTTGCCGCGGGCGTTATTCGTCTCTGCGGCGCTTTGCCGCTCGTGTATGGGCTCAGATCGGTCCACGATCAGAGGCATAGATTACGGCCTGGGTGCGGTCGCGTACGGCGATCTCGCCGGTATCGGCATGATCTGGTTGCCGTCGATCGTATGGTTGAACGCGGGGCGGGCAGAAGCTGTTGCGCATCCCACACAGTTGTCTTATTCCCGCCACAGAGTTGATGGCTAATTTCGGGATTCGGTCGGTGACCGCGCGGGCAGTTCGCGCGGCACCGGCGGGGTCACGGACCTGTCCGAATGACAAAGGAGATTCAATTGAAGCTTCATAAGTCCGGGCGTATCGCTATCGCGGGTCTGGCCGCCGTGGCCGCACTCAGCTTGTCGGCGTGTGGCAGCGACGACTCGAAGACGACCCCGACCAAGGCGTCCAAGACCAGCACGTCGGCGGTGGCCAACCCGAACCTGCCCCCCAAGCCGACGGTGGCGGAGTTGAATGCCGCACTCGCCCGCGCCTTCGATCCGTCGGTGCCCAGTTCCGAGAAATTGGAATCGGTGCAGGGCGCAGAGGCCGATCCGGATCTGCCGAACCGCTTGGCGGAGGCGGCGAAGAACGCCAATGCGCAGATAACGGTCACCGATGTCACCTCCTTCGGTGACAGCGTGACCGCCAAGGCGAAGTTCGTCGTCAATGGTCAGGAGAACATGGTCGACGTGCCCTTCGTCGCCGAGAACGGCAAGTGGAAGATCGAGAAGTCCTGGGCCTGCACCATGCTGACCAACCTGGGTCAGCAGTCGCCGGCCTGCGGTTAGTTCGCTGCGGCCGGACCAGCGGTGGGTTCGGCCGGGCACGGTTCATCTCGGGTGGCGGGCGCATGCGGCGCTCGCCACCCGAGGTGTTTGTAGCGCGACCGGTCGAGGCTCGGCGGTGGGGGAGTGGTGCCGCTCGAATTGTGTTCGGCGGGAACAGGATTGGTTTCGACGCAGCCTGCGGTAACCCGATGACGAGTTCGGCATGTCCGACGATTGGCAGCGGGCGGTACGAGACGGAAGGTTTGGGTGAGTCTGTTGCCGACGAGGCAATAAATCATCTGCCTACTTAGATATGCGCATTTAAGCATGAAAAACCTTGGTCGAAAGTCCCGGAGGGGAACCGCACGTCAAAAACATTGCAAGGAGGGGAGTCGTTCGAGTCGGAAGCCGTCTATTTCCGGGCGTCGTCATCGATCCGCAGCGCGGGCCTATCGGGATGTTCCCAACGAATGAAAAAGGTTGGGGCATAGGGATTGTCCCGATCGTGGCGCAGAATGGCGGGAATGGTCCAGTGCGCCTCCGGCGCGGTGCGGCGGCGCAGGGCGGCCTCGGACATATCGAGTCGCACCGCCAGATCGAAGCTCAGCCCCCGGCCGAAAAGCATGGGACCCGCAATCAGCAGGACGGTGTCGGGCGCCGCGCTGCGGACGGGGGAGCGGGCGGAGCGGTCGCGGTCTTCGTCCCACAGTGCCGGAAGCCAGCGCGCGTCCTCGCGGAGCGCGCGAATGACCTCGCGATCGAGCGCCGCATAGTCGAACCAGGCTGCACGATAAGACATTTCGTCGGTGCGCCCGAATTCCATCCGGAGCGAGGCCGGTCGGATGTAGTCGTGCAGCGAGACCACCTCGGCGGCACGTCCGGTAGCGCGAAGGGCGGTCGCGATGCGGTCCGCGATCGCCAGCGGTTCGGCGGCGTCGGCACCGTCGATCGCGACCACCGCGCGCCCGCTGATCTCGCGGATGCGGTCGGTCAGGAGTTCGACAAGTCCGGCATGGCTGATCGGATCGAAATGTGGCACCGGCCCATCCCATCAAAACCTGCCAGCGCACCCCATTCTGGGCGGCGGTTGCGGCCGTTGCCGATCGATCACGGGCCAGCCGAGCGGAGCCCGCGTCGGCGCGCCGGTTAGGGTCAGCCGCATGGCGACAATCGAAGAGGCGCTGGAGATAGAGCGGCTAGAGCGGGATATCTTCCGTGGTGCGTCCACCAAGACCCAGCTCCCGCGCACATTCGGCGGCCAGGTTGCCGGTCAGGCGCTGGTAGCGGCGGTACGGACGGTGGAGCCGCGGTTCCAGGTGCATTCGCTGCACGGGTACTTCCTGCGTCCGGGCAATCCGGAAGAGCGGACCGTCTATCTGGTGGAGCGGATCCGTGACGGCCGGTCCTTCTGTACCCGGCGGGTGACCGGCGTACAGGACGGCGCCGCGATCTTCACCATGTCGGCCTCCTTCCACATCGGTGACGCGGGTCCCGAACATCAGGATGTGATGCCGCAGGTCCAGGCGCCGGACGGGCTGCCGGATGCCAGCACCACAATGAGTCCGGAACGGCTGTGGGCGATGCGCGAGTGGGAACACTGGGATATTCGCACCGTGCCCCAGGATGTCGTGGCCCGCCGCGACGGTGTCGTCTCCCAGCAGCAGGTGTGGTTCCGCTACCGGCATCCGCTGCCCGACGACCCGGTGGTGCACGTCTGCACCCTCGCCTATATGAGCGATATGACCCTGCTCGGCTCCTCCAAGGTCATCCACCCCGATGAGCCGACCCAGAACGCCTCCCTCGACCACGCCATGTGGTTCCTGCGCCCGTTCCGCGCCGATGACTGGCTGCTCTACGACCAGTCTTCCCCGTCCGCGGGTTTCGGCCGTGCACTGACCGGCGGCAAGATCTTCAACCGGCAGGGCGAGTTGGTCGCGGCGGTCGTGCAAGAGGGTTTGATCCGCACGTTGCGCGAGGACTGAGCCGCAACAGGGGCGAAGATCACCCGGTGACCCATAGATCTCGGTGACCGCGGGTCCGCGGTGGTGCGCGGGTGGCCGCCACGCACCACCGCGAACTACCCGTGAGCCCGCATGGGGCTCATCCCACCTGGACGCGTAGGTGGCAGACCACGGTGTCGGTCATTCGGCGGAGTTCGCGTTCGAGTTCATCGCTGCGGTGGCTGGGCAGCACGCGGTCCCAGCCGGTCGGCGGATCGATCTCGGCGATGACGACGACCTTGCGCCGTCCTGGGAAGTTCTCGCGGACGTACCGCGCGACGGGTCCGCCGACGGTCGCGTCGCTGTCCTCGAGCAGCACCAGCCTGACCTCGGGATGCCAGGCCTCCCATGCCTTGGCGAACGCCCGCACCGATTCACCGGGCAGGCAGACATGGACGGCGACCACGTCTTTGCCGATGGACATAGCAGCCGAGAGCGCCTCGCGGCTCAATTCCGAGACCTCGGAGATCGGTACCACGATCGCCGTACCGGTGGCCCGCGGCTGGTCCGGAATAGTGCCGTTGCCGCGGCAGCCGCCGATCTTGGTGTAGGCCCCACGCACGCGTTCCATACCGAGCACCAGCGCGGGCAGCACCAGCACGATCAACCAGGCGCCTTCGGTGAATTTCATGGCGGTGGTGACGATCGCGGCGACGAAGGTGAGCACCGCACCGAAACCGTTGAGTGCGATCCGCCAGCGCCAGCCCTCGCTGCGGTCCTGCCACCAGTGCCGGACCATACCGGTCTGGGCGATGGTGAACCCGACGAAGACGCCGATCGCGAATAGCGGGACGAGCGCATTCATATCTCCGCGCGCTGCGATCAACAGCACGGCCGAGGTGACGCCGAGGGCCAGGACACCGTAGCGGTACACCTGCCGCGGTGAACTGACCGCGAATCGGTGCGGCAGGCAGTTGTCGTCGGCCAGGATCCGGGTGAGCGTCGGCAGTCCGCCGTATGACGTGTTGGCGGCCAGCGCGAGCAGTACGACGGTCGCGAATTGCACAACGTAGTAGCCGATCCCGTGGCCGAGGGCGGCCTCGGTCAGCTGGGAGAGCACCGTCGTGCCGTCGATCGGCTGCAAGGAGAACTTCTTGATGAGCACCGCCAGCCCGATCAGCATGACGCCGAGCAGCGCGCCGAGCGCCACCTCCGCCCGCTGTGCGCGTTTGATCTTCGGTTCGGCGAAGCTGGGCACCGCGTTCGCGATCGCTTCGACGCCGGTGAGCGCCGCGCAGCCGCTGGAGAATGCCTTGAGCAGCAAGAGCACGCCAACGGTGTGGAGATCGCTGACGGCCGCGGCTCCGGTGGTGACGCTGGCCGGTTCCGAACGCACCAGCCCGCCGATAATGACGGCGAAGATGCCCGCGACGAACACGATGGTCGGAATCATGAAGGCGCGCGCGCTTTCTCGGATGCCGAGCAGATTCAGTGCGGTGACCCCGATCAGGATGGCCAGGCAGATCCACACCGTATACCCGTGCAGCGCAGGGAATGCCGAGGTCAGTGCGGCCACCCCCGCGGCGATCGAGACCGCGACATTGAGGATGTAGTCGACGATCAGCGAGGCCGCGGCGACCAGGCTGGTGCGGCGGCCCAGATGCCGCTTGGCCACCGCGTATGCGCCGCCGCCGTCGGGGAAGGCCGCGATCACCTGCCGATAGGAGGCGACCAGTACGGCCAGCAATGCGGCGATCGCGAGGGTGACCGGCAAGGTCATACCGAGTCCGGCGCCACCGGCCGTGGCCAGTACCAGCACGATGGCTTCCGGTCCGTAGGAGACCGATGCCATGGCATCGAGGGACAGTCCGGCCAGGCCGGTCGACACCGTCAGCCCCCGGTGCGGCGAGACTCTATTCGCTTCTCCACGGGGCTCGGGCGCCTTGCGTGGCAACACGGCAATCACATCTGTGAGTGTCGACCGATTTCCGCCCGATGAACCCGCTCTTGATGCAACGTTGACGGTCACCGTGAGCAGGACCACAGCACCCCCGCCTCGTAAGCTCGTGGCGTGAACGTATCGGTCGCCTCGCCTGTTCCCGGCGCGCAGCAGATTCCCACCCGGCCCACCATCGGCGTGCTGGCGCTGCAAGGCGATGTGCGCGAACATGTCGCGGCGCTGGCGGAATGCGGCGCCGAACCGGTGCTGGTGCGGCGTGCGTCGGAGCTGGCCGCGGTGGACGCGCTGGTGCTGCCCGGCGGCGAATCGACCGCCATCAGCAAACTGCTCGAGGTCTTCGAACTCCTCGAACCGCTGCGTGCGCGGCTGCGGGAGGGGATGCCCGCCTTCGGATCTTGCGCCGGGATGATCCTGCTCGCCTCCGAGGTGCTCGACACCCGCCCCGATGCGAAACATCTGTCCGGTATCGATATGACGGTGCGCCGCAATGCTTTCGGCCGCCAGGTCGATTCGTTCGAGACCGATCTGGAATTCGCGGGCCTGAACGGCGGTCCGATGCGCGCGGTCTTCATCAGGGCGCCGTGGGTGGAGCGGGCCGGCGCGGGGGTCGAGGTATTGGCCACCGTCCCGAGCGGCCCGTTTGCCGGGCGCATCGTCGCGGTGCGGCAGGGCAGGGTGGTCGCGACGTCGTTCCATCCGGAAGTCACCGGCGATCTGCGGGTGCACAAGATGTTCGTCGATCTGGTCCGCGACGCCCAGTAGTCGCCCTCGGAAAGTCGTCGCGACCGGACGAGTAGGCTGAGAGAGTTGTCTACCCGGCCGGTGCGGGTACCGTGCGCACGATCAGACGTGCTGTCGACTGGAGGAAGTAGGGAATGAGCGGCCACTCCAAATGGGCCACCACCAAACACAAGAAGGCGGGGATCGACGCGAAGCGCGGCAAGCTCTTCGCCAAGTTGATCAAGAACATCGAGGTGGCGGCCCGCACTGGTGGCAGTGACCCGGCGGGCAATCCGACGCTGTACGACGCCATCCAGAAGGCGAAGAAGTCGTCGGTTCCGAACGACAACATCGAGCGTGCCCGCAAGCGCGGCGGCGGCGAAGAGGCGGGCGGCGCCGACTGGCAGACCATCATGTACGAGGGCTACGGCCCCAATGGTGTCGCCGTGCTGATCGAATGCCTCACCGATAACCGCAACCGCGCCGCGGGCGAGGTGCGCGTCGCGATGACCCGCAATGGCGGCAATATGGCCGACCCGGGCTCGGTCTCCTACCTGTTCCACCGCAAGGGCATCGTCACCCTGGACAAGAACGGCCTCTCCGAGGACGACGTGCTGATGGCGGTGCTCGACGCGGGTGCCGAGGAGGTCAATGACCTCGGGGAATCCTTCGAGATCATCAGCGATCCGTCCGATCTGATCCCGGTGCGCAAGGCGCTGCAGGACGCCGGAATCGATTACGACTCCGCCGAATCCGGCTTCCAGCCGTCGGTATCGGTCGCGGTCGATCTCGATGGCGCACGCAAGGTGTTCAAGCTGGTCGACGCGCTCGAGGACAGCGACGATGTGCAGAACGTCTACACCAATGTCGACATCCCCGACGAGGTCGGCGCTCAGCTCGAAGAGGACTGAGTCGACCCCATCGGGTAACTCCGGGGCGGTTCGCACAGCTGCGGACCGCCCCGAGTGCGTCCACGGGTCGGTCCGTCCTGTTGAACGGAGCGAACCGGACGGTGCGTCGGGTGCGCGGACGTCGAGCGCGGAGAACTGCGCGGCGCTGCTGGAACTTATTCCGCGATTCTGGTGCGGTCGGACCACTCGTATACCGGCAGCCGCCCTTCGGGCGTATCTGCCTCGCGGTTGGTCACCTTGAAGTGCTCGTATCCGCCGCGGAATTCGACTTTGAGCTCGACGCCGGGCGGTGTGATCGGAACGATGCGCGCTGGCAAGTCTTTCGGCCCACCTTCGAGGACAGCCTTCACAACATTGCTCATCCTTCGGATGGTAGATCTCCTATGTGATGCCCGCCACAAACACGGCCGTGCAACCCGCGTAATCGCAGCCGACGATGTCAGCACCGTAACGATTTCGGCTCAATTCCTGATATCGGATTCGAGTACCGCGACAACCGTCGCGGCGACCCGATCAGGCTCCGGAACACCGAGAACTTGTCCTGCCCGGAAAGAGACCAACCTATGAGTCGATCCCTTGCCGACGAGCGTCCCGGCCATTCGACCGACCTGAATGTCACCCTCGCCCCGCTCGCGGTCGCGACGGGACTGATCCTGCTTATCGCCGCCTGCGCGACGATGAACCGGATGCCCGGCTGGGCCGACGACTACGGTGCGAGCCTGGTGTACTTCGCGATCTTCCTATACGTGGCGATTGCCGGGCGTTTGACCTGGTGGGGCGCCGACATTCTGATCCGCGCCGCGAAGAAGCGCTGACCAGGCCGGATCACGGCACCGTGAGGACCAATTTGCCTACGGTGCGGCCGGTTTCGCCCTGTGCGTGCGCCTTCGCGGCCTCCGCGAGCGGGAAGACTCCGGCGATGGTGGGACGCAGTGCCCCGGATTCGACGAGTCGAGCGAGTGCGGTCATCCCTGCATGGTCGTGCTCTACCAGCATGCGCACCGCCCGGACTCCGGATCGCTGTGCCTCGGCCGTCAATTCGGCCGTACCGAATGCGCGCAGCGAGACGAGTAGACCGCCGGGGCGGAGTGTGCGCAGCGACCGCACGCTGTTCTCGTCATCGATGGAATCGAGTACCACATCGACATCGCGTACCGCATCGGCGAAATCGGTTGTGCGGTAATCGATCGTCTCGTCGGCGCCGAGCTCGCGCAGAAATGCGTGGTTGGCTGCGCTCGCGGTGCCGATCACCTGAGCGCCGCGGGCCTTGGCGATCTGGACTGCGAAGTGTCCGACACCACCGGCGGCGGCGTGGATCAGAATGCGCTGTCCGGCTTGGAGTTTCGCGGTGTCGACGAGGGCCTGCCAAGCGGTGAGGGCGGCCAGCGGGACCGCGGCGGTCTGAATGTGGTCCAGGTTCGATGGCTTCGACGCGAAGGCGCGGGCGGGACCGACGGCGTATTCGGCGAACGCGCCATGGCCGTTGGGGTAGGGGAGCATGCCGAAGACCTCGTCGCCCGGGTGGAACAGGGTGACCCCGATACCGGTCCGCACCACTTCACCCGATACATCCCAGCCCAGGACGAATGGCGGCTCGTCGAGGAACAGTCCCGCGACGCCGCGATGGCGCCAGTCGGTCGGATTGAGCCCAGCGGCCCGCACCCGGACCAGGATCTCGCCGGGACCGGGCGTCGGAATCGGCAGTTCGACCTCGGTCAGGACCTCGGGGCCGCCGATCACATCCTGACTGATCGCGCGCATGGTGGTGTCGTTCATGTCCCTCAGCTTGCCGAGGGCGGCGACTCGGGGAAATGGCACGATTGCCAATATTCGATATGATCGCGCCATGGTCGGACCTTCGGATGCGCAGCGGCATCGAGTGGTCGTGCTCGCGCTGGACGGGGTGTATCCCTTCGAACTCGGCATTCCGAGCCGGGTATTCGGCACCGCCGCGGACCGCTACGAGGTGAGCACCTGCTCGGTCGACGGCGCGCCCGTGCCGAGCCGATCCGATTTCGCCATCGCCGTCCAGCACGACAGCCGGGCGCTGGCAGCTGCCGACACCGTGGTCATTCCGGCCTGCGATATCGAGATGACGCTCGGCGGCACGCTGCCGGCGCCGCTGGCGGAGGCGTTCGCGCGGATCCGGCCGGGCGCACGGATCGTCTCGATCTGCACGGGGGCATTCGTGACGGCCGCGGCCGGACTGCTCGACGGCCGGCCCGCGACGACGCATTGGAATGTGGCCGACCAGTTCCGGCGGAGCTTCCCCCGGGTTCGCCTCGATACCGATGTCCTGTACGTCGATGACGATGACGTGCTCACCTCCGCGGGCGCGGCGGCCGGTATCGATCTGTGCCTGCATCTGGTGCGCCGCGATCACGGCAGTGCGGTCGCCAATACGGTCGCACGGCGCTGTGTCGTGCCGCCGTGGCGCGACGGCGGCCAGGCTCAGTACATCGAACAGCCGGTGCCGCCGTCGACTTCGGCGGGCACCGCCGCCGCCAGGCACTGGGCCCTCGAGAACCTCCAATTGCCCTTGACCATGGACGAACTCGCGGTGCGGGCCCGAATGAGCAAGCGCACCTTTGCCCGCCGCTTCCGAGACGAGGTCGGCATGAGCCCCGGCCGCTGGCTCATCCAGCAGCGCGTCTTCCGTGCCCGCCAGCTCCTCGAATCGACCGACCTGACGGTGGATCGCATCGCGGGCGAGGTCGGCTTCGCCACCGGCAGTTCGCTGCGCCAGCACCTACACGATTCGATCGGCGTCGCACCGCTGGCCTATCGTCGGACCTTTCGTGCCGAGTCGGAGCCGCCAGCGCAGTCGCGGGGCTGACCCCCGGCTCAATTCATCGGTCGCGCAATCGGTTTCAGGTCGCGTCCGGCACCGGGAGTCCGACTCGGGCGACTATCCAGGGAAACGACGAGGTGAAGGCGGCCGCGGCGAACTGCCAGGTGTGGCCGCCCTGGGTGGTGTGGATGGTGCAGTCGATGCCGACCTCATGTCCTGCGGCACACAGCTTTTCGGCCGCGCCGACCTCGCCGGTGTCGACAACACCGTCGTGGCCGCCGAAGCCGACGGTGTCGTCGTCGACCGCCGCTGACTGGCGTCCACCACGGGATCCCGGACCGGATTTGGGTGGGGTGAGATCGTCGAACAGACCGGCCATATCGGTGTACGGGCCGTGTTTGCCCATGACGGTGATCGGGTCGAAGGCGGCCCAGCGGTCGGCGTCACCGCCGAAAAGGCGTTTGATCGTCTGCTCTTTGGTGCCCGAGGTCGGGCCCAGATCACCCGCGATATCGACGAAGGTGCGCACCAGCTCGGGGTGCATGACGGCCAGATCGACCGCGCAGGTGCCGCCCATCGACCAGCCAACCACGGCCCAGTTCGCCGGATCCGCCGACGCGCCGAAGCGGGATTCGAGGTAGCCGGGCACATCTCGGGTCAGATGGTCGGCGGCGTCGCCGCGCGGACCGTTCACGCATTCGGTGTCGTTATTGAAGCTGCCACTGGAATCGACGAAGACCAGAATGGGGGCGCGGCCGCCGTTGGCGGCGGTGAACTTGTCCACTTCGGGCATGATCTGGCCGCTGCGCATCCAGTCCGCGGGGGTGTTGAACTCACCACCGATCATCATGACGACCGGCAGGGTGGGCGGCGTCGGACCGGCGAACCAGGCCGGTGGCAGGTACACGTATTCAGTGCGATGCGGAAATCCGCTGCCCGCGTCGGGAATTCGCACCGGCACGATCTTGCCGGTGGTGACGTTCGTATTGCGCAGTGCGGGCAGGGCGTCGATATCGGTCTGGTTCGGCAGCGGGCCCGCGGTGAGCGCATTCCACGCCGACTGCACGGTGGGGTAGTAGCCGACCCACTGATTGAGCACGATGCCGGTGCTCAACAGTGCCAGGGGTATGGCGAGCACCGAGACGCCGCGCCGCCACCAGCGCGCGCTGCGCCAGCCGAGCGCGGCGACGGCGATGGCCGCGACCGCTGCCCCGGCACAGGCCCACAACTCGATCGGCGCCGGATCCGAGGCCAACCCCTGATCGTTTACATACGCCCACGCGGCCACCGAACCCGCGGCACCGAACGCCGCACACACCGGCAGCAGCACCAGCCGCCAGCGCCGGGTTCGCCAGCCGATCGCGAGGATCAGCAGGGCCACCGCGATCAGTTCGACGGTCAACGGTAACCAGCCGTGCAGCAGCGAAATCCCGTGATGGGAGCCGTATTGGTAGCTCGGATTCAGATTCGCCGACGGCAGCCGTGGCGGCGGTGGCGGCGTCACGGGGGTCGCGGGCGCGGCGAGCGGGGCACGGACTACGGGCACCTACGGCATTGTCGAGACCATTCCTCGAGAAACCCTGTGAATCGGCTCCAGCAAAACTGTGGTTCGGTGCCGAACCGGTGCGCGTTGCTGAAACGCAGCAGGCTCCGGGGGCGATTCAGAGGCAGAGCTGAAGCGGACTCCGAACGACCTTGTCCGGTAAGGTCCTATCGCCGGTTGTGCAGGATTCAGGAGGGGTGCACGTGACCTACCAACCACCGCCGCAGTATCCGGGTTATCCCGGGCAGGGGTATCCGGGCTACCCGGGCTATCCGCCGCAGCCACCCAAGGGAAAGCCGGTGTGGCCCTGGGTATTGGGCGGTGTCTTCCTGGCGATCGTGCTGACCGTCGGTGGGTGTGTCGCGGTGTTCGGATCCATCGCCTATCGGATCGACAAGGAGTCGAAGAAGGAAGTCGCGGTGACCTATGAGGTCTCCGGCACCGGCACCGCCGATATCACCTTCACCAGTGGCGATTTCGACAGCTCCAATGCCAACGACGCGCCACTGCCCTGGACCAAGGCCGTGACCCTCACCGGATTCGTCCGTTCGGGCCGGGTGTCGGCCACCGTCAGCGGGTCCGGCGGCGGCACGGTGAGCTGCCGGATCCTGCGCGACGGCAAGGTGGTCGTCGAAGATTCCGATTCCGGGTCGTACGCGTACGTGAGCTGCTATCACTCATTCGACTGAATCGGGTCCCGACGTCGAATCCCGGACGGGCGCCGTGTCGTTGGCGAACGGTGCCCGCGCGGTCCACTAGACTCTCGAACAGTTGTTCGTGTCTTCGAGAGGGGATCGTGTGCGGGTGATGGGCGTCGATCCGGGGCTCACCCGGTGCGGCCTCAGCATCGTCGAAGGCGGGCTGGGGCGGAAGGTGACGGCGCTCGACGTCGACGTGGTGCGCACCCCCGCGGATATGGATCTCGCACACCGGCTGATGGGCGTCGCCGATATCGCCGAACACTGGATGGATACGCACAAACCCGATGCGGTCGCGATCGAGCGGGTGTTCGCGCAGCACAATGTGCGCACCGCGATGGGCACCGCGCAGGCGGGTGGAGTGATCGCGCTGGCGGCGGCGCGGCGGGGTATACCCGTCGCCTTTCACACCCCGAGCGAGGTGAAGGCTGCCGTCACCGGCAATGGCACCGCGGACAAGGCTCAGGTGACCGTGATGGTGACGCGTATCCTCGGCCTGCAGGTCGCGCCGAAACCGGCGGATGCGGCCGATGCGCTGGCCCTGGCGATCTGTCATTGTTGGCGGGCGCCGCTGATGGCGCGGATGGCCGAGGCCGAGGCGCGGGCCGCCGAGGTACAGCGGCGGTATACCCAGCGGCTTGCCGAACAACGGAAGGTGGTGCGCCCGTGATCGCGTCGGTACGCGGTGAGGTGCTCGAAATCGCGCTCGATCATGTGGTGCTCGAGGCGGCGGGCGTCGGCTACCGGCTCAATGTCACCCCGGCGACACTGTCGACGCTGACCCGCGGCGAGGAATCCCGGCTGTTCACCGCGATGATCGTGCGCGAGGACTCGATGACGCTGTACGGATTCGCCGATACCGAATCCCGTGACCTGTTCGGTCTTCTGCAGACCGTCTCCGGCGTCGGTCCGCGGCTGGCCATGGCGGTGCTCGCGGTGCTCGAGCCCGAGGCGCTGCGCAAGGCGCTTGCGGAGAGCAATGTCGCGGCGCTGACCCGGGTGCCCGGCGTCGGTAAGCGCGGCGCCGAGCGCATGGTGGTCGAGTTGCGGGATAAGGTGAATCTGGTTCCGGTGCAGGCGGGTCCGCCGGGTACTACGCCCACACCGGTGCTCACGCCGGTGCGCGAGCAGGTGGTCGAGGCCCTGATCGGACTCGGCTTTCCCGCCAAACAGGCGGAACCGGCGGTCGATGCCGTACTCGCCGATCAACCCGCCGCCGGCACTTCGGCCGCATTGCGCGCCGCGCTCGGCTCGCTCGCCAAGAACCGGTAAGCCGTCATGGACCACGACACCACCGAACCCGAATCCCAGGTCACCGCAAGCTATCTCAAATCCGACGGGGAGATCGAGGCCAGCCTGCGCCCGAAATCCCTCGACGATTTCATCGGCCAGCCCCGCGTGCGCGAACAGTTGGCGCTGGTACTGCGCGGCGCCAAACAGCGTGGCGGCACGCCGGACCATGTGCTGCTGTCCGGCCCGCCCGGTCTCGGCAAGACCAGTATGGCGATGATCATTGCCGCGGAACTCGGTACGGCACTGCGCATCACCTCGGGTCCGGCATTGGAGCGCGCCGGCGATCTCGCCGCCATGTTGAGCAATCTGGTCGAGGGCGATGTGCTGTTCATCGACGAGATCCACCGGATCGCCCGGCCCGCCGAGGAAATGCTCTATCTCGCGATGGAGGACTTCCGCGTCGACGTGGTCGTCGGCAAGGGCCCGGGGGCAACATCGATTCCGCTCGATATCGCGCCCTTCACCCTGGTCGGTGCGACCACCCGCTCGGGTGCGCTCACCGGTCCGCTGCGTGACCGCTTCGGCTTCACCGGTCATATGGACTTCTACGATCCCGACGAGCTCCTGCGCATCCTGCAGCGCTCGGCCCATATCCTCGGCGTCACCATCGATCGTGACGCCGCTGCCGAAATCGCCGGACGCTCCCGCGGCACGCCGCGCATTGCCAACCGCCTGCTGCGCCGCGTCCGCGACTATGCCGAGGTCCGCGCCGACGGCCTGATCACCCGTCCCATCGCCCAGGCGGCGTTGGAGGTCTACGACGTCGACGTGCTGGGCCTGGACCGCTTGGACCGTGCCGTCCTCGGGGCCCTGGTCCGCAGTTTCGGCGGTGGGCCCGTTGGGGTTTCGACGCTGGCCGTCGCGGTCGGCGAGGAGGCTGCGACGGTCGAAGAGGTCTGTGAGCCCTTCCTGGTGCGCGCGGGCATGGTCGCGCGCACGCCCCGCGGTCGCGTCGCAACGGCTGCCGCGTGGGAGCATCTCGGCCTCGTGCCGCCTCCGGACCTGGTCTTCGGCTCCATCGAGGTCCGCGGCCGCGAACCCCACCCCACCCTCGACCTGTTCGAATGACCCACCGGCGCTAGCGGTGGTTGGCTCCATCTTCGAGAGCAGTGACGACCAGGTCGAGGAAGGCGTCCACCTCGTCCCGGGTGTAGCCGCGGGTGCCGAGGCGGGCTTCGGTGAAGCGGACCGCGCGGACTTCGGTGGTGGTGAGGCTGCCGGGTCCACCGTGTGCCAGGGTGGCGGCGACCAGGTCGAGGAAGGCGTCCACCTCGTCGGTGTCATAGCCGCGGCGGCCGACCGCGGCCTGGGTGAACTGCATGTGGTGTACATCGTCGGGGGTGAGCAGGGCGGCGGGGCCGGAACCATTGCCGCCCACGGGAACCGGGCGGCTGCCGCGCTGGCGGAATTCCAGTTCGATGCGGACCCGGTCGAGGAATTCGTCGACCTGGTCGGCCTGGTAGCCGCGGCCACCGAAGCGTGGGGCGTCGAAGGCGACGTGGCGGATATCGTCGGCGGTCAGCGCACCCTGCCCATCGAGCGTCGCGGAGACGAGTTCGAGGAAGGCGTCGACCTCATCGGCGTGATAGCCGCGGTGTCCCATCGGCGGCATGGCGAAATGGATTCGGCTCACGTCTTCGGGGGTCACCTGCGACATTGTGTCAGGGGCGGTGCCCTGCTCTGGTCGAATACGCATTTTTTCGAACTCGGCGGTCTCTACCGAACACGTGCTGCCCCCGTTGGCCACAGTCGATCTGGCTACACCCTAGCGCTGATCGCCGCGACGATCCGGTGGAGAATTATCGGTCTCGCCGGAGTCGATTCAGTCCTTGCGCACGCCGTCGATGAGCAGTCGCCGGATCGCCTCGTTCAGTTCGCTGACCGCGGTCTCGTCCGGATTGCGCAGCCCCTGGACGATGCCCGCGATGAGCATGCCGGTGACGGCCTTGGCGGTGTTCTTGGTGTCGAGGTCGGCCCGCAGATAGCCGAGCTCGACACCGTGCGAGAGGTAACCGGCGGTGAGCGCGTCGGCCATATCGAGCAGCCCGTAGAGCCGGGTGGTGAGTTCGTCATCGATACCGGTGGCGTGGAACAGCAGCAGCTGAGCGACCCGCCGGTCGGCGACCAGGATCCCGGTGAGGGCGGCGCCGATGCGGTCGATCTGGGCGCGGTATTCGTCAAGGGTGGTGGCGGCGTCGGGCGCGTTGTCGGTGCCGAGCGCCTCGATGATCCGTGCGGCCAGATCGTCGATGACCACGTCGATGATCTCGCGTTTATTGCTGAAGTACCGGTAGAACGTGCCGTGCCCGATGCCCAGCTCATTGGCGATATCGGCGATGCCGGTGGCGTGATAGCCCTTTTCGGCGAAGCAGACGAACGCGGTGTCGATGATCTCCTGGCGCAGCTCGGCCTTGCGTCGCTGGATCGCATTGCCGGCCGCTGGTCGGGGCGCACGCGTGGATGGCTTCGTCACCCACCCGATGATACTGTGTTCACAAACGGAATGAGATGTCATTCCGTGAGAGACGGTTCCTACATTCCCGTTGGAATGTATTCAGCAGGAGGTTCGACGTGGCGCCTCAGTACGACGCGGTTGTGGTCGGTGCGGGATTCGGCGGAATGGGTGCGGGTATCGAGCTCGACCGGCTGGGTCTGAGCAACTTCGTGATCCTGGAGCGCGAGAACGATCTCGGCGGCACCTGGCACGTCAATCGCTACCCGGGGCTCGCCGTCGATATCGCCTCGGTGACCTATTCGTATTCCTTTGAGCCCAACCCCTATTGGACGCGGCTGTTCGCGCCGGGCAAGGAGCTCAAGAAGTATGCCGAGCACGTCGCGGACAAGTACGGCCTGCGTCGTCGGATGCGCTTCGGCACCGTGGTGGACGGTGCCCGCTGGAATGCCGAGCACCAGCACTGGGCCGTATCCGTCGCCGATGGCGAAACCATTACCGGCCGTTACCTTTTGACCGCGACCGGATTCCTGTCCCAGCCCTACACCCCGCCGTTTCCGGGTATCGAGTCCTTCGCGGGTAAGATCATCCACACCACCGCGTGGGAGGACGATTTCGACCTCACCGGCCGCAGAGCCGCCATTATCGGCACCGGCGCCACCGCCGTGCAGTTGGTGCCGGAGGCGGCCAAGAAGACCAAGGAACTCACCGTCTTCCAGCGCACGCCGATCTGGGTGGTACCCAAGATCGATACCGTGATTCCCGCGCCGGTGCAGCAGCTGTTCGCCCGTGTGCCCGCCACCCAGAAGGCCGCGCGGCTGGTCAACACCAGCCTGCTGGAGGCGCTGATGGTGCTCGGCGTGTTGCACTTCAAGCAGGCCAAACCGCTGAACAAGGCCGCAGGCGTACTGGCCAAGGCGCACCTGCGCGCACAGGTGCGCGATAAGGAGACGCGCAAGCAGCTCACCCCGCACTACGACTTCGGCTGCAAGCGTCCCACGTTCTCCAATGCCTACTTCAAGACGTTCAACCAGCCCAACGTCCGGCTGGAGACCAACTCCATCGATCACATCGAGCCCGACGGCATCGTCACCGCCGACGGCCACAAGACCGAGATCGACACCCTGATCCTGGCCACCGGCTTCAACCTATGGGATGTGAACTTCCCGGCCATCGAGATCATCGGCCGCGAGGGCGTCGACCTCGGAAAGTTTTGGCGCGACAACCGTTTCCAGGCCTATGAGGGCATCACGGTGCCGAAATTCCCGAACTTCCTCAGCCTCAACAGCCCATATTCCTACAGCGGCCTGTCGTACTTCACCACCATCGAGGCCCAGATGAAGCATATGGGCCGCCTGTTGAAGGAGACCTTCCGTCGCGGCGAGACCACCTTCGAGGTGACCGAGCAGGCGAACCGGCACTTCCTGGATCGGGTCACCGACAAGCTGGGTTCCTCGGTCTTCTACGGCGGCGACTGCTCGAGCGCGCGCAGCTACTACTTCAACCAGCACGGCGAGGCCGCCCTGCTGCGCCCGACCAGCACCATCAACGCACATCGCGAAGCGGTCGCCTTCCCGCTCGATGACTACAGCTACGGCAAGATCGCTTAGCACGCCCCGTTGCGCAGCCCCGCGACCCACCACGGTCGCGGGGGCTCGCTCGTTACCTGTGGCTTTTCGGCCCGGATGCGGGTCGGCATCGAGTAGTGCGGTTGCGTGGAATACCTGGGCCGACCGGTCCACGGACCGTGCCCTGATGCCCGCTGAAGCGGCGTTCTGGGACGTCAGGGGGTGTGCCGGTGTGGTGGCGACGACGCGAACTGGCAGACTGTTGGTTGTACTTGTCCATCCCACCCACAGACTAGGGACTGACTTCGACGATGGAACTGCTGTTTCCGCTGCTGCTGGTAGCCCTGCTCGTGCCCATGTTCCTCGGTGTGCGCCGTCAGAAGCGCGAGGCCGAGAAGGTCACCACGATGCAGGAAAGCCTGAAGGTCGGCGACCAGGTCACCACCACGTCGGGGCTCTACGGCACCGTGGTCGATATCGATGACGAAACGGTCGATCTCGAAATCGCCGAGGATGTCATCACCACCTGGCTGCGTCAGGCCATCCGCGATGTGCGGACCACGGACGAGACCACGGATGAGACCGTGGCCGATGAGATCGCCGCCGACGAGATCGAGGCCGGTCCCGTCGAGGAGTCCGCGCAGCAGACCGAGACCCGGCTGACCAAGGACTGACCCGGTTCCAGCGGTGCACCCGCGTGCAGACGACCGCCGCGGGCGGTCCGTCCGGGTGCCCGGCTGTGCGTGCCCGCCTGTTCCACCCTCGACTTCCGCCTAGGAGATGACGAACTGTGCCACCTTCCCAGGGATCGGCGCATCCGCTCCGGTTGCTCGGCGTCTACGCCGTGCTGCTGGCCGTGATCTATGCGCTGGTGTTCTTCGCCGGTGACCATTCCCCGACCCCCAAGCTCGGCATCGACCTACAGGGCGGTACCCGGGTCACGTTGACCGCCCGCACCCCCGACGGCAGCAAGCCGAGCCAGGACAGCCTGCGCCGGGCGCAGACGATCATCGAGAACCGTGTCAACGGCCTCGGTGTGTCGGGTTCCGAGGTCGTCATCGACGGCGACAACCTGGTGATCACGGTTCCGGGTGACGACGGTGGCCAGGCCAAGGCGCTGGCGACGACCGCCAAGCTCTACATCCGTCCGGTGCTGCAGGCCGTGCCCGCGGTCGGCGGCAAGGGCACGCCGCAGGCCTCGGGTACTGCCGGGACAACTCCGGGCGCCATTCCGGACGCCACGCAGCTCAACCCCGACGGGACACTGCCGACCCAGTCCGCGCCGACCACCGCCGCGGTGCCGACCACCGAATCTGCACCCGCTGCGGAGTCGACCCCGCAGCCGCGCGTCTTCCCCGCACAGGCACCGACCTCGCCCCCGGCCCCGCCCGGCGGGCTGACGCCGCAGGAACAGGCGAAGAAGGAGATCGCGGACGCCAAGGCGACCCGACAGAGCACCGATCCCACGGTGCAGCAGGCCGCGATGGCCGCGATGGACTGCAGCAAGGCCGATCCGCTGGCCGGTAACGACGATCCGAATCTGCCGCTGGTCGCCTGCGCCACCGACGGCAAGGAGATCCTCCTGCTCGACAAGAGCCGCATCGACGGCCAGGAGATCAAGAACGCCACCTCGGGACTGAACCAGCAGCAGGCCCGCCATGAGGTGAACCTGGAGTTCAAATCCGAGGGTAGTGACGCCTGGGCGACGCTGACCGGCGAATACATCAACAAGCGGGTCGCATTCGTACTCGACTCGAAGGTGGTCAGCGCGCCGGTCGTGCAGTCGGGTCCGCAGCAGGGCGGTCGTACCACCATCTCCGGTAGCTTCACCGCGGCCAGCGCCAAGGAGCTCGCGAACACCCTGAAGTACGGTTCGCTGCCGCTGTCGTTCCAGACCTCGGAGGCCGAGACGGTATCGGCGACGCTGGGTCTGTCCTCGCTGCGCGCCGGTCTGCTCGCCGGTGCGATCGGTCTCGCGGTGGTGCTGCTGTACTGCCTGGCCTACTACCGGATGCTCGGCTTCCTCGCCGGATTCTCGCTGGTCGCCTCGGGTGTCGCGGTGTACGGCATCATCGTGCTGCTCGGCCGGTGGATCGGATTTACCCTCGATCTGGCCGGTATCGCCGGTCTGATCATCGGTATTGGTCTGACCGCCGACTCCTTCGTGGTGTTCTTCGAACGCATCAAGGACGAAATGCGCGAGGGTCGCAGCTTCCGCTCGGCGGTGCCGCGCGGTTGGCAGCGCGCCCAGCGCACCAACCTCTCCGGTAAGACCGTCAGCCTGATCGCCTCGGTCGTGCTCTACATTCTGGCCGCCGGTCAGGTGAAGGGCTTCGCGTTCACCCTGGGCATCACCACCGTCCTCGACGTGATCGTGCTCTACCTGGTGACCGCGCCGCTGATGATGCTGGCGTCGCGCTCGCCGTTCTGGGCCAAACCGTCGGTCAACGGGCTCGGCGCGATTCAGGAAGTGGCCAGGGAACGCAGGGCTGGCGAGGCTCTGGTGAAGGAGACGTCACGATGAGGACAGCATCGCGCAGCGATTCCATGGGGGGCGGCGGTCGGGATACCGACGATCGTTACTCGACTGTGGAGCCACTTGCCGACGAGGTGAACGCTTACGATGCCGCGCCGAAGCACAGCGTCTTCGAGCGGCTCTACACCGGCACCGGCGGTTTCAAGATCGTCAGTCGGCGGCGCTTCTACTACGCGCTGACCGCGGCCTTCGTGCTGATCTCGTTGCTGAGCATCGGAATTCGCGGATTCACCCTCGGCATCGACTTCGCGGGCGGCTCGCGCATCCAGTTGCCCGCGGCGGGGACCGCGACCACACAGAAGGTCGAGGACGTCTACTCCCAGACCATCGGCCACGCCCCGGTGACCGTGCAGAAGGTGGGGTCCGGTTCGGCGGAGACCATTCAGGTCCGCTCCGATACGCTGAGCGCCGCCCAGACCGACGCGCTGCAGACCGCGCTGTTCAACGCCTTCCAGCCGAAGGACAAGGACGGCAATGTTTCGCGCAACGCGATCAGTGTCGCGGAGATCAGCGAGACCTGGGGTAGCCAGATCACCAAGAAGGCCGTGATCGCGCTGGTGGTGTTCATCGCGCTGACCATGGTCTACATCGCCATCCGGTTCGAACGGGATATGTCGATCGCGGCGATCGCCTCGCTGTTCTTCAACATGATCGTCACGGCGGGTATCTACTCGCTGGTCGGCTTCGAGGTGACCCCCGCCGCGGTGATCGGTCTGCTGACCATCCTCGGCTATGTGCTCTATGACAATGTCGTCGTCTTCGACAAGGTCGAGGAGAACACCCGCGGTGTGGTGAATACGTCTCGGCGCACCTATGCCGAACAGGCGAACCTCGCGGCGAACCAGACGCTGATGCGTTCGATCAACACCACCGTCATCGGCATTCTGCCGATCGTCGGCATGCTGGTGATCGCGGTGTGGCTGCTCGGCGTCGGCACGCTGAAGGATCTGGCGCTGGTGCAGCTGGTCGGCATGGTCGTCGGCGCGTACTCGTCGATCTTCTTTGCGGTGCCGCTGCTGGTATCGATCAAGGAGCGGTGGGGTCCGGTCGCGGCGCACACCAAGAAAGTGCTCAACAAGCGTGCCGGATTGGCATCGGCGCGTGCGGGAGTCGAGGCGGAGCGGCGCGCGGTCGCGGCGACCGGCCGGGATCTGGGTGCGCACCCCGTGCGCGAACCCGGACAGGCCCCGCGTCCCGGCGCTCGGCCGAGCGGAAAGCGGAACAAGCGCAGGCACTGACAGCCGACGGCAGGGGTTTTCCTTGATGAAGCAGTCGCTAGCGGCACGTTTGATCGGAGCGGTGGCTGCGGGCACCGTGGCCGCCACGGTGGTGGCCGGGTGCTCGAGCCAGAACCAGGTGCCCTCCATCGGCTATGCCGTCGATGCGGTGATCGCCAGTTACAACGGGGGCACCACGCTCGGCGCGAGCAGCGGCTCGGACGCGGTGTTCGCGCGCGTGCTGACCGGGTTCTTCTACACCGGCCCCGACGGCCAGCAGATCGCCGATACCGATGTGGGCACCGCGAAAGAGGTGCCGGGCGAGGCGCAGACCGTGCAGTACCGGCTCAACGCGGACGGTGTGTACTCCGACGGCGTGCCGACCTCGTGTGACGATCTGGTGCTGGCCTGGGCCGCGCGCAGCGGCCGGTACACCAAACCCGGTGACCGCGGCCAGGTTCCGCTGTTCGATGCCGCGAGCACCGCCGGATACGCCGATATCGAGCGGGTGGACTGCCAGCCCGGCTCCAAGGACGCGACCGTGGTGTTCCGCGGGGACCGGCACTACCTGCCGTGGCGCAATCTGTTCGCCGCGGGGGAGTTGATGCCCGCGCATGTGGCGGCGCGGGTGGCGAATGTGCCGAATGTCGTGACGGCCGTGCAGTCCGGTGATCAGGCCGCATTGCAGCGGATCGCCGACTTCTGGAACAACGGGTGGACCATCGGCGCGGACAAGTTGGATCTGAGCCGATTCCCGTCGTCCGGACCGTATCGGATCGATTCCTACTCCGCCGAAGACGGGCTGGTCCTGGTCGCCAACGAACGCTGGCGGGGCAATAAGCCCGAGACCGGGCGGATCGTGGTGTACCCGAAGACCGCCGATCTGAAATCGAAGATCGGCGACAATGCGGTCGGGGTCGTCGATATCGGTGCCGGATCGGTGAAGGACATCAATCTGGACGGATTCTCGGTGCGGACGATACCGGGCCGCGGTGCCGAGCAGTTGGTGCTCGGGACCGGCGGCGTCTTCGGTTCGGCCGACGCACGGCGCGCCTTCGCACTCTGTGTGCCGCGGCAGGCGCTATTCGACAAGCTCGGCAAGGCCAAGGACGCGCCGAAGAGCGGGCTCGGCACCGGGATGCTGAATTCTCGCATCACACAGCAGGATTCGCTGTACTACTCGGCCGTCATTGGCGCGGCCGACAAGTACCAGGGCGCGAACGTATCCGGCGCCACCGCGGCCGTTGCCGGCGCGGGTGCGTCGAATCCGACCGTCCGGATCGGCTATCTGAAGCCGGACGAGCGGCGCACCCAAACCGTGCAGATGATCGCGGATGCGTGCAAACCGGCGGGTATCAGTGTGGTGGACGCCGGATCGCCCGATTTCGTACCGTCCCAGCTCACCGAGGGCAAAGTCGACGCCGTCCTCGGTAGCACCGCGTCGGCGCCGGGTCCGGCCGGATCCGAGACCGGTGTGGCCGCTACCAGCGCGTTGCGCACTGGTAGCGGGCTCAATTTCGGTCGCTTCGGTAATGGCCGCTACGATTCGATCACCGATCAGCTTGCGGGCGACGACAACTCGACCACAACGCTGAATCTGCGCACCGAGGCCGAGAACCTGCTGTGGGCGGAGATGCCGAGCATTCCGTTGTTCGCCACACCCCGCACCATCGCATTCGGTGACGGCCTGCGCAACGGGATAGCCGGGCCCACCCAGACGGGAACCGGCTGGAATATGGACCGCTGGGTGTTGCGGCGGTGACAGGTGCTGGTGGGTGAGTAATCATGGAGAGGTGTCGATGAGCAAGCACGCGGCGGTGGAAACGGATGACGTCCTAGCCGAGCGGACGGGCAAAGCCGCCGAATTGGTCGAACGCCTCACCCGCTGGCGCGATGATTTCCCCTCGCCCGGCGTCCGATTTGCCGATCTGACACCGGTTTTCGCCGATCCGGAGGGCTTTCGGGCGATTGTCGACTGCCTTGCCGCCTGTGCGCCCGATGCCGATCTGGTGGCCGGGGTCGATGCGCGTGGGTTCATTATCGCCGCGGGTGTGGCCACGACATTGGGTACCGGTGTCATGGCGGTGCGGAAGGCGGGCAAGCTGCCGCCGCCGGTGATCTCCCGCGAGTACAGCCTCGAGTACGGCACGGCCGCCCTGGAGATCCCCGCCGATGGGGTCGAGCTGAGGGGCCGCCGCGTCCTGCTTCTCGACGACGTGCTGGCGACCGGTGGGACATTGGCGGCGGCGGCGGACCTGTTCAAGGCCGCTGGTGCCGAAATCGTCGCGGCCGCAGTGATTTTGGAGCTCGGCTTCCTCAATGGGCGCGATCGCCAAGGGGATTACCCGTTGACGTCGGTGGTCCGGATCTAGTTCACGGTTCGCGAAAACCGGTTTGCCGGTTGGGGTTCGGTTGCGAGGATCGCTGGGTGGTTGCCTCCGCGCCGATGGGGCAGATTCGGGGCGTCGTATGACGATTCGACAGTTGTGGTCTATCAAGCTTATTCGCCGCATATCGCCGAACCCGCCCTCGCCGCAGCGACTTTCGTGAGTCCCTTCAAGCGGGAGCGGATGACGTGGATCAAGCCGTCGTTCCTGTGGATGATGTATCGCTGTCGGTGGGTCGGTAACCCGGGGCGGGAGCGAGTGCTCGCCGTCAATAGATCTCGGCTGTTATCAGTGCTGGTGGGTAGTGGATCAGAGCTTTCGGACCCAGGTAGTTGAGGCAGGTTAACCGGTCCTGTCGCCGTAGCGGATCGTGTGATCTAAATATCAGTGGCGTGAGATCCCCGGTTGCGCTTAACCTGTGTAAGTCTTACCCCCCGTTGATCGGAGTCATGTCGTTGCTCTCGTGAGGTAGCCACTCGGGCGGCCCGCATCCGCGCGCCGCGTTTCCGTAGCAACCTCTGGGGTCCACATGACCAATCTTTCTCTTTCCGATCTCACCTTTTCCTGGCCCGACGGCACGCCCGTATTCGACGGGCTCGATGCCGTGCTCGGCCCCGGCCATCTCGGCTTGGTCGGTGGCAATGGCGCGGGCAAGTCCACACTGTTGCGGCTGATCGCGGGTGCGCTGACGCCAGCACGCGGTTCGGTCACGGTAACCGGGCGGCTCGGTTATCTGCGTCAGGATCTCGGCCTCGGCACCGGTCAGCGCGTCGATGAGGTGCTGGGTATCGCCGCGATACGGAAGGCGTTGCACCGCATCGAATCCGGCCTCGGCGAAGAGTTGGACTTCGACACCGTCGGTGGGCAGTGGGATGTCGAAGAGGGCGCCATCGCGCTGCTCGGTCGACTGGGTCTGCACTACCTCGCCGATTCGATCGAACAGCTGGACCGCCGTCTGGAGACGCTCTCCGGCGGGGAGACGGTGCTGCTCGGTCTGGTCGCAGAATTGCTGCGCGAACCGGACGTGCTGCTGCTCGACGAGCCGACCAACAACCTGGATCAGCACGCCCGACAACGCCTCTACGAGGTGGTCGGGCAATTCTCCGGCACCGTCCTCACGGTCAGTCACGACCGCGAGTTGCTGGAGCGGATGAGCACGATCGCCGAACTCCGGCAGGGCGAATTGCGTTTGTTCGGTGGCAATTTCAGCGAATACGAGCGGATCATCGAGGCGGAGCAGGAGGTCGTGCGGGCCACGATCCGCGACGCGCGCAGTGACGTTCGCAAACAGGCGCGCGAACTGGTCGAGACCCGGATCAAACTGGATCGCCGGGCGCGTTACGGCCAGAAGATGTTCGAGAACAAGCGCGAGCCCAAGATCGTCATGGGTGCACGCAAGCGGGCCGCACAGGTGTCGGCGGGCAAGTTGCGCAATAACCACATCGAAAAGCTGGACACCGCAAAGGAACAGCTACAGCAGGCCGAGGACCTGTTGCGCGACGATCGGCACATCCGGGTCGATCTGCCCGGCACCCGGCTGTATCCGGGCCAGGATGTCATCGATCTCGACCAGGTCGAACTGGCTTGCGGGCCGACCGTGACGCTGCGGGTGTCGGGTCCGGAGCGGATCGCACTGACCGGCCGCAATGGCGCGGGCAAAACCACGCTGCTGCATCGCATTGCCGCGGCACCGCCGAAGGTTCCGTGGCGGATGTTGCCGCAACGTCTCGATATCTTCGACGAGCACCGTACGGTCTTCGAGAATGTCGCCTCGACCGCGCCGCACGCCTCTGCCGAACAGATCCGAGCCCAACTCGCCCGCTTCCTGTTCCGGGGCGCCGAAGCCGATGTCGCGGCATCGGCCCTCTCCGGCGGCGAACGCCTGCGCGCCGCCCTCGCCATGCTCCTGCTCGCCGAGCCGGCCCCCAAACTCCTGCTACTCGACGAGCCGACCAATAACCTCGACCTGCCCAGCCTCGACCACCTCACCCAAGCCCTCGCCAACTATGAGGGCGCGCTGATCGTGGTCAGCCACGACCCCCGCTTCCTCGACGACATCGGGATAACCAGGCGCGCGGAGTTGAGCACCGACGGACTGGCCGAAACCCTGATCCGGTAGCGCTATCCGCGCGCGGCCCGCCGCATGACCCCCGGATGCCGCAACAGCCGCGGACCCAGCTTCACCGCGAGGAAGCTGAGCGGGAGCCAGGGCCGCAGATGCGGGTTGAGGCGGCGAATTCGGCCGTCTGCGGCCAGTTCGAGGATCATGGCTTCGGTCATTCGGAAGGGACCGACGCTGGCCTCGGCCAGCAGGACGCGGCGGTCGCCGTCCCCGATGTCCTCGGTCCAGCGCAGGTGCGAGAGGCTGCCGTAGGCCGCGGTCAGCAGGATGCGCAGGTCATCGTGACCGCGGAAGGTGAGGCGGCCGGACAGCGGTGAGGTCAGCTCGGCATCGGGCGCGAGGGTGTGCATCATGGCGTCGATATCGGCGGCCTCGGTCGCCTCGCGGAATTGTGCCACTGCATCGGACATCGATCACCTCTCGGCGTTCGGTTCATCGGTCGTATCGCAACGTAATCGAGTCGCTTGCAAAAAGCAATGGACTAGGATGTGGTGATGCCCAAAGCTGCCATGTCCGACATTGTGTGCTCGATCGCGCGAACGCTCGACGTGGTCGGGGAGCGGTGGACGCCGCTGATCCTGCGCGATTTGTTCGTCGGGGTGAACCGGTTCGAGGACATCCGCCGCGATCTCGGCATCGCCTCGAATGTCCTCACCGCACGCCTGGATACGCTGCGGGAATACGGGATTGTCGAGGCGCGGGCGTATCAATCGAATCCGGTGCGCCACGAATACGTGCTCACCGAACAGGGCCGCGATCTGTATCCGGTGCTCACCATGCTCATTTCCTGGGGTGACAAGTGGCTCGCCGGGCCCGCGGGCCCACCTGCGCTGGTCGTGCACCGGGACTGTGGGCACGAGACCTCCGGGGTGGTGGTCTGCCGCGCCTGCGGCGCGCCGCTCACCGCGGATAACGTCTACTGGCGGCACGGCCCCGGCGCGCAGCGAGGGCCGGGGACCATGCTCATCGGCGACCATCTGGAACCGGCGCAGTAGGGCCGCCGCGCACCCGCTCGAGTTGAGCGACTTGCTCGGCTACAGCATGATCAATGCGATGGACCCGGTGCTGCAAGCGATAGCCGACGTCGATTGGGACGAGCTGGAACATGCCTATGGCCCCGCGGCGGACGCTCCGACGCATCTTCAGGCGCTGCTCGACGGTGACGCCGAAGCCTGTGTCGATGCCGTCGGCTATCTCGATGCCGCGCTATTGCACCAGGGCAGTGTGTACTCCGCCACCGCGCCGTTCGTCGCGATCGTGGCCCAATTGCTGCCGCGCCCGCATACCGCGATGACGATCGAGGACATCCTGCCGTGGGATCCGGAGCCGCGGTCCTTGCGGGTCGCGCTGCTGGATTACCTCGAAATCTTCGCGCACAGTTGTTGTTCCGGAATTTCGGATGCGCAGCTCTATGCCGAGGCCTATCCACCCGGTCGCAGCGAGGAGGATCTGCAGCGGGTCAAGGCGAATCGGCGTGCCGGGCTGCTGGAACTCGGTCCCGATCCCGCAAAAGCCCTACTGGTGGAGCATGTTCCGACACCGCCCGGCCTACTGGCGGCAATCGATGACAACGAATTCCGCACGGCGATGCGGGCGCGGGACGAGATCGCCTGTCGCGCGGTGATTCCCAGCGTGATCGAGGCGATCGAACCCCTGGTTGACGATGCGGATGCGGTGGTGCGCATCGCCGCGCTGCGCGCGCTGATCGAGCTCACCACGCATCCGGCCCTGACCGCGAAGCGGTCCGCATTGCTCGACCGGCTCGATACCATCGCGCCGACCATTCCGGATCCGGCCGAACGCGCCACCGCCGCAAGGGTTTCGGGCATCCATGGCGGCCGTCCGGAACGGCTGCTCGCCGATCCCCATCCCGGTGTCCGCGCCTGCGCTGCCCTGGCGCCCGCATTCGCCGCCGAACAACGCGCCACCGACGAACTCCTGTCCGCGTTGGAGCGGCCCGAGGCCATCGACGAGTGGTTCAACCGCTACCTACCCGGGCAGGACGGCTGGCTGCGCCACGATGTCATCCGCGAACTCGTCGGCCGCGTGCACGATTTCGAGATACTGCTGCCCGCCGCCATCGAAGCGGCCTGGGTCGCCAACGAGCATACCATGCACAACGATTGTATTTCGTTCCTGCACAGAGCCTTTCCCGATCCGATCTCCGACGAATCGGAGCTGTCCGCCGCGCAGCTGTCCTATCTCGCGGTGCTGGCGGAGATCGAGCCCCTGTGGCAGACCGGTCAACTCGATCGCTGGTTCAGCGAGGCGGGTCTGCCCGGCGGCCGGGCGAGCTGCCGTCGGTTCGTCGAGCAGTAGCCGATTCGGTCCATTGCCGCGGGCCGCGTCAACGGGTCCGCGCGCGGAGAGTGGGTGTAGGGTCCTGACTTTCGCCGCCGGACCGCGGACACAAGGATGTGTATCCATGGGAATCGAGTTGAACGTGGCGGGGGTGTGCCGCGCGCCCACCGAGGACTTCCTCGATCAGGTCGGGGCATGGTTGCGGACCGGTCCGGCCGGTGCACGGATCGGCTGGACCGCCACGTCGGCTCCATTTCGGAAATCGGTGGAGATCTCCGGTGATCGCCTGCTGGCCGTGCTGCATCCGGCAGCGGAACCGGTCGATCTGCGCGCGGCGCACGGCCAGGTAGTGGTGAGCGCGGGGTGCGCTTCGGCCGGGCCGGGCTATCACCGGCACGTCGCCGCGGTGCTGCACGAAATGGGCAGGCGCTTCGACATTGTGTGGGACGAGGGCACCGAGGATCCGCTCGGACTGGCCGATGACCGCGCCGAGGTCGAACGCGACTACCTGGTGTGGATCCGCACGCTTGCGCGGACGGTATTGACCGAGGTGCCCGCCGAGGGCGCCTGGGTGTCGATCGGATTATCCCTGGGCAGTGACCGATTCGATCACGACGGGCTGGCCGCGAGCTGGTTGGGTCCGCGCGACCGCGACTGGTTCCAGGCCGTCTCCGACGGCAATGAGGCGGCGGCGCGCGCATTCTTCCCGTGGTGGGACGACGGCTGGACCGCGCCGACAATGCGCAATACCGCGATGGGCATCATCTGGAACGACGTGCGGTGGCGCGCACCGACGGACGCCGATGACACCCCCGCGCTGCACCAGGCCGACGCGTTGCTCGCAGAGGCGCACCGGCTCGACGCCGCACTGGACCTGCCGTGGGCGGCCTGGCACGAATTGCGGTCGCTGCTGGCGGATTCGGCACCCATCGCGGCCGGTGCGCCCGCCGATCTGCCCGCGCGGGCCGCCGCGGATCGGCCCGCGCAGCTCGGCTACCGCCGTCGCGCGGTCCGCACGACGCCGGTGTCCGGGTGGAGCCTGCGGATACCGGGCGATTTCACCTACGGCTGGGACGGCGACCGCTGGTGGGCCTGGGACGGCACCCGCCAGATCGAGATCACCATTCTGCGGGTCGGCGATGCGAAGACCGGTCCGCCTCCGGCCGCGATGCTGCAATACGGCGCCAACGCGACCGCGGGGCATCGCGGCGAGCCGGTCATCGGCGGACCAGGTGACGGGTGGTGGTTGCCCGCGGAGGACGGCGACGAGGTCGGGGTGCAGGGTATCGCCAGCCACCGCAACGGCGAACTTCTCCTGGTCACGATCAGCGTTCCGGGGTCACAACTGGGTTGGGCGATCGAGGTCTGGCGCTCGTTGGAATACGGCGGGGACTGATCGCACGTTTGTGGAAGCGGGTGCGCGCTCCCGTCGATCATGCTGGCCTTCCGACTCGATCAGGAGGTTCCCTTGGCAACTGTCATCGATATCGTCATCGGCCTGTTCTTCCTCGCGATGGGTGGGTATGCCCTCGCCGCACCTGCCGCGCTGATTCGTCCCTTCAGCATGCGTCCCGAGCATGCCGTGGCCCGCTATGAGATCCGCGCCGTCTACGGCGGATTCGGTCTGGCGATGGCGGCGATGCTGGCGATCGCGGCGACTCACGATGGATCCCTGCGGTCCGGAATCATGTTCACGATCGGCGCCGCGCTCGGCGGAATGGCTTTGGGCCGGGTCGTCTCCGCCGTGATCGATGACCGCACTTCCTTCTATCCCAACTGGTTCTACTGCCTGATCGAAACCGTCGCGGCGGCGGCCCTGGTGCTGACAGCCTGAGCCGAAACGGGTTGTTGCATCACTGGTGGTGCCAGGCGCGCTGACTGTTGTCCGGGCAGCAGGTCGGTCGGATCGTCGAACCGGTTGCTGGTCGTGACCGGTGGTCAGGTGAGCCGTCTCGCACGGCATATCGCCAACCCATCGAGGTTGTACCTTGTTCAACTACGATGCTGCGCGCCTGATCAGGCCTCCGCGCGATACGCATCGGCCTGTCTACGCGATCAACTAATGGTGAGCAGTTCGAACCCGCCGGGTGAATTCGGCGTCAGGGGATTTCGGCAGCACGCCAATCGGGGCACTCTGGATGAGAGCCGCTGATCCAATGACAGGAACCCGATCGTGACACGTACTTTGACACAGCTGGAGTTACTGACCGAACTCGAACCCGTTGCCGAACAGAACCTCAACCGCCACCTATCGGTTGCCAAGGACTGGCACCCGCACGATTACGTGCCATGGGACGAGGGCCGCAATTTTGCCGAGATGGGGGGAATCGATTGGGAGCCAGGACAATCCAGTCTGAGTGAGCTGGCAAAGGCTGCGCTGGTCACCAATCTGCTGACCGAGGACAATCTGCCGTCCTATCACCGACTGATCGCCGAATCCTTCTCGCAGGACGGCGCCTGGGGCACCTGGGTGGGGCGCTGGACCGCAGAGGAGCACCGGCACGGAATCGTCATGCGGGACTACCTCGTCGTCACCAGAGGGGTGGATCCGGTGGCGCTGGAGCACGCGCGGATGGTCTGTATGACGACCGGGGTGCAGCATCCGACCGGAGTGGACGACAACGGATTCCTACCCGGCGTTGCCTACGTGACATTTCAAGAGCTGGCGACTCGGGTCAGTCACCGCAATACCGGCAAGGTCTGCAACGACGCGGTGGCCGACCGCATGCTGCAACGCATCGCCACAGATGAGAACCTGCACATGGTCTTCTATCGCAACCTGTGCGGCGCGGCCATCGATCTGGCGCCCGACCAGGCGCTGGCGGCGATTTCGGCGATCATCCGAAACTTTCAGATGCCGGGTGCCGGTATGCCGAACTGGCGTCGCAACAGCGTATTGATGGCCAAGCACGGCATCTACGATCTGCGCCAGCATCTCGAGGAGGTCATCAACCCGGTGCTGCGCAAGTGGAACGTCTTCGAGCGCACCGACCTCACTGCCCGCGGCGAACAGGCGCGCGAGGAACTCGGGTTGTTCCTGGAGCGGCTCGGCAAGGATGTGATCAGGTTCGAGGAGCAGCGCGACCGGGCCTTGGCACGCGAGGCGGCCAAGCGCGAGCAGCGGGACGCCTGAGCAGGTTCGTCCCGTCCGCGAAGATCAACTCGCGGTACCGATCCCGACCAGCGGGCTCTTGACGAGCATGGGAGCGGCGCGGTAAGCGCGGCTATCTGTTCATCATCGGTGACGAGCTGAACAAGGCGAAGTTGGCCGGGCGGCACATCAGCGCCGTCATCGGCAATCATGTGCGCACCGATATCGACGTGGCCTCGATCTATCGGGAACTGGCCGATCGGTGGCACGTGCACTACATCCTGCCCAACCAGTCGAGCTACTTCGACGATCCGGAGATCGCCGAGCACTAGCGGGGATTACTCGGTCAGAACTTCATGGAACTAGACGATCCGGCCGCGGTGTGTGAGCTCATCGCACTCACCATCGGGCTCGCGGAGGACCGCGTCGATATGCATACCGGACTGGCGGACCTGCGCGATGTGGGGTCGGCGGTCGAGGCGGATTCGGTCGGAAAAGCGTTGGGCGCCAAGGCGGGACCGAGTATGCGTGCGCTGTCTCGGGGCGGAGCTGACATCGGCTCGGGCGGTGCGCATTCCGCCAATGGGCACGGGTCGAGATGTTCTTGTTCGCATGCCACTCGGCGCAGGATGTCGGGGGTCCGGCAGGATGGGCCGGCGTGGAGCAATCCGTTGTTTCGGTCGATGTGGTGGCGTTGCGGTTCTGGGGCGATGACGCCGGGGTGAGCATTGGTATCGCACCGCGGCAGATGGAGCCGTTCACCGGGCGGTTGGCATTGCCGGGCGTGCTGCTCGGGCGGGGGGAGCGGCTGGTCGCGGCCGCTCGACGGGCCGTGCACAGCAAGCTCGGGGTGCCGGAGGCGGCGATCGGTGCCGTCGGGCAGTTGGTGACCTTCGATGAACCGAACCGCGACCCGCGCGGGCCGACATTGTCCATTGCCATGTGGGCGGTGGTCGGACCGCACGAGGGGCCCGCCCAATGGGTCTCCTTCGATGCGGTGCCCGAACTGGCCTTCGACCACAATCGCATTGTCGATGCCGCCCGCAGCCTGCTCGCCCGGTTGCTCTGGAAGGATTTGACGTTCACCCGAGCACTGACCGGCGACGAATTTCCCGCCACCCGCGCGGTCGAACTCAGCGCCTCCGTCCACGGCACCCGCCCGGACCCGGCGAATCTGAACCGCACCCTGGCCGCCATCCCCGGCCTGGCCCGCACCACCGAACGCCGCCGCATCAAGGCCACCGGGCGCCCGGCAGCCATCTGGGCCTTCACTCCGGACGAATAGCACAGCTGCCTGCCGAGTCGGTGCAGGTAAGGACGCAGGGTTCAGGGGCGTGGGGCGTACATGATGACCGCGACGCCGATGAGGCAGAGGGTGGCGCCCAGGTAGTCCCAGCGGTCTGGATGGAATTTGTCGACGATCATGCCCCAGGCGAGTGAGCCCGCGACGAAGACGCCGCCGTAAGCGGCCAGGATGCGGCCGAAGTTCGGGTCCGGTTGGAAGGTTGCGACGAAGCCGTAGGCGCCGAGCGCGAGCACGCCCGCCGCGATCCAGAGCAACCCGCGCTGCTCGCGCCAGCCCTGCCAGACGAGCCAGGCACCGCCGATCTCGGCGAGTGCGGCGAGGGCGAACAGCAGCAGCGACCGGGCGATCGTCATGCGGTAGAACGTACCTGCTGCGCCCCGCCGCGCTTACACCTCGTAAACCGCATAGGTGCGCCCGAGCACCGGAAACGAGACATTCCGCACCGGCACCCCGCCAGCAGTGCGCCCGAATTCGGTACCACCGTGCGCATGGCCGTGGATCGCCAGCACCGCACCGCCCGCATCCACGGCCTCGCCCAGATCGTGACACCCCAGACCCGGGTAGATCTTCGGCGGCTCACCTACCAACGTGTCGACGATCGGCGCGAAATGCATAAGGGCGATACGGGTTTCGCACTCCAGCGAGTCCAATGCGTGACGCAGCCGCAGCGCGTCCAACGGTCCACGGCGCATCCGACGGCGATGTTCGGCACTGCCTTCATCGGGTCGGCCCGGATACCCCGGAAATCCACCGCTGCCGCCCATCACACCCGCGATACCCAACCGCCGCCCACGCACGTCGAGGGTGATCGCATCGCCGTCGAGCAGATACACCCCGAGGTCGGTGAGCATGGCGGCAATGCGGTATCCCAGACGCCGGTCGTGATCGTGATTGCCCAGCACCGCGACCACCGGCACCGGCAGCCGGGCGATCTCGGCGCACAGCAGATCCGCCTCATACAGTGCGCCGCCCTCGGTGAGATCACCGCCGAGCAGCAGCACGTCGGCGGTGATCCGCAGCAAGTCCGGACGGAAGCGCCCCGCGACGGCATCGCGCATATGCAGGTCCGCGACGGCGGCGATTCGGATGGGTGCGGTGGCCGTGCCGTCGGCAGCGTGGAACATGGCGGTCAGCCAGCCACACATGCGGCGAGGTGTCAAACGGCTTTTGCTGTTCACCTCACCGCTACGCACCCTCGAGCAGTACGAATAGCTTTTAGCTATCGTGAGTTCAGTGGTTGTTCAGCGAGGCGACCAGCGATGGCGAGACCGATGAAACATCAATGAACACTCACTCGGTGAACTATCCGAAAGGCACAGGCGTACCGGATCGTTCCGGATATGAGCGCGCGAACCAGCACGTCCCTCGCACGCAGGCAACTGTTCTCCGGTGCCGTTGCCGCAGCGGCCGTTTCGACCGTCCTCGCCACCGGCCGTGCACAGGCCGCCACCCGAGTCGACAAGGTCGTCCTCATCGGACTCGACGGCCTGATGTACCGCAAGATCGAGGAAGTCCGCGCCCCGAACCTCTTGCGGCTCAGCGCCGAAGGCACCCTCGGCCGCGCCTCCATCGCCCCGCATGTCACCATCTCCGGTCCGTCCTGGGCCACCGTGCTCACCGGGGTCTGGGGCAGTAAGCACGGGATCACCGACAACAATTTCGACGCCACCCCGTTCGCGAAGTACCCGACGGTCTTCACCCGGCTCGAACGCTCCGATCCGACCCTGAAGACCCAGTCCATCGCCACCTGGGATCAGATCGCCACCATGGCCGGCAGCGGTAACCCCCGCGCCGACGTCGTCATCTCCACCCCACCCGTCCCCGGTGACGACGACGAAATCGCCACCGATGCCGCCACCGCCGACAGCGTCGTCACCGCCATCACCAAATACGCCCCCGACTTCCTCTTCACCCACCTCGACCAGGTCGACCGCGCCGGTCACAAGCACGGCGGCGCAACCAGCGAATACCGCGACGCCGTCACCCGCATCGACACCCTGGTCGGCCGCATCGTCGCCGCCGTGGACGCCCGCGCCCGCGCCAACCCCGCCGAACGCTGGACCATCCTGGTCACCACCGACCACGGTCATCGGCCCAAGGGCGGGCACGGCGGCCAAACCCCAGATGAGACAACCAGTTTCGTCATCGCCCGCGGCTCGAACTTCATCGCGGGCGCGACCAGTTCCAGCTTCTCCCTGGTCGATATCACCCCAACTGTGCTGGATATCTTCCACGCCCCGCTCGATCCGGACTTCGACGGCCAGTCCCGCATCCGCCAGCCCGTCGAACCCTTCACCAGCCGATAGGGCACCTTTTTCGCACCTCATACGGTGATGTTTTCCGAGGTTGCCGGCGACTCGGCAACCTCGGATCGAACGCATGACCTGCGCTCGGACTAAAGTTGTGGTCTGGGCGGTTGCAGCGGTCGGATAGGGTGTTCCGATCGCGGCGTGGAGAGGTGGTGGCATGACTCAGCATCTTGGCGAGGCGAATGTCGAGCAATCGGCGGGCGCCCCGCAGTCGAACGGTGCGGCCACCCCGGATGCATCGAAGCCCAAGCCGCAGGTGAGCGGCACTTCTGCGGCGGCGCGCCAGCCCGGTACCGCGGCTGCCGTCCCGACCTCGGCATCCCGGCGGGTGCGCGCCCGCCTGGCCCGGCGCATGACCGGTCAACGTGGTATCGCGGCGGTCAAACCGGTGCTCGAACCGCTGGCCAGCGTGCATCGCGAGCTGTACCCGAAGGCGAACCTCAACCTGCTGCAGCGTGCCTTCGATGTCGCAGACGAGCGCCATGCCCACCAGTTCCGCAAGTCCGGTGACCCCTACATCACGCATCCGCTCGCGGTCGCCAATATCCTGGCCGAACTCGGCATGGACACCACCACCCTGGTCGCGGCGCTGCTGCACGACACCGTGGAGGACACCGGCTACTCGCTCGAGCAGCTGACCCAGGATTTCGGCGCCGAGGTCGCGCATCTGGTCGACGGCGTCACCAAGTTGGACAAGGTCAACCTGGGCGCCGCCGCCGAGGCCGAGACCATCCGCAAGATGATCATCGCGATGGCGCGCGACCCGCGTGTGCTGGTGATCAAGGTGGCCGACCGCCTGCACAACATGCGCACCATGCGCTTCCTGCCGCCGGAGAAGCAGGCGAAGAAGGCCAAGGAAACCCTGGAGGTGATCGCGCCGCTGGCGCACCGCCTGGGCATGGCCACGGTCAAATGGGAACTCGAGGACCTCGCGTTCGCGATCCTGCACCCGAAGAAATACGACGAGATCGTGCGACTGGTCGCCGATCGCGCGCCCTCGCGCGACACCTACCTGGCGCGGGTGCGCGCGGAAATCGTCAATACCCTTGCGGCGTCGCGGATCAACGCGATCGTCGAGGGCCGCCCCAAGCACTACTGGTCGATCTACCAGAAGATGATCGTCAAGGGTAAGGACTTCGACGATATCCACGACCTGGTCGGCATCCGTATCCTGTGCGACGAGGTCCGTGACTGCTACGCGGCGGTCGGTGTCGTGCATTCGCTGTGGCAGCCGATGGCGGGCCGGTTCAAGGATTACATCGCCCAGCCGCGCTATGGCGTCTATCAGTCGCTGCACACCACGGTCGTCGGCCCGGACGGCAAGCCGCTGGAGGTGCAGATCCGCACCCAGGACATGCACCGCACCGCCGAATTCGGCATTGCCGCGCACTGGCGCTACAAGGAAACCCGCGGCAAGCACTCCAATGACTCCACCGAAGTCGACGATATGGCGTGGATGCGGCAACTCCTCGACTGGCAGCGAGAGGCCGCCGACCCGGCGGAATTCCTGGAATCGCTGCGCTTCGATCTGAAGTCGCCGGAGATCTTCGTCTTCACTCCGAAGGGTGATGTGATCACGTTGCCGCAGAAGTCGACTCCGGTCGACTTCGCCTACGCGGTGCATACCGAGGTCGGGCACCGCTGCATCGGCGCGCGGGTCAACGGCCGACTGGTCGCATTGGAACGTCAGCTCGAAAACGGTGAGGTCGTTGAGGTATTCACCTCGAAGGCGCAGAATGCCGGACCCAGCCGCGACTGGCAGAACTTCGTGGTCTCGCCGCGCGCGAAGGCCAAGATCCGGCAGTGGTTCGCCAAGGAGCGCCGCGAGGAAGCGCTGGAGAGCGGTAAGGAGCAGATCTCCAAGGAGGTCCGCCGCGTCGGGCTGCCGCTGCAGCGGTTGATGAGTGTGGACGCGATGACCGCGGTCGCGCATGAACTGCACTACACCGACATCTCCACGCTCTACACCGCCGTCGGTGAGCACCAGGTATCCGCGCACCACGTCGTGCAGCGGTTGATGGCGCAGCTCGGTGGCATCGGCGATGTCGAGAACGAACTCGCCGAGCGCTCCACACCGTCGACCACCCCGGCCCGCCAGCGCGTCACCGGTGATGCTGGCGTGCTGATTCCCGGCGCGGCCGGCACGGTCGCCAAACTGGCCAAGTGCTGCACCCCGGTGCCCGGCGACGAGATCATGGGCTTCGTGACCCGTGGCGGCGCGGTCAGCGTGCACCGCACCGACTGCACCAACGCCGGTTCGCTACGTGAACAGGCCGAGCGCATCATCGACGTGGAGTGGGCGCCGTCGCCGTCCTCGGTATTCCTGGTGGCCATCCAGATCGAGGCCCTCGACCGCACCCGGCTGCTCTCGGATGTGACCAAGGTGCTCGCCGATGAGAAGGTCAATATCCTGTCCGCCTCGGTGGCCACGCACGGCGACCGGGTCGCGATCAGCAAGTTCACCTTCGAAATGGGCGATCCGAAACACCTGGGCCACTTGCTGAATGTGGTGCGCAACGTGGAAGGCGTCTACGACGTCTATCGTGTGACCTCGGCCACCTGATCGCTCCGGTCGAGCACGCTGAACATCGCCGGAGGGCGCATCCGGCGCATCCGCAGGGATCGACGGGATGGCCGGTGCACGCCGTCCGCCGATCACCGGAATGCGATGTCCACGTTGATGATTCGAATCGCCGAGCGGGCGACCACCGGTTGCCGGGCGATTCCGGCGATCGGAAGTTTGTCGGAATATCGGTGACGGCACGCCGCGAACTGCCATCTGCCCGACGGCGGTTCGCGCGGACTTTTCATCGAACCCGCAGGAAGAGTCGGAATCTGTTACGGTCTATTGCGTTTCATGGCGTTTTGGTTGGGTGCGGCAACACGAATTGATTGCGGATCGCTATGACGAAGTACACGGCACGGATTTCGGGAATGCTGGTCGCATTCACCGTTGCTGTGGTGACCGCGGGAACCGCCGTGGCGCAACCGTCCGATCCCGTTGGCCCGACGACGAATATCACCATCGGCACCTGTCCGGCACTGTACGCGTTGGGAATTCAGGGCACCGGCGAATCATCGCCCGATGCCGCACCGACCACCGATACCGGCATGCTCTCCACGGTCTTCATGCCGATGCTGGCCAAGGCGTCGCAGCCCGGATTGGTCGATCGGGCCTACGTCCCTTATGAATCCGGCTTCGGCGGCGTGACCGCCGGTGGTGCCGCGTCGTACGCGGAGTCGGTGACCGGCGGATTGGCTCGGCTGCGTTCGATGGCCAAGGATGTCGCGGACCGCTGCGCCGAGACCCGTTTCGCGATCGTCGGCTATTCGCAAGGCGCGCATGTGGCCTCGATGTTCGCCCAGGAGGTCGGGCAGGGCCATGGCGTGATCACGCCGGACAGGGTCGCGGCGGTCGCCCTGTTCGCCGATCCGACCCGCAACCCCGGAGCGCCGCTGTTTCCCGGCTCGCCGGGCAAGGCCACCCCCGATCCCGCGCCGGGCACCTCGGGTGATCAGATCGCGTCCATCGCGGCACTGCCGCAGGAACCGGCCAGCGGCGGCGGCATCGGACCTGAACGCGATAAGGCCGCCAACTTCGCCGCGCTGACCGGCCGCGTCGCCAGTTTCTGTGCCGCAGGCGATCTCGCGTGCGACGCACCGGAGGGTGCGCCGATCCTCAAAGCGGTGGCCAGTATCGCGGGCCAGACCAAGTTGAGCGGTGGCGATCCGATCGCCTCATTGGTTTCGATCGCGCAGGCGCTGGCCTTCACCTCGATCAAGACCGCAACCGAGGTCGTCAACCAGGACGTCCAAGGCAGCTCGTTGGCGAATCTGTCGATCTCGCCCAAGAAGTCGATTTCCCAGCGCCTCGCCGACGCCGCTGACCCGCGAACTCCGCTCGATGCCCCCGCGGCACTGCGGGCACTGCTGAGGGTCGGTACGATCGGTCTGAACGCCGTCGTGACGGTGGTCAAGGCGGTCATCAACCCGGCGACCATCACTCAACTCGCCACCGCAGGCCTATCCGACCCGGTCTCCGGAATCCTGCTGCTCGGCACGAAATTGTTGGGCGCGCTGACCCAGCTGGTGCCGCCGACGACCGGTGTCCGGCTGGTCACCCAGGCCTTCGACGCGGTTGTCCAGAACATCACCGACAACAGCGACCTGCTCAATGTGACGACCTGGGTGCGGTATTGGGACACCGTCCAGCGCCACGGCGCCTACGGCAGCACGGCCGTGACCGCCACCGGTGCGGCGCCCACCCGATTCGTCGCCGACTGGTTCGCCGCGGTGGCACACGATCTGGCCGACAAATTCGGCGGCGGCGCGGTGCCGGAGGGCGGGAGCGCCAAGCCTGGTACCGGATTCTTCGGACAAACTTCCGGCGCGTCGACTACGCCGAATACCTCCAGTACGGGACAATTTCCGTTTGGGACAGGAGCCGGTGGCGCGTCAACCGGCGGCTCGGCGTCGGCTCGGCCCACCGTAGTACCCGGCACCGTAAACAACACCTACCCGTTCTCCACGAACTGATCGCCGAGAGGGTCCGATGATGCATCACGTGCCTCGCGCTGCGGGAATGGGGGAATGTTGAAGTCGTACAAACAGCTGTCGCGCTGGTACGGCGCGCTGGAGCCGGAAGCGGATGTATCCACCCCGCAGCAGGACGAGGCGGAATTGCGGATGCCGAGCGATGAGGACGGCCCGGCCCGGTATCCGCACTACATTCGCGAAGAGGATCCCGACGAAATGCGTGCGCGTAATGAGGTTCCGGCCGATCTGGGTTCCAATCGCAGCGAGTTCACCGGTGGCTGGTCGGATTGGGTCGCCGGACACGCCCCCGGCCCAGACGACGACTACGTCGGGCCGCGCGATGGCGAACTCGTTCAGTTCCCGTGGCCGGAGGACGAATACGACAACAGTCGCATTTCGCGCGCCGAGCGGGCGACGCGAGCGTTGCGCCAGGAGGCACGCGATCACCCATCCGCGCGCCGAGCCCGGGTGGTCGCGGTGCTCGTCGTGGCCGTGCTGCTGCTGGCGGCTGCTGCCGCCGGCGCGATCTATCTGCTGCGTTCCTCCGATGATCACGGCGCCACGGCACCGGTCGTGCCCTCGATGCAGTTCACCGCGGGCAGCGTTCGATCCCAGGGCATTTCGGATTGCCCAACCGAACGCGCCGACCGCATCGTGCGCAGTGCCGAACCCGGTGGCACCGATTCCGGACCGGACGCGATCCTGGCATTTCAGTACGCCTACTACGTGGAACGCTCCGGCGAGCGAGTCCGGGCGGTTGTCGCACCGGATTCGAATATCTCCGCCGCCGAGGTGATCCAGCACGGCATCGACACCGTTCCGGTCGGCACCACGCACTGCGTGCGGATCCAGACCATCACCGAGAACCGGTATTCGGTCGAAGTCACCGAGTACCGGCCCGGCGGCGCGCCCGCTACGTACAACAAGCAGACCGTCACCACGGTGATGGTCGGCGGCCGCACGCTCATCACGGGCATTGCGGCCGGATGAGTAGGGAGAGCTGATAGCGATGGGAGACGACTGGAGCCGCTGGCTCGATGAGGCGCCCGATGCGGGTGATTCGTCGGACCGGCATGCGCCATCCAAGGCTCCGGTGGTGCGACTGCGACGTAGCAAGCGCGGTGAGACCGAATCCGCGGAACCGACGCAGCGTTCGATTCTGGTGGTCGGTGGCTGTGGTGGTGCGGGGACGACAACCACGGCATTGGGCCTGGCGGGTGAGTTGGGCATGGCGGGCACCCCGACGGTGGCGGTGGACGCGACCGCGGCGGGCAGCGATCTGGCGCTACGCGGAGCCGATGAGCACCTGCATCCGATCAGTCTGCAGTCGTGGTTGTACGGACGTGGTGGCGATGAACCGGCGCCGTTGAAGGAGTGTCTGTCGCAGGCGAGTTCGGGCATCGGATTGCTGTGGCGCGACGCCGCGCCATTGCGTCGGCGTGCCACATATCTCACAGTCGCGCGCGGAATCTATGACGCCGGGTACACCGCGGTCTACGACGGCGGCAACCCGATTGCCGGACGGCAGCTGCGGCCGTTGCTCGATGACGCGGATGTCGCTCTGGTGCTTGCCATTCCGGCGCGAGCCGATGCCGCGAACCGGCTCCGGGTCACCCTGGAATGGCTCGACGACCAGTTCGGCGACACGGCCGAGGGACAAGGCGGTGGTATCGTCGGCGATACCACAATCGTTGTCTCACACCAGATGTCGGGTGCGGACTCGCATGTTGCCGACCATTTGCGCGAACATCTGTCCGGCTGGGTTCGCGACATCATGGAGATTCCCTACGATCCGCATTTGGCGCGCGGTGAACTCGTGCGCCACGCATCGCTGGCCGCCGAGACGCGCCGTGCTTATGGGCGGCTGCTCGCCGGAGTGGCATCATGACGGCCGCCATGAAACTTCGTCGTCGAACCGAAGCCGCTAGAGCCGGTGTGGTCGCCCCGCCGGAATCTCGTCGTGCACCTATCTGGGACCGCCCCGTACCCGGCGTCGGCCGGGCACCGCTGTGGTGGCTGCTAGGTGTGCACGGCGGTGCGGGAGCCAGTACCCTCGCGCATGTGCTTGCGCCCGCGGCGGATTCGGGCCGCCGCTGGCCCGGCGTCTTCGACCGCGAATCCCCGTTCGTCGTGTTGGTGGCCAGGGAAACCATTACCGGGCTCACCCGCGCGCATGACCTTCTGCGCCAATACCATTCGGACTTCGCCGGATCGTGTGAGGTGCTCGGTCTGATCACCGTCGCCGCACGTCCCGGTCGCCTGCCCGCCGAGATTCGCCGCTACCGCGATGTGGTCGGCTCGCTCGCGGGCCAGGTCTGGCAGATCCCGTGGTACGAGGAATGGACTCTGGTCGAGCCGGAGAAACTGCCCATCTGGACCCCCGGCGACGAGATTCCGCCGAAAAAGAAAAAGATCGACCCGCTCGAGGAAGTTCCGCTCGAAGTCCGCGAACTCGGCGCCGATATCGTTGCGGTGGTACGCGAAAACCTGGATAGCAGTACATCTTTCGAGGAGGGCCACCGATGAGCCTGACACTGACCGCCGGACCGGACCGTTGACGACAATTTCAACCCTGAAAGGCAGCCGATGAGCATGATTCTCCTCGCCGTGCAGGACACGTACGGCACTGTCCTGGCTCAGGTCGGTAACCCGACCCCGGAGGCGCCTCCCGGCTCGGAGAAGATCTTGCAGCTGGTCCGGTACCTCACCTGGTTCGTATTGCTCTCCGGAATCTGCGGAATCACCTACGCGGGCGGCAAGTTCGCATGGGAGAAGTGGACCGGTGGTGGACTCGAATCGCCGAAGATGGTGGCCGGAGCCATGATCGGCGGGGTGGTCGCGACCAGCGCGGGCACCATCATGAACGCCGTCATCGGAACCTGATGTCCGCGATGTCGACCGTGCGAATGTCCGCGGCGGAACTGCTCGCCTACAAGCAGATGCCCGCCGAAGTGCTGCAACCGCTGATGCAGCTGTTGAACTGGTTGCTCTGGTTCGTGCTGCTGGTGTGCCTGGCGTGGATGATCGTGTCCGCGGGCCGCCTGTGGATCGCATTCCGGAGCGATCTGGCGATGAACGACGCCTCGCACGGCGTTTTGATGAGTCTGCTCGGGGCAGCGGTGGCGAGTACGGCCTCGGGGATCGCGTTGGCGTTCCTGCCGACGTGAACCGGGATGGGGACGGCCCTGGCATGAATTCCACACCGCTGGCGACCGCTCGCCGGTCGCGCGCAACAGCAGAGCGCGAGCACGCGCGAAATCACCTCATCGCGCCCCGGCGGCGCATCCGCACGCCCGCTGCGGGTGTGTTCGGTGCTGCCATGCTGCTGGCGACGGTCGGCTGCGGCGGCGGTGACGGCGATTCCGGCCCGAACCTGTCGGCCGCGCCGACTCAGGTGCGGTGGCAGCCGTTCCAGGGCGTCGCACTTCCGAATGCCGCGCAGGGGCCCAAGAAGACGGCCAACGGCGCCGCAACGGGTTTCGAGCAGTCACCGAGCGGTGCGGCCCTCGCGGCGATCGTCCACACGGTGCGATTGTCGATCGCCGCCGACAGTCAGTGGCCCGATATCGTGCGCCTCGAGGTGGTGCCGGACAAGGCGAGAGATGAGTGGTCGGTGAACCGCCTGCAGCTCTCGATCACCGGCCCGGCGTCGCCCGAATACGCTCCGAGACTGCTGGGTTACAAGATCACCAGCTACACCGAGGCGGCATCGGCCGTCGATGTCTATACCGAATATTCCGACAGCTCCAAGGCGGTGAATCACACCACCGTCGAGTGGTTCGGCAACGACTGGAGGTTACGGCTGCCCGACCAGGACCCGACCGCCCGGCCCATTGAGTCGGTCGATGAATTACCCACGGACATAGTGAAATTGGAGGCACCGGCATGAGCGAAAAGGAGTCGTACCCGCGCGATCGCGTCTCCTTCGGTGTCATCGCGTCCGCGGCCGTGGTGGTGCTCATCGTCGTGGTGGGCATATTCGTTTTCATCGGGCGAGGCGATTCGGGTTCCGGCGGCGACAAGGCTGCCACCGCAGCGGGTTCCGGCGCGGACGGCTTCGCGACCCCCGAGGTGGATATTCTGGGCAGGCGCGTCGATATCCCGAACAACCCTGCCGGACAACCACTTCCGCAGGATCCGACCCGCCAGCGCAAACCGTCCGACGCGGACTGGCTGACCGCCGCCCCCGAGGGCACCACCGCACCGCACGGCTGGCAGCGGGTCTATGGCGCCTCGGTCCCGTTCTCCACCTCGGACGGACCCACCCGCATCGAAGACGGTCTGGCCGTCGGCTATTCGCACACCCCGCAGGGCGCGGTGCTCGCGGCGGCCCAGATCACCTACCGCCTCAACGCCCGCCCCGCCCACCGCGACCTCTATGTCCGCCAGGTGCGCGTCTCGGCCCAGCAGATCGCGGCCTATGACAAGGCGCTGTCCCAGGACAAGCTGCCGGAACAGCAGCCGGAGAAGGTAACTCGGTATTTCGTTGCCTCGGATGCGTTCAGGGTTGAGAACTATGCGGATGATCTGGCGATCATTCAGTTCGCTTCGCGTGGCCCGGTGGTCGACGGCAAGCAGCTGTGGGCGGCCCTGCGATTGGTCATGGTGTGGGATGCGGGGGACTGGCGACTGAAGCCCGCCACCACGAACACCACGCAGACCGCGTATGTCGAATCCCTGAACGGGTGGACGAAATGGTGAGCCTGGGGCCCGGCTCGGGTCCGGCACGCAACCGTTCGCCGCTCGCGGTGCTCGGCGTCGGCGCGCTGCTCGCGGTGGTCGTCGCGGTCGCGGTGACCGTGGTTGCGATGCGGGACAACGCCGATGGCGGCGACCAGGTGTCGAAGACGGGGACGAGTTCGGAGAATGTGCCCGAGACCGGGGCGGCGGGCTTCGGCAATCCGGACGTCGATATATTCGGCCGGCGAGTCGATGTGCCCGACAATGGCATAGGCGTTGTGCTGGAACAGAATCTCGCACTGCGACAGCAGCCGGGTGGGCCGAATTGGCAGACCGCGGCACCGCAGCCTGCCAGTGGACAAGGCGTGTGGCAGCGCGTGTTCGGCGGACCTGTGGTGCGGTTCTCCAGCTCCGATGGTCCGGCACGCATCGACGGCAAGGCAGCCGTCGGATTCGCCCACACTCCGCAGGGCGCGGCCCTGGCGGCCGAACAGATCTACTGGCGCACCAATGCGAACCCGCGCGACCGTGATCTGCTGCTGCAGCTGGTAGAGGTCACGCCGCAATATCTGGCCGATTACGACCGACTCGTGGCCGAGGGCAAGGTCTCGGATCGACTGCCGGACAAGTTGAGACCCTTGCTGTTCGCTTCGGATGCATTCCGAATCGAGAGCTATGCCGAAGATTCAGCGATCGTCCAGTTTGCGAGAAAGGCCCGAGAAACAGCTGATGGCCAACCAACATGGGTCGGCATGCGCCTGGCAGTCGTATGGCGCGAAGGCGATTGGAAGCTCACGGCGGTGAGTGGACAGCAGCAAGTCCAGATCGATTCCCTGGGAAGCATCGAGGGGTGGACACAATGGTGAGGCGTCTAGTCACGATTTTCGCGGTCATCTTCACGGTGATGATCGCGACACCGACGGTGGCATACGGACAGACCTACGGTTTCGACGACACGTGCAACGAACTGCACGACACCCTCGACAATGTCGGCCTGCCGGGGGTATCCCTCGGTGACGCCGCGTCGGCGGTATGCAAGGCGGGTAACGCCGCATCACATCCCAGCGGCGTCGCGAACGCGATCAAGGACAAGGCCTGGGATTCGACCTTCGGCAAGGTTGTCGATTCGCTGATGAACGGCCTCGGCCAGGCCATCATCCTCGCATTGACCTTCTGGATGAAGGTCCCCAACGAGGCGGCCAGCGATAACGGTTCGTTGTTCGTGAAGATCAACGATTACACCTACCAGGCACAGATATTGCTGCTGATAGCCTCGGTGATCTTGTCCGGCGCCAGACTGGCCGAAGCCAGACGCGGCGCCGCGATGAACGAGGCGGCCGAATCGTTCCGCATGTTCGCCCGTGTGGTTTTCAGCTCCTGGATGCTCGGCGCCGTCATCGTCGCCGGTACCCAGGCCTCGGATCGCTTCTCCGAGTGGATCATCAACGATTCGACCAATGGCAATGCCAAGGACCTGGCCGAGCTGATGGTGAAAACCAGTAAGCTGCAGGCATTTTCGCCGGGTCTGGTGCTGATCATCGCGATCGTCGGATTGCTCGGCGCGCTCGCGCAGATCGTGCTCGCCATCGTCCGGCAGGGCCTGCTGCTCATCGCGGCGGGTGTGCTGCCACTGGCGGCGGCCGCGTCCGGTATGAATGTCGGCAAGCAGTCCTATCAGAAGCTGATCGGCTGGATCATCGCGTTCATGCTCTGGAAGCCGGTGGCCGCCATCGTCTATATGATCGCGTTCACCACTGCGGGCCATGTGGATTCGCTGACCGATACCGGCGGGCTGCCCGAAGGTGAACAGGCACAGCGGATGTTGGTCGCGATCGTGCTGCTGTGCAGTGTCGCGTTCGTGCTGCCCGCGCTGATGCGACTGGTGACGCCCGCGGTCGCGATCGTGGGCAGCGGCGGTTCCGGTCTCACCGCGACGGGTGGAACCCTGATTGCGGTAGGCGCTTTGGGTGCGATGGGTACCAAGGCCGTTTCGGTCAAGGGTGCCGCACCGGGTTCGGCTGGGTATGTCAGCGGTTCGTCCACCGGTCCGCGGCCCCCGGGCGGCGCTGGCGGTCCGCGCGGTGGCGGTGGCGCTCCGCGTCCGGTCCCGCCGCGCGGCGGCGGTGGCGGCGGCGGTGCCGCGACGGGCGCACCTCCGCGCGCCTCCGGCCCGCAGGGCGGGGCGGGAGTACCGTCCGGAGCGTCCAGGGCGGCGGGTGCGATCGGTGCGGCCCGCGCCGCGACCGCGCCGCTGACCCGCGCCGATGAGGCCATGGGTGATGTAGCTGGTGACCGCTGGGCGAATCGTTCGCCCGACCTCGGGAGGAGCACCATTCCGCGATGACGATGACGAGCGATCCCTACGAGCGCCGCTCGTACGGGCTGTGGCAGAAGCCGCGCAGCGCAGGTCTTTTCGGTCTGCGCTGGGAAGAGACCGTCATCGGCTTCGTCGTCGTGATCACGGCCCTGATCTGCGCGATGGTCGGCGGGTTCCAATGGGGTCTGATCGTGGGCGGCACCGGCGTTGTCGTGATGGTTCCACTGGTGTGGCGGACCGGGGGCCGCTCCGGATACGAGAACGGATTGATGATGTTCAACTGGATGCGCTCACGCAGCCGCGGCGAGCATGTGTACCGAGGTGGCCGGTTCTCGCGGATTCCGGGCGGTGTCACCCGGCTACCCGGTCTGCTCGCGCCCTCGAAGCTCTATGAGGGCATCGATGCGGGCGGCTACAGCTTCGGCATGATCCACCTACCGCAATTCGCCCAGTACACAGTGGTTTTGCGGGCGTGGCCGCAGGGCCACGAGGCCGTCGATCAGCCGGTCATCGATCGCTGGGTCTCGGCATGGGGCACCTTCCTCGCCTCGGTCGGCCAGACCAGTGACATCGTCGCGGTGGTTCCGGTGATCGATACCGTGCCCGAAACCGGCAACCGGCTGCTCACGGAGGTCTCCACTATCACCCGGCCGGAGGCACCAGAACTGGCGCAGCAGGTGATGTACGAACTCGCGACCGAACTACCGCAGGAACGGGTGCAATTGCTGCCGCGGGTCGCGATCACCTTCAAGGCGACCACCGCCGAGCGGCGCAAGAATCCCGCCGAGGAGGCCGTCGAGATCGGGCGCAGGTTGCCGGGCATCTGCGCCGCGCTCGCCGAGGCGGGCGTGCGCGCCCAGCCCATGTCGGCCGATGAGGTCATCTCGTTCATCCGGCGCAGCTACGACCCGGCCTCGCAGGCCGATCTCGAGGTCGCCGCCGGCGAACCCGAAGGGCACGGGCTGGATTGGGCCGATGCCGGACCGGTCTCGCACGACGAGAAGTGGGATCATCTGGTGCACGATGGCGGCCGCTCGGTCACCTGGGAGATGGACGCCGCACCCGAGGGGGCGGTAGACGAGCGGGTGCTGCAGCGGCTGCTGGCGCCGAATCCCGAAGTGCCGCGCAAGCGCATCGCCATCGTGTACCGTCCGCATTCGGCCGCCGACGCCGCCGAAATCGTCGATGACGACTTCAAAAACGCGCTGGTGGCACAGCAGAGCGAACGCGGTGTCGTCTCGGCGGCCGCGACCCTGCGGGTGGGCGCCACCCAGCAGGCCCGTGAGGAACAAGCCCGGGGTCACGGTGTGACCCGCTTCGGGGCGCTGGTGACCATTACCGAGCCCCTGCGCGGCGACCTGCCGCGTATCGAAGCCATAACCCGCGACCTGTCCACACAGGCGCGGTTGAAGATCCGGCGGTGCTACCGCTATCAGGCGGCGGCCTTCGCGGCCTCGCTCGGTTGCGGGGTGATCCTGCCGGAACACGCGACAATTCCGAAAGCCTTGGCGGGGTGAGCGATCCATGGCACGTGAGTACGAGCCACCCGTGCGCGAGCGGGACGAGGTGCGCCGCAAGCGGCGTCCCGAGGACGAGGCGTGGGCGCCGCCGACCAGTGACGGTCGGCCCCGCCCCGCACAGGGACGTGCACAGCGGCCCACCGGCGGCCGGGTCGAGCGGTCGGGCATCGAGGACATGCCCGACCGGGATCGGCGGTCCGCGCGGGTGAGCGGCGGCGAACGGACCGGGGTGGGCCAGACGTCCGATCGGGAGCGGCGACCGTCGCGCGATGCGGCAGAGCGTCGGGCGCGTCCCGGCGCCGGGTCCGCCGACGGTGGCCGTGCCGATCGGCCGCAGTCCGGCTCCGAGCGCGGGCGCACCAGATCCGAAAGCGGCCGGGGTGAGCGAGCTTCGGCCGATCGTGGCCGTCTCGACGGCGCCAGGACCGCCCGCCCCACACGCGAGGGCGCACCACAACGATCGGTACGGGGGGAACGCGTGGCACGACCGGATCGCAACGGAGCCAGGACGAGTCGCGAGGCACAGCGCGCGGCCAAGGTCGACTACACCGCCGACCGTGCGATGGGCACCCCGCAGATGGATAAGGCCGCCCGCCGGGCAAAGGCCAGGGCCGATAAGCGCAAGCAGTCCGGTCCGCCCCTGCTCGACGATGTGACCCGGGCCAAACTCGAACAGATCAGCCGCGAGGGCACCGGACTGCGGGCGGCCTTCGCGACTTTCCGTGTCCGCACCGACGATATCCGCCGCCGCAACTATGCGGCCCGCGCCGAACAGGTCTTCGAGGACGGATTCGACCGCAGCACAGCCCAACTCACCGATCGCGGCTATCTGGGCCCGGGTGGCGGCCGGATGAATGTCGTCGGCCGCCCGGTCGAATACCGGGCCACCACTGCCCAGGTGGCCGGCCTGTGGCCGTGGTCGGTCGGTGCCGGTGCGCCATTGATCGGCACTCCGCTCGGTTCGCATCTGCACACCGGCGCGCCGGTCTGCTTCGATCCGATGAACTGGTTCCTGCGCGGCAGCTTCATTACCGCGCCGAGCCTTTTCGTCTTGGGGCTCAATGGTTTCGGTAAGTCCTCGCTGGTGCGCCGGATCGTGCTCGGCGGTATCGCACAGGGCATCACCCCGCTGATCCTGGCCGACGTGAAACCGGACTACCGCAAGCTGGTCGAGCTGGTCGGCGGACAGGTGATCGATCTGGGCTACGGCCACGGCAAGCTCAACCCGCTCGCCGCGGGTGTGCTCGGTTCGGTCGTGCCGTTGCTGGACGAGCTTCCCGCACTGCAACTTCAGGTGCTGCAGGACCTGCGCGCCCGCCAGGTCACGCTCATCGCCGGTCTGGTGGAACTCGTGCGCGGCGCACGCGTGCGCGACTACGAGGAGACCCTGATCGCCACCGCGCTGCGCATCCTCTACCGGCCGGGCAGTGGCTACACCCCGGACCAGCCGCCCATCATGGAGAACCTGCTCGAGGTGATCGTCAGCGGCGGTGACGAATTACAGCTCGACGCGGGTGCCGACGACCCCAACGAATACCAGGTCGCCATCAAGGGCCTGCGGCGTTCGCTGCGCGCACTCACCCAGGGCCCCTTCGGCGCGATCTTCAACGGGCAGACCAGCGTTCCGATCGATACCAGCGCGGTCGCGGTCTGCATCGACGTCTCGCACATCCCCACCGGCGATAAGAAACTCAAGGCCGCCGTGATGCTGGCCTGCTGGGCCGACGGATTCGCCTCGGTGGAGGCCGCACATGTGCTCGCCGACGCGAATCTCGGCCCGCAGCGCTATTTCCAAGTGGTCATGGACGAGCTGTGGCAGGTGCTCGGACTCGGTGACTTCATGGTCGACCGGGTCGATGAGCTGACCCGTCTACAGCGCACCATAGCCACCGCGCTGATCATGATCAGCCACACCATCAAGGACCTGCAAGCACTGGGATCGGAGGCCGCCATCGCGAAGGCGCTCGGCTTCCTCGAACGCGCGCGCGCCAAGATATTCGGCGCGCTGCCCGGCGAGGAGATCAAGCGCCTGGACAGCGTGGTTCCGTTCACATCCGCCGAGGAGGAGATGGTGACCGGATGGTCCGCACCGCAAGCGCTGACCGGTGAGGCACTCAAACCCGGCCAGCAACGTCCGTCACCGCCGGGTACCGGCAAATTCCTATTGAAGATCGGTGAGGACCGTCGCCCCGGCATCCCGTTCCATATGGAATTCACCCTGTCCGAGAAGGAGAGTGGTATCCACGAAACCAACCAGCGTTTCTCCGAGTTCACCGAATCCACTTCGCGCGGTGGCGATTCCCCCAATGGGAGCGCCGCATGAGAAAACCCGCACTGTTATGGAGACCGGTTGTCTGTGCGAGGTGGGGCGCATGATGCCGCACCGGTCCTATCGCAGAGTGTCCCCGGAGGTGCGCAAGGCCGCGGTCGAACAGGTCATCGCACTGACCGGCAAATTGCGCAGCGAATCGGAGGCGTGTCGGGTGGTGGCCGAGCAGATCGGCGTGCATACCAATTCGGTTCGCAACTGGGTGCGTGCGGCCGAGGGACCGAGTCTGGAGCGCCTCGACGCGACCGCGTTGCGCCGCAAAGTCGCACTGCTGCAACAACAATTGGCCGCCGCGGCGGAGATGAACCGGACGCTGGCCGACACCCTCAACGAATCTCGGCGGCAACGGTGAGTCACCTGAATTCGTCTCGCGTCCGATCGGCGCCGCCGGGGATGCGGTGACCGGGCGGACCGTCCTGTACCTGGCGCTGGCGAGTGTGCTGGGTTTGATGACCCTGGTGCTGGTTGTCGTGATGCCCGCCGTGGACGACGGGTGCGAGGGCTCCTCGGTGCTCGGATCGTCGAGTGTGCTGCCGCCGCTGGGTGGTTACGCGCCGGGCGATTCCCGGGTCGCCGCTACCACTTCCGCCGCGCGTACAACCGGCAATCCCACGGTCACGAAGACCGATCTCACTGCCACACAGGCTAATCCGACCGCCACCGGTGCGCCGTCGCTGGCCGCCGGCATCGGCCCGATCCGCCGGACCCTGCCATTGGCCGTTGGCACCTTCACCGTGTCGGATGTCTTCGGCGCGCGCGGTGGCACGCATCTGGGCGTCGACCTCGCCGCTACGGACGGCACCACCATCTACTCGGTATCCGATGGACGCGTCGTCGCGGCCGGTCCCGCATCGGGTTTCGGCAACTGGATCGTCGTCGACTCCGTGGATACCAACGGCCGCGCGTATTCGGCGGTCTACGGGCATATGTGGGACAGCGGTGTGCACGTGCACGTCGGCGATACCGTCGTCGCCGGTCAGCCGATCGCTCAGGTCGGGTCGGCGGGCCAATCCAGCGGTCCGCACCTGCATTTCGAAATCGTCCCGGGCGGGCGCTTCACCGGTGGCCGCCAGATCGACCCGCTGCCCTGGCTCGACGGTGCCCCGACCCCGGATGTCGGTGGTGCGCAGGCCTTCTCCTCCGATCCGCGCTGCAATCGCGGCTTCGGCACGGCGGGCGGCGCGCTGGCGGCGGGCAAGGTACCCCAGGAACTCGAAATCTGGTATCGCCGTGCGGGTTCCATCTGCCCGCAGATCACCCCCTCGCTGCTGGCCGCGCAGGGCAGGCAGGAGTCCGGATTCCGGCGCAGCGCGTCCTCACCCGCTGGCGCGCAGGGGCTGGCCCAGTTCCTGCCCGGGACCGCGGCCAGTATCGACCCCGACGACGGTAAGCCCTACGTTATCGATGCCGACGGTAATGGCGTGGCCAGCGTATGGGACGACGGTGACGCGATCATGGGTCAGGGCCGCTATATGTGCGCCATCGCGCGCAAGATCGTCGCATGGGAGTCCGAGGGCCGGGTACAGGGCGATGTCGTCGCGCTGACCCTGGCCGCCTACAACGCCGGTGAGGGTGCGGTACTGGCCTCCGGCGGCATGCCGAACCTGGTGGCCGCGCACTATGCGGAGACCCAGCCCTATGTCGCGAATATCCTTGCGATGGAACCGTTGTACCGCGCGCAGGGCTCCAACGGGCGGTTCACCCCGCAGGAGGGTGCGGGCCGCGGGCAGATCGTCCAGGCGGCGCAGCAGTGGCTCGGCACCCCGTACGTGTGGGGCGGTGGCGGTCCGCAGGGACCGAGCGGTGGCGGGCTGGACGGACCGGGTCTCACCTCGGCCGCCGTATTCGCGGCCTCCTCGGGCACGGTTACGCTGCCGCGGACCGCCGAACAGCAATGGGAGGCGGGCATCGAGGTGCCCATGCGCAAGCTGGAGCCCGGCGATCTGGTATTCAGTTCGTTCGGCCCGCGTGGCCCCGCCGAGGTCGGAATCTATTCCGGCAATGGACGAATGATCAAATCCGTGCCCGCCGCGTACGGGCATTCCAGTGGCGTGACCGAGGTCGCGGTGCCGGGTGATGGCCGCGGGAGGAGGGTGCTGTGACGACAACCGCTACCGCGGCGGGGACGACAACCACAACCGCGGTGGAAAACACAACCCCGGCAGAGATGCCGACCGCGCGTGCGGCGAGCGAACACGCCGAGGCGCGTGCGTCGATCGGACCGCCCAAGTATCGGCCGTGGCGGCTAGCCTTGAATGACACACGCGCGAAACTGGTGGTGATGCTGGTGGTGAGCGTTGCGATGCTCGGTGCAGGGTGTGGCGGCAAGGACAGGGACGCGGGTTCCGCTGCGCCGCATGCGCCCACGTCCACAACCCGATTGCTGGAGGAGGTGCCCGCACCCGATCCGGTGACGCCCGATGGTGTCGCGGTGGCCGCGCTGAAAGAGATCTACTCCTGGCAGCCCGCCACCGAAGCCCAGGGCGCCTCGCTGTCGCGTGCGCGGAAATGGTTGGGGCCCAGCCTGATCCGCATGCTGGACGGCACACCGACCGCGGTGGAGACGCCGAAGGCGACGCTGCAGTGGGCGGATTGGGCCAAGGCGCAGGCGCATATCGATGCCTTCACCTTCGCGTCGGGGGAGCGCCCGCCCGCGAGCACGGATCCGAACGTCGAGCAGTTCAAGATCGGGATCGAGCAGACGGTCGTCTATCCGAACGGGCGCAAGGAATCCCTGCCGCCAACAACGGTGATCGCGACCGTCGTACGCACACCAGCGGGCTGGCGGCTCGACGCGTACCGCTGAACCCGCACCAGCGACAACCGCATAGCTAGGTCCTAACAGGAGGCAGACATGGCGAAAAAGAAGAAGGTGCAGGATCCGGCCGCGGTCGGACCCGATATCACCCTCTACATGATCTACGCCGGTTTCGCGCTGCTCGGAACCCTCTGGCTCGCACTGCATCTCGGCAACGCGATGGCGATCACGCCGCAGCACATTCCGATCAACCCGATCGAGATCGTCGCCGATCTCGCCAAGGGCAAGCTGCACTGGCCGCGCGCCTCCACCGTAATCGTGCTGCTCGTCATCGCAGCGCTCGTCGCCTATCTGGTGGTGCGCAAAAGGCTTGCCGCGCGCCGGGCGGTGGGCCGGCTCGCCGTCGATGACAAGGCCGATGTCATGGGCAGCGGCAGCGCCATCAAGTCGCTCACCGAGGCCGGGGTCCGGGCCAAGGCCGATCTGCTCGGCGTACGACTCGGCTACAACGACAGCCCTGGCGTGCCGATCGGCATCGGCGTCGCCGACGGGGTGATGCTCTACGGCTCCTATGAGGATCTGCACCTGGACATCTGGGGCCCGCGACAGGGCAAGTCGACCTCGCGGGTGATCCCGGCGATCCTGACCGCGATCGGCCCGGTGCTGTCCACCTCGAATAAGCGCGATGTGGTCGACGCGACCCGAGATGTGCGCGAGGCCAAGGGAAGTCGCACCTTCGTCTTCGATCCGCAAGGCGTCGCGGGGGAGGAGCCCTCCTGGTTCTGGGATCCGCTGGACTGGGTGGACGCCCACCATGACGGCGCCGAGATGCGGGCCGCGCGGCTGGCCGGTCACTTCGCCGACGCCGACAACGGCTCCGACGCCAAGGGCGACGTATTCTTCGATCCGGAGGCCGAGGATCTGCTGGCCGGGCTGTTCCTGGCCGCCGCGCTCGGCAATCGCCCGATCGTCCAGGTCTGGGATTGGGTGACCAACCCCAACGACGCCGAACCCATCGAGCTGCTGCGCAATGCGAGCAAGCATTACACGGCCTCGGGCCTCGCGATGCAGTACAACGCCGATCCTCGCACCAAGAGCGGTATTTTCGGCACCGCGAAGAAGATGATCCGCTGCCTGCAGCTGTCGAACGTGCATCCGTGGATCCTGCCCGGCGATAACCGCATGCAGTTCGACGAACTCGAATTCATCGAGAACAACGGCACTCTCTACAGCCTGTCGCTGGAGGGCCGCGGTTCGGCGGCGCCACTGGTGAGTGCGCTCACCGAGGCCGTGGTCGATGTGGCCATGCGCAAGGCCTCGCGCTCACCCGGCGGACGGCTGCCGATTCCGATGCTCGCCGTGCTCGACGAGGCGGCGAATGTGGTGCGCTGGAAGGATCTGCCCAAGCAGTACAGCCACTTCGGCTCGCGCGGCATCGTGGTGATGACGGTGCTGCAGTCCTGGGCCCAGGGCGCGCGCTGCTGGGGTGATGACGGCATGCTCGCGCTGTGGTCGGCGGCCAATATCAAGGTGCTCGGCCCCGGCGTCGACGATATGAACTTCCTGCGGGACCGGTCCGAGGCGATCGGGGAATACGACGCGATCTCCTCATCGGTCTCGGAATCCAAAGGCGGCAAGAGCTATTCGCGGTCACTGGGCTCATCCAAGACCTTCACCGTGAACGCGTTGGCAACCCTGCCGCAGGGGCGCGCGATCGTCTTCACCTCCGGCCAGCCCGCGGTGCTCGTGCGCACCGTGCCGTGGTGGGAGGGCGACTACGCTGACGATGTGAAGAAGTCGATCTCGCACCATCTTCCGGGGCGCAAGACCGAGATCGCCGACCTGTTCGGCTCGCCCAACCTGACCAAGGCTGCTCCGCCACCCGAATACGGCCAAGTCGAGGAGGTCCGGCCCCTGTGAACGAGCCAACCATGGACATAGCATCATCGGGCGCAGTGGAGTCGAGTGTTAGTGAGGTGGAGGTGTGAGGGAGCGGAGCGAGCGAACCATGGACACAGCACCATCGGGCACAGCGGAACCGAGCGTCAGCGAGGTGGAGGTGTGAGGGAGCGGAGCGAGCGAACCATGGACACAGCACCATCGGGCACAGCGGAACCGAGCGTCAGCGAGGTGGAGGTGTGAGGGAGCGGAGCGAGCGAACCATGGACACAGCACCATCGGGCACAGCGGAACCGAGCGTCAGCGAGGTGGAGCTGTGACCGAACAGCAGCAACCGCCGATGATCTACACCAATGTGGTGGAGTTCGTCGAGAACTATCTCGGCGTGGTGTATCGGCGTCAGGTCACCGACATCAGTGAAACGGTGTGGTGTCCGGAGTGGTGGAAGCATGCCGAGGCGGTTGCGCGGCTGGACGCGCTCTGGCGCGCATGGGAGCACTACCGAATGGAGCCGAGCACCGGATTGAGTGTCTGGTTCCTGGACCATGCCGATCCGCATATGACCAAACTGTTCGATCCGCGTGGCCCGTTCAAGTACTGCAGTGTCCGCAACGGCCACAAGGACATGCTCAGCCCGCTTCCGCTGAAGTCACCGACCCAGGGGTTGTTCGGCGATCCGACCGTCGGCGATTTCCGCATGTGAGAAACCCCGAGAACGCCGAAACGCCCGCTGATTTCAGCGGGCGTTTCGGTTTGCGGTGTGCGCCTTACTGTCTGACGCGTTCCAGGCCGCGGGCATCCTGCTCCCGGCCCCGTGCCGTGGCGGCTCGGGCCGCTTCATCGCGAATACGAACCGCTTCTTCGGGCGGTTGGCCCTGGCCTACTTCGATGAGCATCCGCACCGCCGCCAACTCCGGTGCGATACCGATGCGAGCGAGGTGCGCCGCGATCGCCATCCGGCGTTCCGCGGAGTCATACCGTACGAGTGGTTTCGATTGAGCTGAGGCCGTGGCGGCCATCCGGCTGGCCTCGGCCTGCGCGGAGAAACGATCCTTCTCCAGCGAAATGCCCTGGGCCGGTACCGATTTCTCGACCATGCGGGCCAGTTCGAGATTGCGCGGGTCCTTGGCCTTGGCGTCGCGGGCCTCACGGATCTGGAGTTCCCGGGCCTCCTTGATACGGGCCTCGGTGACCTTGACGCGGGCTTCGGCTTCTTTCTGACCACGCTCCCGGGTCCGCAGCGCGACCAGGGTCGCAAGCTGCAACATAGTCTTCATCATGGCCGCGGTTTCCCGGCCGATGTCGTCCAGTTCCTCGGACATGGCTGCTCCCCGATGCTGCAGTGATCACTATGGATGTTGTGGTGCTTGACACGGACGCCGCCACGCCGAACTGTAATCCGTCGTGTCGGTGCCCCGCCTGCAAACGCGGACACCCGGAGGACTCGTCGCGTGACACTCCCCACGGGGGTCGCCCGATCGGGGGATGACTACGCTACGCGTTCTCCTTCATTCGAGATTACCCGAGAAAGCTCGGCACCAACCGTGTGGGCGTGCCGCTTAACAGCATATATCGCACAATTCCGGCGGGTAGGCGAAAGCTTCGGAGGATCTTCGGTTTTAGCGCATCCTAACCGAACTATTAGGGTCGCCTACCCTAGGCTCATCCAGTGGATGACAGTTCGGGCCCGCTGCTCATTGTGCGCAGCGGGCCCGAACGAAGCGAGCACCCGGATCGGGCGTGTCACTAGTCGATGCGAACTGACTGGATGGTCACGGGGAGATTCGGCTTACCGTCGCCCTGGCCGTTGGAGTTGTCCTGACCGCCCGCGGCGATCTTGTCCAACGTGGCCATGCTGTCCGGGTCGACCGTGCCGAAGATGGTGTAGTTCGGCGGCAGCTTCGAATCGCCATAGACGATGAAGAACTGACTGCCGTTGGTGCCACCGCCGTCGATCGGATCCGGTCCCGCGTTGGCCATGGCGAGGGTGCCGCGCGGGTAGTCCATCGGCTTCTGCAATGCGGGGTCGGCGGGGTTGTACCGATTGGTCGGGTACTCATTGTCGAACTGGTAGCCGGGACCGCCCGTGCCGGTGCCGGTCGGGTCGCCGCACTGCAGCACCTTCAGACCCTCGTCCGCGGTCATCCGGTGGCAGATGGTGTTGTCGAAGTAGCCCTGACCGGCCAGGCTGGCGAAGCTGTTCACCGTGCAGGGCGCCTTGGCGTTGTCCAGAGTCAGGCCGATGGGGCCCTGGGTGGTCTCCATGCTGACGCTGAGCTTGGCGTTATCGCCAGTGTTCTCGATGCCGCTGGTGCGCGGCTTGTTCACCGGCTTATCGGCGGGCTTCTGGCTATTGCGGTAGTCGCAGCTGATAGCGGCGGGCTTTTCATCGCCCTTGGTCAGGAAGTACACGCCGACGGCCGCCGCGGCCACGATGACCACGCCGAGCGCGGACCCGGCGATCATGAGTCGCTTGCGCTTGCGCGCCCGATCGGCCCGGTTGGCCAGCTGGCGCTCCAGCTTGCGTTTCGCCGCTGCCCGTCGCTGTTCGTTGCTCGGCACTACCACGTTCCTCCCGTATCCGTTACGTACGGCACAGGATTGTGCCATCTATTCCTGAGACTGCTCAGCAGGCCATTTGCCACGTGGGCTAACCGGTTGGACTTGACGGGCGGTGGTGGTGGAAACTTGACCATCGTGACCAAGACCAGCAGCTTCTTCGCCCCGAAGGGGGTCCCAGATTACGTGCCACCCGGTTCGGCCGAGTTCGTCGCGGTGCGCGACGGCTTGATCCGCGCCGCCCGACTGGCCGGATACGGGCATGTGGAGCTGCCGATCTTCGAGGACACCGCGCTGTTCGCCCGTGGCGTCGGTGAGTCCACCGATGTGGTCACCAAGGAGATGTACACCTTCGCCGACCGCGGTGACCGCAGCGTTACGCTGCGGCCGGAGGGTACCGCCGGTGTCATGCGAGCGGTGATCGAACACGGGCTCGACCGGGGTCAACTGCCGGTGAAGCTGGTGTACTCGGGTCCGTTCTTCCGCTACGAGCGCCCGCAGGCCGGTCGCTACCGGCAGCTGCAGCAGGTCGGCGTCGAGGCCATCGGTGTCGATGATCCGGCACTGGACGCCGAGGTGATCGCGATCGCCGATGCCGGATATCGCGGGCTCGGACTGGACGGTTTCCGGCTGGAGATCACCTCGCTCGGTGACGAGACCTGCCGTCCGCAGTATCGAGAGCTGTTGCAGGAGTTCCTGTTCGGCCTGCCGCTGGACGAGGAGACCAAGCGGAGGGCGCAATTGAACCCGCTGCGCGTGCTCGACGATAAGCGGCCCGAGGTGCGGGAGATGACCGCGAACGCGCCGTTGATGATCGATCACCTGTCCGAATCTGCGAAGACGCACTTCGAGCAGGTGCTGGGATATCTGGACGCGCTCGGCATACCGTATGTGGTCAATCCGCGCATGGTGCGCGGCCTGGACTACTACACGAAGACGACCTTTGAATTCGTGCACGACGGACTCGGGGCGCAGTCGGGAATCGGCGGCGGCGGTCGCTACGACGGGCTGATGGCCGAGCTGGGTGGACAACCGCTGTCCGGTATCGGTTTCGGCCTCGGCGTCGACCGCACCATGCTGGCCTTGCAGGCCGAGGACAAGTCGGCGGGCGATCCGGCGCGGTGTGAGGTCTACGGTGTGTCGCTGGGCGATGCGGCCAAACAGCGCCTGGTCGTGCTGGCGGCACAGTTGCGGGCGGCGGGGATTCGGGTCGACCTGGCCTACGGTGGCCGTGGCGTCAAGGGCTCCTTGAAGGCCGCCGATAAGTCCGGTGCGAAATTCACCCTGGTCCTCGGCGATCGTGACCTGGCCGAGAACACCATCGGCCTGAAGGATATGGCCACCGGTGAGCAGCGCCAGATCCCATTGGACGAGACGGTCGCCGCCGTCGCGGCGGCGCTGCGCCCGGCGGGGTAGTACGGTGCCGGGAGACGACATCCGCACCCATATGAATGCGCAGCCGTGCCCGTAGAACCCATCGACCCCGGCGCAGCCGAACCGGTTCCGACGGTCGGACTCGACCTCGTCGCACCCGAAACCTACGCACCCATGCTGCGGCGACTTGCCCTCGCCGCGGTAGGGGTGGGTGTCGGTGCCGCACTGCTCGCGGCACTGCTGGTGCCGTGGCCGATCGCGATCGCGATCGGTGTGGTCGTGGGTGCGCCAACGGTTGCCTATGCCATTGCCCTGCGGCGGCGGCGGATGTGGTTGGCCGGAACCACGATTCACGCCAGACACACCTTCGGTGAACGCCGGGTCGACCTCGCCGCCGCGAACGGCGTGGAGATGCTTGTCTATCCGGCCCGTTTGAGCCGAATCGTCCTGCGAGTCACCGCCGGTGCCGAATCACAGGTTGTTCCGCTGGCGATGTACACCGACGCGGGCAGCGGTCGCGAACTCCATCTGCTCGGCCTCCGTAAACTCGCCGATGCCCTATCCGCCAGTGAACTCGCTGCGGCCGTTGCGGTTTCGACAATGCTCGTCCACCAACTGCGCGCCGAAGCTCGTGACGCGGGTTTGGCGGAGCGTCCGTTGTATCGCGCTGTGCAGCTTGCGAGGGCGAAGGATTATGTTTCGCCGATCGTGCTGACCGATCAGGAAGTCGCGGGATTGTGCTGAACTCGCGCGCAGCGGATTTCGCGCGTGGCCGAGGTTGGCAGGATGCGTTGATGGGGTGCTGAGTTGTTGCTCGGGTCGAGTCAGCGGGTAGGTTGAGTGTCGCTGGAGGACAGCCTCTCTTGCTAGCCGGACGTTCGCGCAATGGCTGCGGTTCACGCGGATCCCCAAGGCGCGAGTTGAGCTGCGCGACATGCGAATCAGCCGACGGCGCGACAATGCACACGATGCATGGTTGCGCGATGTGTCGAACGGCGGCAGCGGTTCCGGGGATCCGTACCCGCGCACTGGCAGGTGCTCAAAACTCCCACCCGAGCGGGGCGCACAAAGCGGCATCAGCACTCCTGATCAGACGTGCTGCAATACCCTCGAGCCCGCATAGGCGCGGATTCTTGGTGGGGCTGTTGGGTGCGGCGAAGCAGTCGAGTCGAAGGCTGGTCGACTCGCGCTTCTTGGTCGCGGGGCGGGATAGATGTGTTTGCCGGGGTGACTGTCGTGTAGCTCACCACAGCGGTTCGGGGGTGGTGAGAGTCGTTAGGGTGGGGATCGAGTGTCCGCCTATTGCAAGGAGTTCGTCGTGAGCACCGCCGCTCGGACCGCGCCCGTGACCGTCGCCGTGACCGGGGGTGCGGGGCAGATCGCCTACGGTCTGCTGTTCCGGATCGCGTCTGGGGCCATGCTCGGGTCCGACACGCCGGTGCGGCTGCGGCTGCTCGAGATCCCGGCCGCCGTGGCATCGCTGGAGGGTGTGGCGATGGAGCTCGAGGACGGAGCCTTCCCGCTGCTGCAGTCGATCGATATCAGTGACGACCCCTGGGTCGGCTTCGCTGGGGCGAATGTCGCGCTGCTGGTGGGGGCGCGGCCGCGCACCGCGGGCATGGAGCGTTCGGATCTGCTGGCCGCCAATGGCCCGATCTTCACCGACCAGGGGCAGGCCATCAATGCCAGCGCCGCCGACGACGTCAAGGTGCTCGTGGTCGGAAATCCTGCCAATACCAACGCATTCATCGCGATGAGCAATGCCCCCGACGTGCCCGCCGACCGCTTCACCGCCATGACCCGCCTCGACCACAACCGCGCCATCGCCCAACTCGCCAAGAAGACCGGCGCGCCCGCCGCCGATATCGCCCGCGTCACCATCTGGGGTAATCACTCCGCGACCCAGTACCCGGACATCACGCAGGCCACCATCGCGGGCAGCCCCGCCCTCGACATGGTCGACCAGAGCTGGCTGAGCGAGTACTTCATCCCCACTGTCCAACAGCGCGGTACCGCCATCATCCGGGCCCGTGGCGCATCGTCGGCCGCCAGCGCGGCCAGCGCCGCCATCGACCACATCCACGACTGGTCCCTCGGCACCCACGCCGACGACTGGACCTCCATGGCCGTCCCCTCCGACGGCTCCTACGGCATCCCCGAAGGCCTCATCACCTCGTTCCCCGTCACCTGTGCTGACGGCGAATACTCGATCGTCCAGGGCCTCGATATCGACGACTTCTCCCGCGCCCGCATCGACGCCAGCGTCGCCGAACTCGAACAAGAACGTGACGCCGTAATCGACCTGGGGTTCGCCAAGCGCCCCTGATCCTCGACGGTCGATCGCGCCATACTCATGGCTCAGACGGTGACTGCGGCGCCACGATTCCTGCCGAGGACCAACTGGCCAGCAGTCGCCAGATGGATGAGCGCGAGCACGGTGCCACCGACCATCATGCCCGGAATCCCCTGAGTGGCTCCGATGGCGGCGTCGCCGAGTTGGACCGCTCCGGAAACGGTCAGCAGCGGGAGCAGGCCGCGCTTGTGGCGGCTGGTCAGGCTGAACAGTAGGGCGGCGCCCAGCGGGATGGCGCGGGCGGCATAGGCCTGGGCGTACATATCGACGCTCGGGGAGTCCGCGCCGCCGGTTACGGCGAGGGTGGGGTCGATGACAGCCGCGACGCTGAATGCCATGGCGATACCCGCACCGATTGCGTTCACGATGATCGCGGACTTGGTGAGCTTCACGGTCTGCATCTTTCACTCCCAGAATCGTTCAGGATATGAATGGTTCTGGATCAGTATTATGCGACTCATGAAGAACGTCAAGGCGGAAAATCTGCCGGAGACCATGACCTTCCGACTCGGGCTGCTCGGCGCGTTCCTGACAGACCGCTTCAGTGCCCGCGTGGCGGATCTGGGCCTGAAGCCGAAACATGCCGGAATGCTGAATGTCCTTGCGACCAACGGTCCCGCATCGCAGATGCAGATGGCGCAGATCCTGCGCGTCGCGCCGAGTCTGGTCGTCACTCTGGCCGACCACTTGGAATCCCTGGGCGCCATCGATCGATTGCGCGATCCGGAGGATCGCCGCCGTCAGGTCCTGAGCCTGACCTCCCATGGACGCGCGCTACTGCGCAAATGCCTCGAAGCGGCACATGCGATCGACGCCGAGACGACCGCGGATCTCACCGCCGCCGAGCGCGCCGCATTGCATCGCAGCCTCGGCGCGCTCGCGGATCGGCTGGGGCTGCCGAGCTAGTCGCAGCTAGCCGACGGTCCAGGTTTCCGGGCCATTGAGCAGGGTTTGCAGCGAGTCCGCCTGTACCGGTTTGCGTTCCCGCGCCGCCGTGGTCTGGGCGCGGACCGCATCGTCGTAGGTGGGCCTGGTGACATTGCGGAAGATGCCGGTCACCACATGGCCGAGGTCCTGGTCGGACAGGCGCGAGAGGGCGTACGCGTACTCCGGATTGTCGGCGTAGGCGTCGTGCACGATGATGTCGGACTCCTCGACCTCGTCGGCGCGCGCCACCGCGAGCCCGAAACCATCTCGGACCACAGCGAATTCACCGTCGGCACCGAAGCGGATCGGTTGGCCGTCGTGCAGCGGAATGAGGCGGGATTCGGCATCGCCCTTGCGCAGCACATCGAAGGAGCCGTCATTGAAGATCGGGCAGTCCTGCAGGATCTCCACGAATGCGGTGCCGCGGTGTTCGGCGGCGGCGCGCAGCACCTCGGTGAGGCCAGCACGATCGGAATCCAGTGCGCGGGCCGCGAAGCTGGCCTCGGCGCCGAGCGCGACCGACAGGGTGTTGAACGGGTGGTCGACCGAGCCCATCGGCGTCGACTTGGTGATCTTGCCCTGTTCCGAAGTGGGGGAGTACTGCCCCTTGGTGAGTCCGTAGATCCGATTGTTGAACAACAGGATCGTCATATTCACATTGCGGCGCAGTGCGTGGATCAGGTGATTGCCGCCGATGGACAGCGCGTCACCGTCACCGGTCACCACCCACACCGACAGATCGGGCCGGGTCACCGCGAGGCCGGTTGCGATGGCGGGCGCCCGGCCGTGGATGGAGTGGATACCGTAGGCCTCGAGGTAGTACGGGAACCGGCTCGAGCAGCCGATCCCGGAGACGAACATCAGGTTCTCCCTGCGCAATCCGAGTTCGGCGAGGAAGCCGCGCACGGTCGCCAGGATCACGTAGTCACCGCAGCCGGGGCACCAGCGCACCTCCTGATCGGAGGTGAAGTCCTTGACCTTTTGCGGCCCGTCAGCGGCGGGGACACCGGAGATCCCGGTGAGACCCAGATCGGCTCCGATGAGCGAGGTTTCGATGATGGTCATCAGTTACCCCCAGTCGAGTACGTAGCCCGAGCCCGCGCCGCGAAGGCTTTATCGTTTTCCATCTCCTCGATCGACCCGTCCAGTGCGGCATCGATCACCCCGACGAGTTCCTGCGCGGAGAACGCCGTACCCGCGATCTTCGTCCACGGCTGCACATCCACCAGGTACTTCGCCCGCAGCAGCATGGCCAGCTGACCGCCATTCATCTCCGGCGTCACCACCGTGCGATAGCGGCGCAGTACGGCACCGAGGTTGGCGGGCAACGGATTCAGGTATCGCAGGTGCGCCTGGGCGACCGGGACGCCGCGGCGGCGGGCACGGCGACAGGCCTCACCGATCGGTCCATAGGAACTGCCCCAGCCGATCAGCAGCAGTTCGGCACGCCCATCCGGATCGTCGACCTCGAGTTCGGGAACGGCGATGCCATCGATCTTGGCCTGCCGTAGGCGGACCATCAGCTCGTGGTTGGCGGGCTCATAGGAAATATTGCCGCTGCCATCGGCCTTCTCCAGTCCACCGATCCGATGTGCGCGGCCCGCGGTGCCCGGCACCGCGAGTGGTCTGGCGAGGGTCTCCGGATCACGGGCGTAGGGCTGGAACGGCGTGCCCTCTTCGGCATGCGGCTCGAAGCGCGGATCGATCGGCGCCAAGTCGCTGACACGCGGAATCGACCATGGCTCAGAACCATTCGCGATCGAGCCGTCCGAGAGCAACAGCACCGGTGTGCGGTAGGTGAGCGCGATCCGGGCCGCCTCCACCGCGGTGGCGAAGCAGTCGGCGGGGGAACGTGGCGCGAGCACCGCGACCGGTGATTCCCCATTGCGCCCGTACAGCGCCTGCAGCAGATCGGCCTGTTCGGTCTTGGTCGGCAGTCCGGTGGACGGACCGCCGCGCTGCACATCGACGATCAGCAGCGGCAGCTCGGTCATCACCGCGAGTCCGATGGTCTCGCTCTTGAGCGCGAGTCCGGGCCCGGAGGTGCTGGTGACCCCCAGCGCACCGCCGAGCGAAGCGCCCAGCGCTGCGCCGATACCCGCGATCTCGTCCTCGGCCTGGAAAGTGGTGACCTCGAAGTTCTTGAGCCTGCTCAACTCGTGCAGGATGTCCGAGGCGGGCGTGATCGGGTAGGTGCCGAGGAAGACCGGCAATCCGGACAATTGACCCGCGGTGACGAGGCCGTAGGCGAGCGCGGTATTGCCGGTGATCTGGCGGTAGGTGCCCGGCGGCAGCTTGGCGGGGGATACCTCGAAGGTGGTGGCGAAGCTTTCGGTGGTCTCGCCGTAATTCCAGCCCGCGCGGAAGGCCAGCAGATTCGCCTCGGCAATATCGGGCTTCGCGGCGAACTTCTCGCGCAGGAAGCGCTCGGTCCCGCCGATCGGGCGGCCGTACATCCAGGACAGCAGGCCGAGCGCGAACATATTCTTGGCGCGCTGGCCGTCCTTTTTGCCGACACCGGTCGGTTCGGTCGCGCCGAGGGTGAGTGAGGTCATCGGGACGCGATGCACCACGAAATCACTCAACGTGTCATCGTCGAGCGGATCGGTCGCATAGCCGACCTTGCTGAGATTGCGCTTGGTGAATTCGTCGGTGTTCACGATGACGGTGGCGCCACGCGGCAGGTCCTCCAGATTCGACTTCAGCGCGGCCGGGTTCATCACCACCAGCACATCGGGCTGATCACCGGCGGTGAGGATGTCGTAGTCGGCGATCTGGATCTGGAAGGACGAGACGCCGGGGAGCGTGCCCTGCGGCGCCCGGATTTCGGCCGGAAAGTTGGGCTGGGTGGCGAGGTCGTTGCCGAATGCGGCCGCCTCGTGTGTGAAGCGGTCGCCGGTGAGCTGCATTCCGTCGCCGGAGTCCCCAGCGAACCGAATTACGACCTTTTCCAATTTCGCTGTGCCGACATCATTTTGGTCCGCGCTGATCCGATGATGTGGGGGCATATGCCTGCTTCACTTCCTCGTCCGATGGGAGGTGCCATTGGCCAACCTACTCCGCCGTGTGCGGGATTTGCCTGTGAAATGCTTTACGCGAACAGAGCCAGCTGTGTGTCGTTCGGAACCGGTGTCGTGGCCTGGGTCTCGGGTTCCGGGGGGTGTTCGCGGATAAGACCGTGCTGTTGTAGCAGCGGCTGTACCCGCTCGCGTAGCCAGGAACCGTACTCCGGTGTCACATAGGCGCCCCGGCCATAGAGCTGGCGATAGCGCCGCAGCAGGGCGGGATGGTGCTCGGCCAGCCAACTCAGAAACCAGCCGCGGGTGGCGCCGCGTAGATGCATCGGAAACGCGACCACCGAAACCGCCCCGGCCTGGGCGATCGCGCCGAACAGCGCGTCCAGATGAGCGCGGCTGTCGGTGAGATACGGAATCACGGGCGCGACCATGACATTCACCTCGAACCCGGCATCGGCGAGTGCTCGCACCATCTCCAACCGTGCCTTTGGAGCCGGGGTGCCCGACTCCAGGCTGCGGTGCAAATCGATGTCCAGAATCGCGATGGAGACCGCGATGCTCACCCGAACCTGCCCGGCCGCCGCCGTGAGCAGCGGTAGATCCCGGCGCAGCAGGGTGCCCTTGGTGAGGATGGAGAACGGCGTCCCGGAATCGGCCAGCGCGCGAATGATGCCGGGCATCAACCGATACCGACCCTCGGCGCGTTGATACGGATCTGTGTTGGTGCCGAGTGCGACGGGTTCCCGATGCCAGGAGCGGCGGCCGAGTTCCTTGCGTAATACCGCGGCGATATTGGTCTTCACCACGATCTGCGAATCGAAATCCCGGCCCGCGTCCAGATCCAGATACTCGTGCGTGGGGCGCGCGAAACAGTAGCGGCAGGCATGTGAACAACCGCGCATCGGATTGATCGTCCAATGGAACGGCAGGTTCGATGCCTCCGGCATTTTGTTCAGCGCGCTCTTGCAGAGCACCTCGTGGAACGTGATGCCCTCGAATTCGGGGGTCTGTACGGTGCGCACGAAACCTGCCCGGCCGAGGCCGGGCAGGGCGCCATCGTCGGCATCCAGGGTTTGGCTTTGCCACCGCACCCCCTCAGTCGAACATGTGTTCTAAAGGGTGTCAAGCGATCTGTCGGGTGTTGGACGTGGTCAGTTGCTCCGGGTCGGTGAAGAATGTGACCAGATCACGCACGGTCTCATCGATGGGCCGTGGCTGATAGCCGATTTCGCGTTCGGCCTTGCCATGGTCGACGATCGGGGCGGAGACCAGCGCGCCGAGCGCGGCCTTCGACACGATATCGGTCTTGAACAGTTTGCCGATCGGCTCCAGTGCCGGGATCAGGCCGTTGACGACCTTGGGGGAAATCGCGAACTTCGGCCCCTTCTTGCCGGCGCAGGCCGCCGCCGTGCGACACAGGTCGAGCATGGAGATCATCGAACCGCCGAGCAGGTAGTTCTCGCCGGTCTTTCCGCGCTCTCCGGCCAGGATCAGGCCCTTGGCGACATCGCGCACGTCGACCAGATCGAAGCCGCCGCCGATCATCGCGGGCACCCGGCCGCGGGCCGCGTCCTTGAGCGTGCGGTTGATCCTGGACAGCGGGGTGCTGTAGTCGAGCGGGCCGAAGACTCCAGTGGGATTGCAGATCACCGCGTCGAGTCCCTTGTCGATGACCTTGCGCAACTCGACCTCGCCCGCCCACTTGGACCGGTCGTAGACGGGCAGGCTGGGATCGGTCGAGCGCGCCGAGGACTCATCGATGCGGCCACCGCAGGTGTACTGGTTGAAGGCGTGGATGGAGCTGGCGTGCACCATCCGGCGCACGCCGAGGTCGAGTGCGGCCTCGGCGACGACGCGCACGCCCTCGGTATTGACCTTCCAGGCCAGGTCGTGCTGCTCGGCCAGGGTGATCACGGCGACCAGGTGGTAGACAATCTCCGCGCCCGCGAGGACGGTGCGCATCGATTCGGGATCGAGCACATTGCCGCTGACCCAGGTGACGTTCGGGTCCGTCCGCTGCTCCGGAACGATCCGATCGATTGCTGTGACCTCATGTCCTCGTTCGACCAGCAGGTTGAGCAGATTTGTGCCAAGATACCCGGCTGCGCCGGTCACTGCGACCTTCATGTGATCGAGAATATAGAACTTGTTCTAATTTGCAACACGTTCCAGTTCCTTTCCGGTGTCCGCGTTGGGCTCGAAAGTTGCCGTTGGGGTCCGCTATATTGGGCGCAACCGCAGCGGCGCTGGTATCAACTCGCGGTTGCGCAGGGGCCCGATCACAGCTCAACTGCCCGGTTCGGGCAGGGAGTGACACTGATCGACGCTATGAGTACTGAATTGCAATTAAAGAGGATATGGGGGGTGCAACTCGATGGCTGATCTCTCGGTGGAGACCGATGCGGTCCGGGCCTTCGCTACCACGAACGCCGGGGTCGCCAGCGAGATCGCGGGGGCGGGCTTCGACGGCGTGCAGAACGTTGTCGCGCTCACGCCGGTATTCGGTTTGATCGGCGCCGACTATCTGTTGGCCTTCGCCGCGGCACAGGTATTGCAGGCCAAGGACATCAACGATCTCTCGGCCAAGTACGACAAGCTGTCGAAGTCGGCGTTCACCGCGGCCGCTGCGTTCGATACCACCGACTCCAGCAACGCTGGCGTATTGAGCGCGATCACGAACCAGGTCGGAGGCGGGGCATGAAGCCGATGGATACCGGCGTGATCGCACCCGACGGCCAGAGCGTGGCGATCGAAGAGGCCGTGATCGCGACGCAGAACACCGCGGTCGATGCGCTGCAGAATGCGGGGCAGGGTTTGAGCGATCTATCGCTGCCGCAGTTGCCCGCGGATCTACCGCCGATCGAGGCGCCCGAATTCGTACTCGCGCGCAAGATCACCGAGGATTCGCCGCAGCTGGGCACCATGCCAGCGGGGTTGTCGGGGTTGAACGGCAATTCGACGCCGGATGCCAGCGCGATCCTGTCCGGGGCGGTGCCGCCCGACGTATCGCAGGCGCTCAGCGATGCGCATACCGCGATCAGCCATGCCGCGGCGCCGGTGATCCAAGCGGCGCAGAACGTGGCGCAGCAGGCGCACAGCGCGGTCAGCAGTGCGCTCGGCGGGGCGGGCACCCAGGCGGCGGCGAGCGCGGCGGCGACCAACATTCCGACCGATCCGGTCGCGGCGCTGATGCAGGGGCTCTCGATTCCCGGGATTCCCGGCATCGACACCTTGTTCCAGCCGATTCTCCAGCTGCTCAGCAGCTTCGGCACCGGTGTCATCGGCGCCTTCGACCCGACCGCGATTCTCAGTCAGTCCTCGAAGATCATCGAGGCGGCCGTGAGTGTGGGCAAGGGTGGTCTGCAAACCGTCGAACAGCTGTGGGAGGGCCAGTCCTCACGTGAGGCGCAAGCCGCGAGCAAGACGGCGCAGACCCAGGGGCAGGACACCAGTCAGCGCGGTATCGACATCTCCGAACTCACCCAGCGGGCCGCCGCGGTGGTGCAGCAGGGCAATGCGCAGTTGCTCGGTATCGCGAGCGAATTCGCCACACAGGCCACCGCACTCGTGCCGGTGGCGCTGACCCCGCCCGGTCAGGCCGCGCTGATCGCGACGGCGACCGAACATCTGGGGACGGCCGTCGCGGTCGCCAATGCCACCCGCGGTGACCTGGCCGGAAAGACGGCCGAGCTGACCGGTCTGGTGAACCAGTTGCTCGGGACCAGCGGTCTGCCCGCGCCGCAGGAGGTCGCGCAGGCGGTCATGCAGAACATCGGTGAGCCGATCCTGGAGCAGGCGCAGTCCATCGCATCGGACACCTCGACCAACGCGGCCAGCCTGTTGGACGGATCGAGCACCTCGAGCTCGCCGAACACGTCCACCACGGCGGCGTCGACGAGCACCGGACACACCACCGCGGGCAGCCCGAGCATCACCGGCATCGGGAGCCGGTCCGGATCGCCGAGCACATCGGGTTCGCCGTCGACGCCGAAGGTGACCGGCACGCCGGGCGGCACCGTCTCGCCCATCAGTCGGGTCTCGGGTTTGTCGGGCACGTCGTTCGGCGCCGGCACTTCGACAAGCGGCGCCAGCACGGGCAACTCCTTCATGGGCGGCAGCCCCGGCGCCACCGGCCAGCGCGGTGCCAACGACGACGAGCACTCACGTACCGTCGAGCCCTACCAGAGCCGTACCGGCAATGATGACCTCACCGGTCCGCTCGGGGAATCCACCCCCGACGTCATCGGTGCGACCCATCCCGACGAACTGGTCAGCTCGGATTACGAACAGGACCAGTTCTAACCCCAACCGCCACAACGGTTCTGACAGTGCCCCCGCCCGGTTTCCGGCCGGGGGTGCTGTTGTTCTATCGGTGCTATCCTCCGCGTTGTCGGGATCCCGCCCGGTATGGAGGTCTCTCTGCCGTACTCGAAGTGCCGGGTGCGGAAATGTTCACTCCACCAACGAGTCTGCTGCATCCGGCGCCACCCGCAAACCCAATTGGGGTGCGGCTCTGTAGATCTCGGGGCCGAACGGCGGCGACCGTCGCCCCGGTGCGGGAGGGTCGCGGCGCTGGGTGGATTCAGTGTTCCTGGCTGAAGGCGTCGAGGAGTTTGCGATAGAGATCGGTGAAGCGTTTGCGGTTGGCCTGTTGGTCGGTGGTCAGGCCCTCGGTCGCCTCGGGGGCGTACATGAGCAGGTGGACGTCCTGATCGGGTGCGGCGGGCATGAGGTCGATGATCTGCGAGCCCCGGTCGTCGTTGCTCGGCATGCCGAGATCGAGGGCGGCGAGTGCTCTGGTTTCCGCCAGTGCGGCATTCAGGATGTCGGTGGGAACGGTGCCGGTGAGCCGCTGCGGTGAGACGTCGGCGGACCGGGTGGTCGAGGCGGCATCGGGTTGGTGGACGGCGCGGCCATCGGCGTAGATCTGCAGCATCGGGCGCAGGTCGACTCGCTCGGACCAGCCGCTCGGGATGGTCGTCAGTGTCAACAACGCGGTGGTAGGCAAGGGTGCCTGGATCGGGGCGGGCGGCGGCGCGTCGGTGGCCGGTTGGGCCGAGGCGATGCCCCAGCTACCGGCGAGTGCCACGACCAGAACCAACAGTGCCGACTTCGTGCGCATGAAATCCCCATCTACGGTGTGTCACAGGCCAATTGCTCTCGATGATCGAAACCGAGTGCCCTCGATCATCGCAGCGCGCGGGCCCGAATCGGTGCCCGCCCACTGTGGTGTCGCTCAATTCCTATTCGATCAGCGCAGGCCCGACGGATTGTTCAGATCCGATGCCGAGTAGGTATCGCATGCCTGGACCTGGCCGGTCTTATATCCGGTGAGGAACCACTTCTGCCGCTCCTCCGACGAGCCGTGGGTCCAGGCCTCGGGATTGACCCGGCCCTGGGCGGCGCGCTGGATCCGGTCGTCGCCGACCGCGGAGGCGGCGGAGAGGGCATCGCGAATGTCGTTGTCGGACAGGGGTTTCAGGAACGGCTGATCGCTGCCGGGGGCGCTCTGCTTATCTGCGAAGTGGGCCCAGATGCCCGCGTAGCAGTCGGCCTGGAGTTCGGTGCGCACCGCGCCCGATTCGGCCCCGCGCGGATCCCGTTGGGCCCGGCCGATATCGCCGAGCAGGTTCTGGATGTGGTGGCCGATCTCGTGCGCCACCACGTATTCCTGGGCGAGCGGACCGCCGCTGGATCCGAAGCGGTCGACCAGCTCCTGGAAGAAGCTGGTGTCGAAATAGGCGGTCCGGTCGGCGGGGCAGTAGAACGGGCCGACCGCGCTGGTCGCATTGCCGCAGCCGGTCGAGACGGCACCGGAGAACAGCACCAGCTTCGGCTTCGAATACTTCTTACCGGTCTGCTGCGGCAGTTGTGCCGCCCATACCGCGTCGAGGCTCTGCGCGGTGGCGACCACCCGGCAGTCGACGTATTTATTGGCATCCGCGCCGGTCTTGCAATGCGCGGGCGTGCCAGCGGTCCCGGGCTGCACAGTGCTCTGCTCGGTGCCGTTCAGCTGTCCGAGCAGTGACCCGGGATCGCCGCCCAACAACAGGCCCAGCACCAGCAGGATCAGACCTCCCGCGCCACCGCCGAGCGCCAGCTTGCCGCCCATCCCCGGTCCACCACCGGAGGAAGCGCGATCCGGGTCGATCTGGAGGCCTTCGTTGAAGGTCATCTGCTTCGCTTTCTGTGTTGGATGTGCAGCGCCTGCGGCGGTGGGCACCTGCGCCGTGCTGTTCGGATCGGCCCAGAAAAGGCGGCCGCAACCCTGTCGCTATACAGCTTCGCACGGGTGGCGGCGATATCGGTTTCCAGTTGCGGAATGTGTCTCACTACGATGGACGCGCACCGGGTTCGCCTTTCCGGTGTCACATTCGTCGAAAGGAATCCCGTGCTGCGCACCCACTTGGCTGGTTCGCTGCGAAGCGAGCACGCCGGTCAGACCGTCACCCTCACCGGCTGGGTGGCCCGGCGTCGTGACCACGGTGGCGTGATCTTCATCGATCTGCGCGATGCGTCGGGTGTGGCGCAGGCGGTGTTCCGCGAGGGTGAGCCCGCCGAACAGGCGCACAAGCTGCGCGCCGAGTACTGCGTGCTGGTCACCGGTGTCGTCGAGCGGCGGCCCGAGGGCAATGAGAACCCGGAGTTGCCGACCGGTTCGATCGAGGTCAACGTCACGAAGCTCGAGGTACTCAACGAGGCCGCGCCGCTGCCGTTCCAGCTCGACGAGCAGCCCGGTGACGAGGCCCGACTGAAGTACCGCTACCTCGATCTGCGCCGCGAGGCGCCGGGTAAGGCCATTCGGCTGCGGTCCAAGGTCAACGCCGCCGCCCGCGCGGTGCTGGCCCAGCACGAATTCGTCGAGGTCGAGACCCCGACGATGACCCGCTCGACACCGGAGGGCGCGCGCGACTTCCTGGTACCCGCACGCCTGCAGCCGGGCAGCTTCTACGCACTGCCGCAGAGCCCGCAGCTGTTCAAGCAGCTGCTGATGGTCGCGGGAGTCGAGCGGTACTACCAGATCGCGCGCTGCTACCGCGACGAAGACTTCCGTGCGGACCGCCAGCCCGAATTCACCCAGCTCGACCTCGAGATGAGCTTCGTGCGCCAAGAGGATGTGATCCTCGTCGCCGAGGAGATCCTGGAGGCGCTGTGGCGGCTGGTCGGCTACGAGATTCCCTTCCCGATTCCGCATATGACCTATGCCGAGGCGATGCGTCGCTTCGGTAGCGATAAGCCGGACCTGCGTTTCGGCGTGGAGATCACCGAATGCGCCGAATATTTCAAGGACACCCCGTTCCGGGTGTTCCAGGCGGAGTATGTCGGTGCGGTTGTCATGCCGGGCGGCGCGAGCCAGCCGCGGCGTCAGCTCGACGCCTGGCAGGAGTGGGCCAAGCAGCGCGGCGCCAAGGGGTTGGCGTATGTGCTGGTGCAGGAGGACGGCACGCTCGGCGGTCCGGTCGCCAAGAACCTCAGCGAATCCGAGCGTGAGGGTCTGGCCAAACATGTCGGCGCAGTGCCCGGTGACTGTGTGTTCTTCGCCGCCGGTCCGGCCAAGGCGCAGCGTGCGCTGCTCGGTGCGGCGCGCGGCGAGATCGCGCGCAAATGCGGTCTGATCGATGAGAACGCCTGGGCGTTCGTGTGGATCGTGGACGCGCCGATGTTCGAGCCGACCGCCGATGCGACCGCGAGTGGTGATGTGGCACTTGGCTATTCGGCGTGGACGGCGGTGCATCACGCGTTCACCTCACCCAAGCCGGAATCGATGGACACCTTCGATACCGACCCGGGTTCGGCCCTGGCCTACGCCTACGACATCGTCTGCAACGGCAATGAGATCGGCGGCGGCAGCATCCGTATCCACCGCCGCGATGTCCAGGAGCGCGTCTTCAAGGTGATGGGCATCGGGCACGAGGAGGCTCAGGAGAAGTTCGGCTTCCTGCTCGACGCGTTCTCCTACGGCGCGCCGCCGCACGGCGGTATCGCATTCGGCTGGGACCGGATCACCGCACTGTTGGCCGGTATGGATTCGATCCGCGAGGTCATCGCCTTCCCGAAGACCGGTGGCGGTGTCGATCCGCTGACCGACGCGCCCGCGCCGATCACCGCACAGCAGCGCAAGGAAGCTGGGCTCGACGTCAAGCCGGAGCAGAAGAAGGACGGCGCCGCGAAGGGTCCGGCCGCCGCGGAGTAGGGCGGACAGTGCTGAGCGACCGACGCCGGATCGCGTCGGTCGCTCGCCAGCACGACGAGCGTCGTACCACGGGATAGCGGTGCAGTCGGGCCAACGGTACTTTTGGTCAGTTTCACCGACGCTGACCACAAGGGGTTCCGTTGCTGCATTTGCGCATGATCAGTCCGCCCGATAGCACCGAGAAGGTGATGGCGGTGCTCGGCGCCGACCCCGGAGTCACCCATGTGACATTGGCGCGGGGCATCGCCGTTGAACCCGTCGGCGATCTGATCCAGGCCGACGTCGCACGCGAGGCCGCCAACGATGTGCTCGCCGATCTGACCTCGCTCGGCATCAAACACTCCGGCGGCATCACACTGGGCCCGGTCGAGACGGTGATCTCGGATGCGGGCGATCGGGCGATCAGCGAGGCGCCTGGCGATCCGACCGACGCGGTGGTGTGGGAGGAACTGCTCGCGCAGACTCATGAGGAGTCCTCGCTCACCTCGAGTTTCGTCGCATTCCTCACCATCGCATGTCTGCTGGCGGCCGTCGGAGTGGCCACCGACTCGCCGGTGACGATTGTCGGCGCGATGGTGGTCGGGCCGGAATTCGGGCCGCTGGCAGCCTTTTCGGTGGGACTGTGGCGGCGCGATTTCCGGCTCGCCCGCAGGTCGGCGATCGCGCTACTCGTGGCGTTTCCGGTGGCGATGCTCATCACGATGTTCGCGACGGTGCTGTGGGAGCAGTTCGGCTGGATCACGTTGACCGGCATCGAAGCGATCGAGAATGTCGATTTCATCTACGAGGTCGGGCCGTTCTCTTTGGTGGTCGCGCTGCTGGCCGGTGGGGCGGGCATGTTGGCGGTGGTCACCGCGAAATCGGCGGCGCTGGTCGGGGTGTTCATCTCGGTGACGACCGTGCCCGCGGCCGGATTCGCGGTGATCGCGGCGACACTGGGACAGTGGCATATCGCGTTCATGTCGGCGGGGCAGCTCGCCGTGAATCTGGCGGGCATTGTGACCGCAGGGGTGATCGTGCTCGCGCTGCGCCCGCGCGCTGGCAGCGAAGGCGGGCCCATCGTGCGGTTCGAGAAGTGGCTGCGGTTGCGGTCGCTGCCGTCGAAGTGACCGCCAATTCTGTTGCGGGGCCGAGGTTCCGAAGCGCTGGGCGCGGGTGCGCCCAGCGCCATGGGACTAGGACGCGGACAAGGTGCCGCCGGTGAGTGCCCGGTAGGCGTAGGTCACCGCGATCGTGCATACCGGTCCGGCGACCAGCAGGCCGAATCCGCACAGCAGCGTGGCGACGAAGGTGATCACCAGGACCGCCAGGGCGAGTAGCAGTACCTGCCCGATATTGGTGATGACCAGGGTGGCGCTGGATTTGATCGCAGCGAACGGGCCCTGCTCCTGATCGACGACGAAATGCAGTGCGAACATGCACAGGAACCCGGCAATCAGGCCGGGTACAAAGCACAGCGCCGCGCCGATCCAGGTGAGTGCAAAGGCGAGCAGAGCTGTCAAGAGGACATTGCCCGCATTCACGAAATGGAAGTAGGACGCGAAAGTCGGTTTGTTGCCGTCGGTTTCATAGAGGGCACCGCGGATCATGGCGGCCTGCAGCAGCCAGATCGCGGCCATCACCGCCAAGAAGATCAGCAACAGGCTGAACAGTGAATTCGGTTGGACGACCTGGACGATGAGCACGAAGGCGAGGTAGATGATCACACCGAGCGCCGTGACCGCCAGCCAGGGAGCGAAATTCGCGCGGAACTTCTCCCAGCCGTAGCTCAGCGCATTGCCGACGTCGAGGCTGATCGGGACGCCGGGGGCGGATTGGTAGCCGTAAGTCGGTGTGTCGGGTTGGAAGTCGGGTGGCATTGCGCTGGGCGGAGGCATTGCGCCGGGATGCATGGTGCCGGGCGGAGGCATTGCGCCGGGCTGCATTGAGCCGGGCGGCATCGCACCAGGCGGAGGCATTGTGCCGGGAGGCATCGCGCCGGGTTGCGTTGTGCCGGGAGGCATTGTGCCGGGAGGCATCGCGCCGGGTTGCGTTGTGCCGGGAGGCATGGTGCCGGGTTGCATTGCACCGGGCGGCATTGCGCTGGAGGGTGCCGTGCCGGGCTTGTCCAAGCTGGGAGCGGCGCCGGTCGGTGTAGTGCCAGGTGGCATTGTGCCAGGTGGCATCGTTGCTGGCGCTGGTGCGGGACCGGTTCCCGGCGGACCGTAACTGGGCTGCCCCGATTGCGCGGGAGTGCCGACCGGCGGTGGCGGCGCCACCGGTTCACTGCCGTATTGCGCCGCACCGGGGCCCTCGAACTGTGGGTATCCCGCGGGTCCCGCCATCTCGTGCCTGCGGTGTCCGGTGCCCGGTTCCGTCGGTTGCGGGTTCGGACTTTCGTGCTGCCCCGGTTGCGTGGCGTGCTGTTCGCCAGCACTGGCCCCGGGCGCGTCGCCACTGTCCTCGGGCGAGCCAGTTGGTTCGTTCGGATGGGGCGACGGGGTGTCGGCCATTATCTGCAGACCTTTCGACGCAACTGGTTTGCGGTGTGGCGCACGGCAGTTGACGATGAGAAAACCGGACAGCCGCAATGGTGTCAAGCAAGCAGCGCCCGGTCCGCAACCTTGGCGCAGACACGCCGAACGACGCGGAAAGGTTGTCCAACCGCTCGCTAGAAGTGACCCGGTGCGAGTAGCTTGAGTAGCGATGACCGCACTATTGGCCGAACGCGCCGCCGAAGTCGTGTCCGCAGCACAACAGTTGCTCACAAAGCGAATGGGTGCTCCGGTAAAGCTGAGCGATCCGATGGAACTCAGCGGTAGTGGTAGGACGACGGTCCTACGCGTACGTGTTTCAGAGAACGCCTTCTCCCTACCCCGGACGCTCATCGTCAAGCAGGTCCGCGGAGCCGCGGCGGACCGCACGACGGGTGGTCTAGCGCCCGGTGTCGCCAGCATCGATTCCGCATTCCTGCGCGAGGCGGTGTCCTACCAGTTCACCACCGCGCTCAGCCGCGAGCAGCGGCCCGGCGCATACCTGATCGCGCACAGCCTGCCGGATCGGCTGCTCGTGCTGAGCGATCTCGGTGACAACTCCCGGATGACACAGGTGCTGCAATCCGGTGCGGAACCGGTCACGCGCAATGGGTTGATGGCATTCGCGCAGGCGCTGGGGCGGATGCATGCGGCGACCGTCGGGCGGGAAGCCGATTTCGTCGCGCTGCTGCGCCGGGTGGATGTGGTGCATCGGGTCGACGGCATCGCACAGCAGGCCGAGGCCGCGATCTCCGAGGTGCCCGGCATGCTGCAGCGTGAACTCGGCATCGAGGTGCCCGGTGAGATCGCCGAGCGGATCGTTCGGGGCAATCGGCTCTTCTCCGCCGGACGCTTCCGTGCGTTCAGCCCGTCCGATCTGTGCCCCGACAACGTGATCCTCAACGAGGAGGGCGCGCGCTTCCTGGACTACGAATGGGGCGGCTACCGCGATGCCACCCTGGATATCGCGTACGCGCTGGTGTCCTTCCCCGGTTGCCTGTGTGACTTCGAACTGTCCCGCGAACGCGCCCAGCAGATGGTGGAGGCATGGCGTGCGGAGGTCGTCGGCGTCTGGCCCGCACTGGCCGACGATGCCGTCCTGGCCGAACGTATCCTGGAGGCCCGCCTCATCTGGGTATGGCTGACCACCTACTGGTTCCTGCCCGCGGACCACACCCGCATTGCCGCCGCGCGCGAACACGGGCTGTCCGTCCCGCGCTCGGAAGCCCTGATCAACCGCTGGGCCGCACTCGCGGAGGATGCGCGTTGCACGGGCGACGACGCGGTCGGTGATTTCGCCGAGGATGTGTCGGCGATGCTCGAAGAGCGTTGGGCGGAATAGGGTTTTGCGCTCGTTGGATCAGGGGCTGAGTTCGGCGAGGCGGGATTCCAGATAGGCTCGTTCCACCGTGTTTTCGGTCAGGAACAGGGCCGATTCGTAGGCTCGGGCGGCTTCGGTGATGCGGCCCAGTCGGGTGAGGAAGGCGGCGCGGGAGGCCTCCAGGTAGCCGTAGGTGGCCAGGGCAGGTTCGCTGGCGAGGGCGTCGAGTAGGGCGAGTCCGCGCGCGGGGTTGCCGGAAAGGCCCACGGCCACAGCGTAATTCAGGCGGGCGACCGGTGCGGGCCAAATACGCAGCAGCAGCGCGTAGAGGCCGGTGATCTCGCGCCAGTCGGTCTGTTCCCAGGAGGGGGCCTCGTCGTGGACGGCGGCGATGGCGGCCTGCAGTGTATATCGATCGGTATGTGGCAGAGCGCTTTTCACCAAGGCGACGCCTTCGGCGATCGCTGCTCGGTCCCAGCGCGAGCGGTCCTGATATTCGAGGGTGCAGAGTCGGCCGTCGGCATCCAGCCGTGCGTCGCGCCGTGCGTCGGTCAGCAGGATCAGTGCGAGTAGGCCGGTGACGGACGGGTCGTCGGGGACCAGCGCGTGCATCATGCGCGCGACCTGGAGTGCTCGTTCGACGAGATCGGGACGGACCAGCGCATCGCCCGACGGGGCGGTATGACCGGTGGTGAACAGCAGGTGGATGACCGCGCAGATGGCGTCGAGCCGGTCGGGAAGTTCGCGAACCGAGGGCACCCGGTAGGGAATGCGCGCCACCGCGATCTTCCTCTTGGCGCGGGTGATCCGGGCCGCCATGGTCGATTCGCTGGTGAGGAAGGCGCGGGCGACCTCGGCGGTGGTGACACCGCAGACGAGGCGCAGGGTCAGCGCCACCTGAGCTTCGCGGGCAAGGGCGGGGTGACAGCAGGTGCTGATCAAGCGCAACCGGTCGTCGGGGATGGCGGCGGCCGAATCGAGTTCGGCGAGTGCCAGATCGGCGGTGTCGTCGTCGGTCTGGTCGGTGATCAGTTTGGGCAGGGTGCGTTGCATGGTCGAATCGCGGCGCAGCAGATCCAGGCCACGCCGTCGGGCGACGGTGGTGAGCCAGGCGCCGGGCTTGGCGGGGACGCCGTGCTGGGCCCACTCGGTGAGTGCGCGGGTGTAGGCGTCCTGAACGCATTCTTCGGCGAGATCGAAGTCGCGGACGAGCCGCACCGTCGCGGCGAGCACGAAGGCCCATTCGCGACGGTGCGCTTGCTCGACGGCCGCGGCGGCACGGTCGGCCGCATCGGTGTCGATCGGCATCGGATCAGTCGAAGGTGATCAGTCGAAGGTCATGATCGGCCGCACCTCGACACCGCCGAACCGGGCGGGTACCTGCTTGGCCACTGCAATCGCGGCATCCAGATCGTCGGCCTCGATCAGGTAGTAGCCGCCGAGGGCCTCCTTGGCCTCGGCGAACGGCGCGTCGGTCACAGTGAAATCGCCGCTGTCGTTCTGCCGGATCGAGGTGGCGGTGGGGGTGGGCTGCAGTGCGTTGCCGCCCTTGACCGCATCGCCCGCGATCTCCTGGAAAGCCACGTGCGCCTGGTAGACCTCGCCCAGGACCTGCTCCGATGCGCCCGCGTATGCGCTCTCGTCCTCGTAAATCAGCACCAAGTACTGGCTCATGATCTCGCTCCTTCGGGTTCCGGCGACCCGCCGATCGGGCCGTCGTATTCGTTCCGACGAGCGAGCTCGACGGAAATCGACAACCTGTCGCGAGAAATTCTGCTCCCGAAATGTGTCGGGCGTGTCGAAAGCGCTGACGCCAGGCTTCCGGGCGGCTCAGTTCGAGGCTCGGCACTCGCCCGGCCTGCTCGAGCCTCGGCGTCGCCGACCTGGCCGCGGCCGCGACGGCGTGCTTCATGTATCCGGCGATCTTTTGCGTGCTCAGGCCGATCGAGGCCAAGTGCTACTGGGCCACCGGCCCCGGGCGCGGCTCGACCCGGCCACCGGACCCCACTGCGAACGAAGCGCCATGGCGCACGCCGGAATTCGGATCGGCGACATCGGTGACATAGAACCAGTCCATTTGCGCCTGGGCCGGGGTGACCTCCAAGATGCCGTATCCGTGCGATTCCATCTCGACGTACCGCAGATGCCGGTTGACGCCCTTGACGGATTCCTCGACCGGCACTGCGACCGTGCGCGGAGCAGAATTGAGCAGTTCGCCCAGGCTCGACGACGTCACCGACGGGACGACGAATTCCGCGCCGACGGTCGGTCCGGCCGGATAGTTGGCCGGGTCGACCGGCAGGTCGGCGGCCCAGGAGGAGTGGATATCGCCGGTCAGGAAGACGACGTCGCCGACTTGCTGGTCGATCATCGACTGGAACAGCGTCCGGCGGTCGGCGGTGTAGCCGTCCCACTGGTCGCCGTTGGCCGGAATGCCGGATTGCGGTACGCCCATCATGGTCGTGATGGCCTGGGTGGTGGCCGGTTCCAGCGGCGGGAATACCAGCGGCGCGATCATCACCGAATTGCCGACGAGCTTCCACTGCACCGGTGCGGAGGCCAGACCGCTGGTGAGCCAATCCATCTGAGCCTTGCCGGTAATGGTGCGCGCCGGGTTGTCGACCTCGCGCCAGCCCGCGACCGGTTTTACTTCCTGATCGCGATAGCTGCGCAGGTCGAGCATGGACAGCTCGGCCAAGCCGCCGAAACGCAGTCGCCGATAGATCTGGACGTCGGCGCCCGAGCTGGTCGCGCGGACCGGCATCCATTCGAGATATGCCCGGGCGGAGGCGGCGCGCCGGGACTGCCAGTCGCCCTCGGTGGCCGGATCGTGGTTATTGGCGCCGCCGGACCAGGCGTTATCGGCGAACTCGTGGTCGTCCCAGGTGCAGATGAACGGCACTCGCGCGTGCAATGCGCGCAGGTCCGGATCGGTTTTGTACTGCGCGTGCCGAATTCGATAGTCGGCCAGCGTGACGATCTCGTTGGCGGGTTCGTGCGGACGAACCGCCCCGCTGCGCCCGCCGTATTTGCCGCGTCCGTATTCGTAGATGTAGTCGCCGAGATGCACGATCGCGTCCAGGTCGGTACGGTTCGCGAGATGCCGGTAGGCGCCGAAGTATCCCGCCTCCCAGTTCGAGCACGACACCACGCCGAAGCGTAGGCGGTCGACCTGCGCCGAGGTGGCCGGGGCGGTGCGGGTCCGGCCGACGGGGGAGTGCACGCCGAACGCGGTGAAGCGGTAGAAATAGCCGCTGCCGGGCGGCAGGTCGGTCACGTCGATTTTGACGGTATGATCGGATTCGGCTGTGGCCGTTGCGATTCCGGATGCGGTGACCGAGGTGAAGCGCTCGTCGGACGCGATCTCCCAGCGCACCGCCGCCGCTGCGCCGACGCCGGAACCGGGCGTCGCGTCATCGGAGACCGTCACGCGGGTCCAGATGATCACGCCGTTCGGCAGTGGATCGCCCGAGGCGACGCCGTGGCGGAATATCGGCCCGTCCGCTTGCGCGGGCGCGGTGGCCAACAGTGCAGTGGCGGTCGCCGCGGCCCCGCCCTTCAGCAGGGTGCGTCGAGCGAACGGCCCGAGGGGCAAAGAATCTGGAACGACGACGTTTTCAGCCACGAATGTCGATCACAGCTGATCGATTTGCCACAGGCAAATCGGGACCGTTCCCGTACCGCTCGGTCTCTGTCGGTGGACTGCGCTAATGGTGCCGCACCACCTCCCGCGCCCGCACCGCGCGGAGGTGTCGGTCCCGCTCGGTAACGTGCTCGGTGTGAGCGACGGCTTATTCGACGTGCCCGGCGACGACGCCCCGACGGGGCACTCCATCGACAGTGTCGTGCGCCGCGATGCCGGTGCGCCGCTCGCGGTGCGGATGCGGCCCGCGACCTTGGACGAGGTGGTCGGGCAACAGCATCTGCTCGGGCCCGGATCGCCGCTGCGTCGGTTGATCGAAGGTTCGGGCGCGGCGTCGGTGCTGCTGTACGGACCACCTGGAACCGGCAAGACGACGCTGGCCTCGCTGATCTCGCAGGCCACCGGCCGCCGCTTCGAGGCGCTGTCGGCATTGTCGGCGGGTGTCAAGGAGGTGCGCGCGGTCATCGATGTGGCCCGCCGTCGCCTCAGCGTCGGCGAACAGACCGTGCTGTTCATCGATGAGGTGCACCGCTTTTCCAAGACCCAGCAGGACGCGCTGCTGGCCGCGGTGGAGAACCGGATCGTGCTGCTGGTCGGCGCGACTACTGAGAATCCGTCGTTCTCGGTGGTATCGCCGCTGCTGTCGCGCTCGCTGGTATTGCAACTGCAATCGCTCACCGCGGCCGATATCCGGACCGTGCTCGATCGCGCGCTGGCGGATCCGCGTGGCTATGACGGGGCGTATACGGTGACCGAATCCGCGCTCGAGCACGTCGTGCGGATCGCGGGCGGTGACGCGCGTCGGGCATTGACCGCCTTGGAGGCGTCGGCCGAATCCTCACTGGACGGCACCGTCGACGTGGACCTCGTCGAGGCCAGCGTGGACAAGGCCGCGGTCCGCTACGACCGCGCTGGCGATCAGCACTACGACGTGGTGAGCGCGTTCATCAAATCCATTCGCGGTTCGGATGTCGATGCGGCCCTGCACTATCTGGCCCGAATGCTCAGTGCGGGGGAGGATCCCCGCTTCATCGCCCGCCGCCTGGTGATCTCGGCGAGCGAGGATATCGGCATGGCCGATCCGATGGCGCTGCAGACGGCGGTCGCGGCCGCGCACGTCGTCCAGCTCATCGGCATGCCCGAGGCTCAACTCACCTTGACTCACGCGACGATTCACCTGGCCACCGCCCCGAAATCCGGTGCGGTCCCGGCCGCCCTCGGCGCCGCCCTCGCCGATATCTCGGCGGGCAAGGCTGGCGCGGTACCCGCTCATCTGCGCGACGGCCACTACGCGGGCGCCGCCGCCCTCGGCAATGCCAAGGGCTACAAGTACCCGCACGATGACCCGGACGGCGTGCTGGCCCAGCAGTATCCACCCGACGAAATCGTCGGTCGCGACTACTACACCCCGACCGACCACGGCGTGGAACGCGATATCCAACGCCGAGTCGAGAAGCTGCGCCGAATCGTTCGCGGACGCTGACCGCGAACTCCCGGCGATCAGCGCGGGGGCGATTCCAGGGACCGGGTCGATGGTGGCGGCACCACCCCGGTCGCTGAAAAATCGAATGCGGGACACCGGTAGGCTGGATATTTGTGCAGACCCACGAGATCCGACGGCGATTCCTGGACCATTTTGTCCGTGCCGGACACACCGAGGTGCCCAGTGCCTCGCTGATCCTGGCCGACCCGACCCTGCTGTTCGTCAACGCGGGCATGGTTCAGTTCAAGCCGTATTTCTTGGGCCAGGAGGCGCCGCCCTTCGCGCGCGCGACCAGTGTGCAGAAATGCGTCCGCACCGGCGATATCGAAGAGGTCGGTGTCACCACGCGGCACAACACCTTCTTCCAGATGGCGGGCAACTTCTCCTTCGGTGACTACTTCAAGGAGGGTGCCATCACCCTTGCCTGGGAGTTGATCACCAAATCGCAGGAGGACGGCGGCTACGGCTTCGATCCCGAGCGGATCTGGGTGACCGCCTACGAATCCGATCCGGAGGCCGCCGAGATCTGGCACCGCGTCGCGGGTATTCCGAAGGAACGGATCCAGTTCCGCGACGGCAAGGACAACTACTGGGATATGGGCGTGCCCGGACCCGGCGGTCCGTGTTCGGAGATCTACTACGACCGTGGCCCCGAATACGGCAAGGACGGCGGTCCGGTCGCCGACGAGGATCGCTACCTGGAGATCTGGAACCTGGTCTTCATGCAGGACATCCGCGGCGAGCAGAGCCCCAAGCTGGGCCACCCGCCGATCGGATCGCTGCCCAGGAAGAACATCGATACCGGCATGGGCGTCGAGCGCATCGCGCTGCTGCTGCAGGGTGTCGAGAACGTCTACGAGACCGATCTGCTGCGCCCGATCATCGATAAGGCCGAAGAATTGACCGGCCGGTCCTACGGTGTCGAACACGAAGACGACCGGCGCTTCCGCGTCATCGCCGATCACGCGCGCACCTCGGCCATGTTGATCGCCGACGGCGTCAACCCGGGTAATGAGGGCCGCGGCTATGTGCTGCGCCGCCTGTTGCGCCGGATCGTGCGCTCGGCCCGGCTGCTGGGTGCGGAGAAGCCGGTGATCGGCGAGTTCATGAAGGTCGTCAGCGAGTTGATGTCGCCGTCGTATCCGGAACTGGCCACCGACTTCGCCCGGATCGAGAATGTCGCGGTGGGTGAGGAGGCGGCGTTCCTCAAGACCCTCAACACCGGCTCCCGGTTGTTCGCCGAGGCCGTCGACGAGGTCGCGGCCGTGGGCGGCAAGACCATTCCGGGTTCGGACGCCTTCAAACTGCACGACACCTATGGCTTCCCGATCGAGCTGACCCTGGAGATGGCGGCCGAGGCGGGATTGTCGGTCGACGAGGAGGGCTTCCGCTCGCTCATGGCCGAGCAGCGGAAGATGGCCAAGGAGGATGCGCAGGCGCGCAAGCACGGACACGCCGACCTGACCATCTACAAGGAACTGGTCGACCGTGGCGCGACGGAATTCACCGGCTTCGACGAGCTGACCTCCGAGGCGCATGTGCTCGCGCTGATCGCCGACGGCGTCCGGGTGCCGACCGCAACCGTCGGTCAGGACGTCGAGGTCATCCTGGACCGCAGCCCGCTGTACGCGGAGTCCGGCGGTCAGATCGCCGATCGCGGCACGATTACCGCCCAGGGCCTCAAGCTGCGCGTCAACGATGTGCAGAAGATCGCCAAGAAGCTGTGGGTGCACAAGACCACCGTCGAGCAGGGGCAGATCACCGAGGGCGATGTCGTCCTCGCGCAAGCGGATCCGGCGTGGCGGCGCGGTGCCACCCAGGGCCACTCCGGCACGCATATGGTGCACGCGGCGCTGCGGCAGGTGCTCGGCCCGAACGCCGTGCAGGCCGGTTCGATGAACAAGCCGGGCTATCTGCGTTTCGACTTCAACTGGCAGGGTCAGCTCTCCGAACAGCAGAAGGCCGATATCGAGGCCGTCTCCAATGACGCGGTGGGCGCCGACTTCCCGGTGAACACCTTTGTCACCGATCTGCCCAAGGCCAAGCAGATGGGCGCGCTGGCGCTGTTCGGTGAGAACTACGGCGACGAGGTGCGTGTCGTCGAGATCGGCGGGCCGTTCTCGATGGAGCTGTGCGGTGGTACGCACGTACAGCATTCCTCGCAGATCGGCCCGATCACCGTGCTCGGCGAGTCGGCCATCGGTTCCGGTAAGCGACGGGTGGAGGCCTTCGTCGGCCTGGACTCCTACCAGTACCTGGCCAAGGAGCGCGCGCTGCTGGCCGGTGTGGCGTCCTCGCTGAAGGTGCCCTCGGAGGAGGTGCCCGCGCGCGTCGAGCAACTCGTGGAGCGGCTGAAGGTGGCCGAGAAGGAACTGGAGCGCACCAAGATCGCCGCGGTGCTCGCCTCGGCCAGCAAGTTCGTGGACGCGGCCGAGCGGTTCGGCGATGTGCTCTTGGTGGCCGCCGCCGCGCCCGAGGGCGTCGCCGCTGGTGACCTGCGCACCCTGGCGACCGATATTCGTGGCCGGTTCGGCAGCGACCCGGCGGTGGTGGTGCTGCTCGGCAATGCCGACGGCAAGGTTCCGTTCGTGGTGACGGTCAATAAGAGCGCGCAGGACCTCGGCTTCAAGGCCGGTGATCTGGTCGCCAGTTTCGGCCCGAGTATCGCGGGTCGCGGCGGCGGCAAGCCGGAGATGGCGCAGGGCGCCGGTTCGGATCCCGCGGGCATCGAAGTCGGCTTGGCCGCGGTCCGTGCCCGGGTGGCCGAACTGGCCGGGTGATGGGGGACTCGGAGAGTCATCATTCGTCGGAGGCGCGCTCTGCTGATCCGGAGCGCGCTTCGCTTAAGGCTGATCCGGAGCGCGCTTCGCTCAGGGCTGATCCGGAGGGTGCTTCGCCTAGGGGTGCCGACCGCCCGTCACCCGCGACCGATCCCGGTCGTGGCAGGCGGATCGGCGTCGATGTCGGCAGCGTCCGGATCGGGGTCGCCTCCAGCGACCCGGACGGCGTGCTCGCCACCCCCGTGGAGACGGTGCCGCGCGCGAAGCCGGATAGGCGCTCGTCCGGTCCGGCAAGCGATATTTCCAGAATTGCTGAAATTGTGCGGGAGTATGAGGCCGTCGAGGTTATCGTCGGCCTGCCTCGGACGTTGCGTGGGGAAAAGGGCGCTGCGGCCGGTTTGGCGATCGCATTCGCGGAGCGTTTGCGCTCAGTCATAGCACCTGTGCCTATCCGACTTTCCGACGAACGTTTGACTACGGTGTCAGCTGCACGTGCATTGCGGGACAGTGGTGTTCGCGCGCGTGGCCAGCGGCAGGTGATCGATCAGGCGGCGGCCGTGGCGATCCTGCAGGGATGGTTGGACGAACGGAGTGCGGTGTTGAGGTCGGCCGAAGCGGCGTCTGAGTCCGGAGACGGTGCATGACGGATCGATGGGCGCAAGCCGAGGAACGGTTCCGACAGCGCGAGGCTGATCGGCGTTACCGGCGAAACGACCAAGCCTGGGAAGACTACGACGACGACACCAATGTCATCCCGCGTTACACCGACGAGGATCCGGACGAACCGCTCCCGGCCGGGCGTTCGCGTCGCGCGGCGCCGCAGCGTGCCGAGCACTCGGAACCGCGGCGGGGCCGTGCTTCGAGCGCCGAGCGTGCCGAGGACGCGCAGCCCCGGCGCTCGCGCGGCGACGGGTTGGGTGGCGGCCGGGCCGGTGGCGGTTCCGCGCGGTCCGGGTCCGGGCGGCCCCGGACCCAGCGCGGCGGGAGCCGTGCCGAGGAACGCCGTTCGGAGTCCCGCTCGGAGCGTCAGCGCAGCGCGCCGTCGCGCGGCAGGCGTTCGCGGGCGGCCTCACGCAAGGCCGCCGAGCGGAAGAAGCGCCGCCGGTATCTGTGGCTCATCGGCGCGATGTTCGTGGTGCTCTTCGTCGGCGCCGCGGTCTTCGCGGGGCTGAAGCTGGCCAAAATGTTCAGCGCCCCAGAGGATTTCGCGGGTCCGGCGGGACCGCTGGTGGTGGTGCAGGTGCATCCGGGTGACACCTCGAACCAGATCGCGGACGCAATGCTGAAGAAGGGTGTCGTCGCGAGCAGCGAGGCATTTTTCCAAGCGGCTGTGCGCAATACGAATATGAACTCGGTGCAGCCCGGGTACTACGCGATCCCGAGCCACAGTCCGGCCGCGCAGGCGGTGACGGCGCTGCTCGGCAAGGATTCGCGGGTCGGAAATCTGGTCGTCTCCGAGGGCAGGCAGCTGCACGATCAGCAGGATGTGAACACCGGCTCACGCAAGGACGGGATCTACCGCAAGATCGCGGACGCCAGCTGCGTGGGCACGGGCACCAATAAGAAGTGCATCACCTATGACCAGCTCGACGCCGCCGGATCGGGCGCGGATCTGGCCGCCCTCGGCGTGCCGAGCTGGGCCGAACAACGGGTGCGTGATGTGCCCGACCGCAACAGGCAGCTCGAGGGTTTGATCGCCGCGGGCACCTGGGATTTCGATCCGAGCGGGACGCCGCAGCAGATCCTGCAGCAACTGGTGAGTGCGAGTGCGCGCAGCTACGAGTCGACCGGACTGCTGCAGTCGGGCGGCGAAACGAAGCTGAATCCGTACCAGACCCTCATCGCCGCCTCGCTGGTGGAGCGGGAAGCGCTGCCGCAGGATATGGGCAAGGTGGCGCGGGTGATCGTGAACCGGCTCGAGGTCAACCAGCCGCTGCAGTTCGACTCGACGGTGAACTACGCGCTGGACCGCACCGAGGTCGCGACCACCGATGCCGACCGCGCCAAGCGGACCCCGTGGAACACCTACGCCATGCCCGGGCTGCCCGCTACGCCGATCTCGGCTCCGTCACTGAATGCGTTGCGTGCCATGGAGAATCCGGAGCCCGGGACCTGGCTGTACTTCGTGACCATCGACAAGCAGGGGACCACATTGTTCACCGAGAGCTACAGCGAACATCTGCGCAATATCGAAAAAGCCAGGCAGAGTGGGATTCTCGACAGTGGACGGTAAAGGGAGCGGCCAGCGCAAGGCGGCGGTGCTCGGGCAGCCGATCGCACATTCGCGCTCGCCGCAACTGCACCTGGCCGCATACCGCGCGTTGGGTCTCGACTGGACCTATGAGCGCATCGAATGTTCCGCCGAGCAGCTGCCGGGCTTGGTCGACGGACTCGGTCCCGAATGGGTCGGGCTTTCGGTGACCATGCCGGGCAAGGAGGCCGCGCTGGCGTACGCGAGCGAGCGGACCGAGCGGGCCGTGCTGGTCGGGTCGGCGAATACGTTGGTTCGGATCGACGCTGGCTCGAGTGCGGCGGGTTCGGCCGATGCACCGGCCAGCGGCGGCTGGCGTGCTGATTGCACCGATGTGGACGGGGTGCTCGGCGCATTGCGCAGCGGTGGTGTCGGCGAACTCACCGAGGCCGTGGTGCTCGGTGCGGGCGGCACTGCACGCCCGGCGCTACTCGCATTGTCCGAACTCGGCGCGAAGGCGGTGACCGTCGTCGCGCGGGATGCCGGAAGGGCGCGCGGGGCAATAGATCTCGCGGAGCGTCTCGGCATGACCGCCACCATGATCGCCTTCGACCCCGGCCCGTTGCGCGCGGTATGCGTGGACGCGGGCGCCGTCGTGAGCACGATTCCGGCGGAGGCCGCGGCCGTCGTCGCCGAGGCGGTGGCCACCGCACCGGTGGTGCTCGACGCGATCTACAACCCGTGGCCGACCCCGCTGGCCGTCGCGGTCGCGCGGGCGGGGCATACCGTGGTGAGTGGGCTGGAGATGCTGCTGAACCAGGCCTACGGGCAGGTCGAGCAGTTCACCGGCCGCCCGGCACCGCGCGTGGAAATGGCCGCGGCGATAAATCTGTAACCGGTTCTCATTTGGATCCGGTCGACTCGAGGCTATGGTGTTGACCATGAATGGTTGGGTGTTGCGGGCCATAGCACTCGGTGCGCTGGTCGTTTTCCTGCGTGCCGTGCTGGGATTCGCGATGGTGTACTGGCCGACCCAGGGCAGCTGGATGCGGCCGCTGTGCCTGGTCGTGCTGCTCGTGGCAGTCGTGTTCTGGGGCGTGCTGGACGGGCGCAAGGACCGCGAGGTCCATCCGGACCCGGAGCACGGCTCGGATCTGACCATTCTGTGGCTTAAGACGGCGGTCGCCGCTGGTCTCGGCAGTGGCGCGGTCTCCTGGGGGCTGGACTGGCTGCCCAAGTTCGATCTCGGCGATAACGGCCTGCTCTTCGAGCTGACCGCGGGAGCCTCCTTCATCGTGCTGCTGGTGTTCATTCCGGGCCTCGTCGGCGTCGGCATCGGCCGCATGATCGCCGACCGTCGGCTGAACAAGTCGGTGAACCCGCCCGCACCGCAGGTGCCGGAGTCGGCCGCGACCTCCGTATAGCCCGCTCGCGAATTCGACCGAAGGCGACCTTCCTGGCCGATACGGCAAGGAAGGTCGCCTTCGCTCTGTGACTAGAGGAGGATGGCGCCGCTGCTGGGGCTGTCCTCGCGGGCGATCGCCGAGTAGGCGGCGGCCAGCAGGGTTGGGTCGGGACCTTCGAGGCGGCCGGGTTTGGCGAGGCCGTCGAGCACGACGAAGCGCAGAACGCCGGAGCGGGTCTTCTTATCGGTCTGCATGGCGTCCATGAGCTGGGGGAGGGCGTCGGCGTCGTAACTGGTGGGCAGGCCGACGCTGGCCAGGATGGCGCGATGGCGGTCGGCGGTCGCATCGTCGAGTCGGCCGGCGAGGCGTCCGAGTTCGGCGGCGAAGACCAGACCGACCGAGACGGCGGCGCCATGGCGCCAGCGGTAGCGCTCGCGGCGCTCGATGGCGTGGCCCAGGGTGTGACCGTAGTTGAGGATCTCGCGCAGACTGGCTTCCTTGAGATCTGCGGCGACGACATCGGCCTTCACCTGGATCGCCCGGCGGATCAGCTCGGGCAGCACATCACCGGTCGGATCGAGGGCCGCCTCTGGATCGCGCTCCACCAACTCCAGGATCACCGGATCAGCGATGAAACCGGCCTTGATGATCTCGGCCATACCCGCGACGATCTCATTGCGCGGCACCGTCTCCAGGGTCGCGAGATCCACCAGCACGGCTGCCGGTTCGTGGAAGCTGCCGACGAGATTCTTGCCCGCCTCGGTATTGATGCCGGTCTTACCGCCGACGGCCGCGTCGACCATGGCCAGCAGCGTGGTCGGCACATGCACGATCCGCACCCCGCGCATCCAGGTGGCGGCCACGAATCCGGCCAGATCGGTGGCCGCACCGCCGCCGAGGCTCACCACCACATCGTTGCGGGTCAGGCCGATGCGGCCGAGCACCTCCCAGCAGAAGCCCGCGACGGCCAGATCCTTACCCGCTTCGGCGTCCGGGATCTCGACGCGGTGCGCGTCGATCCCCTTGTCGGCCAGCGCCTTCCGGACCACCTCGGCGGTCTCGGCCAGCGGCGGCTGATGGAAGATGGCGACGGTGCGCACGCCAGTGGTCGCGCCAGCGACCGAGTCGACGAGTTCGGCGAGCAGGCCACGGCCGATGATCACCGGATACGGGTCGGCGGTGCGGACTTCGATGCGAGTCGGCTCGGCTGGGCTTTCACTCACGGGTACTCGGCTCCGATTCTGTGCGTGCTGTTTGGTTGAGCGCTCGCGCGCGGGCGCGGCGGGCCCGGGTGCGCCGGGACCGGCTGCCGGGGGTCGGCGTATCACCGGATCCTTCGGAGCCGGAGGGGCCACTGGAGATTTTGCCGGTGGGCTTGGTCCGGTCGCTCGTCGCGGTGGTGATCTTGGCCCGTTCTGCGGCCGTTGGTTCGCCGGCATCGGCCTGTGTGGCGGCCCGGCGGCGGGCGGCGGCCCGGCGGCGGGCCGCACGGCGGGCGCGTGACCTGCTGCTGCCCTGGGGCTTTGCGGCTTGGGTCGAAGGGCCCGCGGCACTTTGTGCCGTATCCGGCGCGATGCCGGTCGAATCGGGCTCCGCGTCTTGTGGCAGCACCGATTCCATGCCCAGCTTGGCCATGATCATCCGCACCACTCGGCCCGGACTGCGACCATCGGTACGCACCCGCACCGTGGCGACCTCCCGATACAGCGGCCTGCGCTTGCGCATCAGCTCGCGGTACTTCGCACCCGGATCCGCACCGTTGAGCAGCGGTCGCTGGGTACTCGCGCCGGTGCGCCGAAGTCCTTCGGCCACACTGATTTCCAGATACACCACGGTGCGATTGCGTAGCAGTGCCCTGGTGTCATTGGACAGCACGGCCCCGCCACCGAGCGAAACCACGCCACGTTCGGCGAGGATGGCGCGGCGCACCACCCGCTCCTCGATCCTGCGGAATTCGGGCTCGCCGTCCTCGGCGAAGATCTCCGGGATGGTGCGTCCGGTCTCGCGCTCGATCCCGGCATCGGTGTCGTACAGCTCGACACCGAGTTCCCTGGCGAGCTTGCGGCCGATCGTCGATTTCCCCGCCCCCGGCGGTCCGACCAGCACCACGCGCGGTGCGCGCGGATCGGACTGCACGATCATTGCGGCACGTGTGGTCGGGTGCTGACACGCTTGGCGTAGCTGGTGATGTTGTCAGTGGTCTCGACCAGCGAATCGCCGCCGAACTTCTCCAATGCGGCCTGCGCCACGACCAGCGCGACCATCGACTCGGCGACCACACCCGCGGCGGGTACGGCACAGACGTCGGAGCGCTGGTGGATGGCGACGGCCTCCTCACCGGTGGTCATATCGACCGTGGACAGCGCGCGCGGCACCGTTGAGATGGGCTTCATCGCGGCGCGCACGCGTAGCGGTTCGCCATTGGTCATGCCGCCTTCCAGACCGCCCGCGCGGTTGGTCGAGCGCAGCACACCGTCGGGTCCCGGCCGCATCTCATCGTGGGCCTGGCTACCGCGGCGGCGCGCGGTTTCGAAGCCGTCGCCGACCTCGACGCCCTTGATCGCCTGAATGCCCATGAGCGCGCCCGCGAGTCGCGAATCGAGCCGGTCCGCACCGCTGATGAAGGAACCGAGTCCGACGGGCAGCCCGTCCACGATCACCTCGACGACGCCGCCCAGGGTGTCGCCGTCCTTCTTGGCGGCCTCGATCTCGGCGATCATCGCGGCCTCGGCGTCCTTGTCGAACGCGCGCACCGGACTCTCATCGATCGCGGCCAGGTCGGCGGGGGTCGGCACGATGCCGGTGGTGTTGGCGGCGGTGCCGATCGAGACGACGTGCGAGACGACCTCCACACCGAAGGCCTGCCGCAGGAAGTTCCTTGCGACGGTGCCCGCCGCGACGCGTGCCGCGGTCTCGCGAGCGCTGGCCCGCTCCAACACATTGCGAGCGTCGTCGAAGTTGTACTTGAGCATCCCGGAGTAGTCGGCATGGCCGGGCCGGGGCCGGGTCAGCGGCGCGTTGCGGGCCAGATCGGCGAGTTCGCTCTCGTCGACCGGGTCCGCGGACATCACCGTCGTCCACTTCGGCCATTCGGAGTTCGCGATCTCGATGGCCACCGGGCCGCCCATGGTGCGTCCGTGGCGCACGCCGCCGACCACGGTGACCTTGTCGGCCTCGAACTTCATCCGGGCGCCGCGCCCGTACCCGAGCCGACGGCGCGCCAACTGTGCGGAGATCTCCTCCGATGTCACCTCGACACCGGCCACCATCCCCTCGAGGATGGTGACGAGAGCGGGACCATGGGATTCTCCGGCAGTTATCCAGCGCAGCACGTCGTCCATCTTCCCATGTCGGCGCGGGTGCTCCGGCACGCGGCCCGACGTGATGACCGGCACGCTCGGGCGTCCCGCGCCATGGGTTCGGCTAGCCATGTGCCGCCGCCAGGCTCAGTACCGTCGCCAGGCACATGGCGGGCCCATGGGGCAGCGCCCGCGGACCGGCTCGATTAACGCCCGATCGAATCCGCCATAGGGTCAGCACGGCCAGTCCGAATGCCGCGGTGAGGACCGGGGCCGCAATAGCCGCCCGGACCCACACCTGTGCACCGCCGAGCGCGGCGACCGCACCGAGTCCGACAGCGAGCTTCACATCACCCGCTCCGAGCGCGGCGGGTGCGATCAAGTGCACCAAGAGATAGGGCACCGCGAGCAGGACAGCACCGACTGTCGCTGCTGTGAATTGTGTTGTGAACAGCGCATATCCGAAGATGATCACGGCACCGGACGTGGTGAGCGCATTGGGTAGTCGGCGCTGCCGGAGATCGACTGCGGTGAGGGCCGCGCACCAGGCCACCAGCAGGGCAAAGGCGATGGGAGGCATGGCTTCCAGCCTCGTCCGCCTCGTCCGCCGATGCAGCCCCGATCTTTGGATTGGGGATAACCGATCGATATGTGAACATCGATCGGCTCGCTCGAGCGCAGCTATCGATAGGCCGGCGGAAGCGGAAGCCCCTTCTCCTGGAGCACTTCTCGCATGACATCCGGATAGTCGGTGATGACGCCGTCGACACCGGTATCGATCTGCGCCGCGATGGTGGCCTTATCGTTCACCGTCCAGGGAATCACCCGCAGCCCGAGGCGGTGGGCGTTGTCGACATAGGCCCGGTCGGCGATGAGGGCGAATCCGGGCTCGCCCGCCTTCTTGCCGTAGGGGACCGAATACCCGGGTGAGACGATATCCGCGCCGAGAGCCCGCACCGCGGCGAGCGGGTCACCGGGGTGATCCTCGTAGCGAACCGGTCCGAGCCAGCGCGAGCCGGCGTGGAAGGTCGTGTCGTCATAAAGCGCGACGAGCGGTATCGACGGCGCGGCCTTGCGCACCAGCGGCAAGGTCCGCCAGTCGAAGCTCTGGATCTCCACGGCATCGGTCTTTCCCGCCTGTGCGACCGCGGCGAGGATGGTGTCGACGAACTCCTGCGGCGCAGCAGACTGTTCGGTCTTTTCGGCCTCGATCTTGGTTTCGATATTGAAGCGCACCCCGTCCGCGCCGTGCGTACTGACCAGGTCGAACAGCTGGGGCAGCGTGGCGATCCGGTTGCCGGGAACCGCTTGCTGGCGCGGAAAATTCGGCAATGTGCGGCTGCCGCAGTCCAGCGTCTGGGTCTGGGCGTAGGTGAGATCGTGAATCACCTTGCCCACGTAGGGGAATTGCGGGTCACCGGGGAAGGCGGGCGCGGTGTCAGTGCATTTCTCCGCGAGCACCACCGGGTCGTGCCAGATGAGCGGCGTCTTGTCGGCGGTGAGCACGATATCGAGTTCAAGGGTGGTCACGCCGAGCCGCAGCGCCTTGGTGAAGCCGTCCAGCGATTCCTCGATGGTGAGGCCGCGCCCGCCGCGGTGCGCCTGCAGGTCGATCGCGGTGTGGGTGTCGTGCTCGGTGGTCTGCGAGGACGACTCGCAGGACGCGACCATGCCGATCGCGAGCACTGCCGCAATGCCGGAAATCAGGCCGCGTCGCATCCGCATGGTCGTCGACATGGGCTCGAACGTAGCAATCGGAGCTGTCGGAGCGGCTTCGGGGACGGGAGATTGTGCCGAATACGTCGGGTACGGCACGGGTTGTGCCGATGTTTTATGCGGAGTCACGGCGTGTCGGCGGTAGTTTTGACACATGTCTGCTTATCCCGCGGGCCGTAGGCCCGACTACGCGGCGCGTCGTGGTGCGCTGCGGAGTCTGCTGGTGGAAAACGAGGTCGATGCGCTGTTGGTCACCGATCTGGTGAACATCAGGTACCTGACCGGTTTCACCGGGTCCAATGCCACCCTGGTGGTGACCTCGTGGGATATGCGTAATGCCGAGGAGCGCACGGTGATCGGGACGGACGGGCGCTACCTGAGCCAGGTCGCCGAGCAGGTGCCGGACCTGCGCGCCGAAATCGCCAGGGCCACCGCTCGGCGCATCGTGGAGCTCGCGGGTGAGTGGCAACTCGGCCGGGTCGGCTTTGAGAGTCACGTCGTCACGGTCGACCAGCATCGGGGATTCATCGCGCAGAAGACCGGTTTGGAGTTCGTCGCCACGCCGGGGCTGGTCGAACAGTTGCGCATGGTCAAGGACGCTTACGAGATCGAGCAACTGCGCGCCGCCTGCGCAGCGGGTGACGCCGGGTTGGCGACCCTGCTGGAACGTGGTGGCCTGCGGCCCGGCCGCACCGAACGTCAGGTCGCCAGGGATCTGGAGTGGGCGATGTTCGAGCACGGCGCCGACGCGGTCGCCTTCGAGACCATCGTGGCGACCGGTGCGAATTCCGCCATTCCGCATCATCGACCCACCGACGCGGTCCTCGCCACCGGTGACTTCGTCAAGATCGACTTCGGCGCCGTGGTCGGCGGCTACCACTCCGATATGACCCGAACCTTCGTGCTCGGCACCGCCTCCGACTGGCATCGCGAGGTGTACGCGCTGGTCGAGGCGGCGCAGCGGGCCGGGCGCGAAGCGCTGAAGCCCGGCGCCCAGGTCAACGATGTGGATGCGGCGGCACGCGCGGTGATCGAGGAAGCCGGGCACGGGAAGCTGTTCGTGCACGGTCTCGGGCATGGTGTCGGACTGCAGATCCACGAAGCGCCGGGAATCGCCAAAACCGGAACCGGTACACTTCTGTCTGGCGTGGCGGTGACCGTCGAACCAGGTGTGTACTTCCCCGGCCGCGGCGGCGTCCGGATCGAGGACACGCTCGTGGTGCGCGAGGGGGGCCCGGATCTGCTCACCAACACCAGCAAAGACCTGACCGTCGTCGACTGACGTCGGTTGCCCAAACATTCATGAACTAGGAGATCCGAGAACAGTGGCGGACACCAGCGACTTCAAGAACGGCCTCGTGCTGAAGATCGACGGTCAGCTCCAGCAGATCGTCGAATTCCAGCACGTCAAGCCGGGTAAGGGCCCTGCATTCGTGCGGACCAAGCTGAAGAACGTGCTGTCCGGCAAGGTCGTCGACAAGACCTTCAACGCGGGCGTCAAGGTGGAGACCGCCACGGTCGACCGTCGCGATATGACCTACCTGTACCACGACGGCACGGATTACGTCTTCATGGACGGCCAGACCTTCGACCAGATCTCCATCGCCGAGGAGACCATCGGCCCCAGCGCCCGCTTCCTGCTGGAGAACATGGTCGCGCAGGTCGCCACCCATGAGGGCGCGCCGCTCTACGTCGAACTTCCGGTCACCGTCGAGCTCGAGGTGCAGCACACCGATATCGGCCTGCAGGGCGACCGCTCCACCGGCGGCACCAAGCCTGCCACCCTGGAGACCGGCGCCGAGGTGCAGGTCCCGCTGTTCATCAACACCGGCGACAAGCTGCGCATCGACTCGCGCGACGGCAGCTACCTCGGCCGAGTCAACGCCTGATCGCCCCTCCAGGCAAACAGGGATAATGACTGCTGTGGCGGAACAGCCCGTAGACAAGAAGTCCACGTTCAAGAAGCTCGGCGCGCGCCACAAGGCCCGCCGCCGGGCGGTCGACCTGCTCTTCGAAGCAGAAGCGCGCGACGTGGACGCGGCCGACCTGCTCAGCGAGCGGGTCGAACTGGCCACCCAGGATCAGGCGGTCGCCCCGGTGCACGCCTACACCCGGACCCTGGTCGAGGGCGTCGCCGACGATCTGGATCGGGTGGACGGCACCATCGAGTCCTATCTCAAGGATTGGGAGCTGTCCCGGCTGCCTGCCGTCGACCGGGCCATTCTGCGCATCGCGGTGTGGGAGTTGTTCCACGCCAACGATGTTCCGCCGGTGGTCGCCGTCGACGAGGCGGTCGAGTTGGCCAAGGAGCTGTCCACCGACGATTCGCCCGGATTCGTCAATGGTGTGCTCGGCCAGGTCGTGCTGGTGGCCCCGCAGGTGCGCGCCGCCGCCGCGGCGACCAGGGCGCCGCGTCCGGAGCCGCAGGCGTGACCAATAAGTACCTGGTCATGGCGATGCGCAAACCATCTTTCGACCCGGCCACCATCGAACCGCACCGGCAGTTTTTGAACGAGCTGTTGGAGCGTGGGCAGTTGGTGGAGAGCGGACGGTTCACCGACGGCTCCGGCGGTGCCTACGTGATCCGCGCCGAAAGTCTGGAAGCCGCCCGCGAGATCGCGTTCACCGACCCGGTGCACACCACCGGGTCGTCGGAACTCACCGTGTACGAGTGGGAGATCGCCGTCTCCGCTTGATCGTCACTCGCGCAGCCGCGCACCGAAATGGTGTGCGGCTGTTGGCGTTTCAGGCTGTGCATGGGCTGCGCCCACCCGCGCTCCCACTGGTGGGTGTACTGGCCCAGTGGGAGCGAACCGCGAGTCATCGACGCTGACCGGCTCGCGGATTCGGGGGTGCCGGGCTCGGCGGCGCGCTTCGACGTGCGCCGCATTCGGCGAACCTGGGCACGGATCGATCTTGGTTCCTCAACTGCACTCGAGGTCAAGGAGCCATGGTGTGGCCTGGGTCACTCGGCAACGGTGAGCACGATCTTCCCTGTGGTTCGGCCCTGTTCGATCAGTCGGTGTGCCTCGGCCACCTGTTCGAGCGGCAGCACCGTTTCGACGTGTGGGCGCAGTTGATTCTTTTCGACCAGATCGGTCAGTGATTCGAGGTCCGCGCGGTCGGGTTCAACCAGGAAGGTGCTGGCACGCACGCCGAGTTCGGCCGCGCGCTCGTACATTCCGGGTGTCCATGCCGCCTGTCCGTTGACGAGAATGCCACCGGGACGCAAGGTTTCGAGCATGCGCAGCGCCGGATCGCCGCCGTACATCTGGATCACGATATCGACATCGCGGACCGTGGCGGCGATATCGGTCGTCGTGTAGTCGATGGTCTCGTCGGCGCCGAGTTCGGCGAGGAAGTCGTGCTTGGCCGAGCGCGCGGTGCCGATTACATAGGCCCCGAACGACTTTGCGATCTGCACGGCGAGGTGGCCGACCCCGCCTGCCGCGGCGGATACCAGAACGCGCTGTCCGGGAGCGACTTTCGCGATGTCGACGAGCATCTGCCAGGCCGTCAGCGCGGCCAATGGCAGTGCCGCCGCCTCGGTGAAACTCGAACCCGTTGGCATGCGGGCGAATTGGTGCGACGGCGCGGTCACATACTCCGCGTAGGCGCCCGCCGCGCGCGGAAACCACGGCATGCCGTACACCCGGTCGCCGGGCCGGAACCGGGTCACGCCGTAGCCGACCTCCTCGACGATTCCGGCGACATCCCAGCCGTTGACGAAAGGCAGCGTCCGCGCATCGGCGTACGCCCGCCCTTCCCTGCTGAAGCAATCGACCGGATTCACCCCCGCCGCAATGACTTTCACCAGCACTTCGGTGTACAGGGGTCTTGGCCGCTCGATGTCCACGAGTCGCATGGTTTCGGGCCCACTCCAGTGCTCCTGCTGAATAGCGCGCATGATCTGTCCTCTCATCTAAACAAAGTGGACGCTCGTCCCAAGTTTTCGAGCGGCCGATGTGTCCACAGATCTGCCGATTCTGTGCCAACTCTGCACTGCAATCCGCCTCTCCGGTAGCGGTAAATGCTGCCGATTGGCGGCGCTAGCTTGTGGCTACGGTGAACTATGTGGACAGTCGTACTATTACTTGTGCCCGAAGTTGTCTGTCAAGACCAGGCGAACGACAGGATGATCCAGATAATTCTGTGCAAAACAACTGGGACAACCGTCCGTCGACTATGCTCGACCTCGACGAAAGGCAGGTACCGATGACCGTCGAGACCAAGGTCGACAAGCGTTTGGAGCGCGGTGAGCGATCCCGCCGCGTCATCCTCGACCGCGCGATGGATATCGCCTCGGTCGAGGGCCTGGAAAGCCTGTCCGTCCGGCGCCTGGCAACCGAACTCGACCTCAGCAAGAGCGGCGTCTTCGCGCACTTCGGCTCGAAGGAGGAACTCCAGCTCGCCACCGTCCGCGCGGCCGTCGAGGTCTTCGTCGCACATGTGGTGAAGCCTGCGCGACGCGCACCCGCTGGTATCCGCCGCGTCCGGGCGCTGGCCGAGTCCTGGCTGGACTATGCCGCCAAGCCGTACTTCAGCGGTGGCTGCTTCTTCCTGTCCGCCGTCGCGGAATTCGATGCCCGTCCGGGCCGGGTGCACGACGCCGTGGCCGCATCGCGGCGAGACTGGTTGCGGCTCTATGAAACCACCGTCGGCGAGGCCGTCGACCTCGGTGAGATCGCCGCCGATAACGAGCCCGCCGACCTCGCCTTCGAACTCGACGCCATCGCACGCACCGCGGCCCAGGACGCGCTGCTGTTCGGCGAATCGGCCCCCTACGACCGAGCCCGCCGACTCCTCACCGCGCGACTGGACGCCGTGTCGACGCACCGGTCCGCCAGCGGGACTTGACGGTTCGCTCGCTGCGTCGACACCGGTGCACCTATCCTGGGTGGAAACCCAAGGGGAGGCCGAAAACCTATGGCACGGGTGCTGATCTGGCTGCGGAACAATATCGACGGTCTCGTCGCCTTGGTTCTGGCGGTCATCTTCGGTGTGATCTCGCTGATCGATATCGGCTTCTTCGATGCGGATCTGATCAACGCCGTCATCCTGCTGGTGCTCGGTCTGCTGGCCACCACGCTGCTGCGTGATCGGCACCTGTCGGCCAAGGCAATTCGGGATTCGAATTCGGTGCAGCTGCTGTACGGTCCGGAGATCGGGCACGCGCATACCCTCGCGCGGCGTGGCACCGAACAATGGCTGTTCAAAGGCGGCACCGGGACCTATCTGCGGGCCGTCACACTGCGCGAATGCGTCGAAAACGCCCGCCGCGAACAGCGTCCGCTGCGGATCCAGGTCGAGGTCCTCGATCCGACCAATGAGCAGCTGTGCAAGACCTATGCGCAATTCCGCTCGTCGCTGGTCCCGGAGGCCGACCGCACCGGCGAACTGTGGACCACCGAACGCACTCGCAAGGAGTCCTTCGCGACGGTCCTTGCCGCCTGCTGGTACCGGCAGCGCTTCACCTTCCTGACCATCGATGTCGGTCTGTCGACGGTGATGACGACCTTCCGCTGGGACCTGTCGTCGAGTTGCGTCATTGTCACCCAGGACAATCCGAACACCCCGGCCCTGATGTTCGAACGGGACAAGCCCTACTACCGGGACTTCAACCGGGAACTGGTGGCTAGTTTCAAGCAGGCCAGGCAGGTGCCGCTCAGCCGCAGCGAGGAGCTGCCGCTGGCCGATGAGCCGTCCGTCGATCAGACCCGCGGGCTGTTCGATGCGCTCGGTCTCGCACTACCGGCCTCCTACACCGATCGCGATGTCGCCGATATCGTGCGCCGCGCGCTACAGCCGAGGAATCCGTACTGAATGAACGACTACGACCGTCTCCTAACGCTGATCGGCTCCGACGCGGCGGGGCGCGTCTCGTCGAGCGAGCGGCGCGCGGTCGCAAACGGCACCGTGCGCCGCTGGACCCACGACCTGATGACCGGTGTGCTGGACGGTCGCGTCGAGGTCAGCCCGGTCCGACATCCGTTGGGGTTCCTGTGCTTTCCGGTCTGGCGTGGCGGCGGTCGCGGCGTCTGCGTGCACGTCTGGACCGCGGGTCTGCGCGCCGAGCCGACGACCTCGCCGATGCACGCGCACAGTTGGGATCTGCTGAGCGCTGTGCTATATGGCCAGGTCGGCAACCAGATTCTCGACGTGACAGGTGCTACGGATCGGCCGACGCACCGGATATTCGAAATCCACAGTGCCGCCGATGGTGACGTGGTGCGCGCGACCGCGCAACTGGTCACCAGCCGTACCCGATCGACCGAGCACTTCCACTCGGGCGATGTATACACGTTGCCGCACGGGGTATTTCACGTCTCCGACGTACTGGGCGAGGCGGCCACCGTCGTGCTCGGCGAGGCTCGACCCGGCCGACCGGACCGATCGCTCGGTGGCCTCGCCACCGCCGACCACTGGGTGCACCGAACCGCGTGCACCACAACCGAAATCCGGCAGGCCGCCGAGACCGTGCTGGATCATCTGAGTACCGTGCCGGAACAGCTGGAGGACCGATGCGAGCGAGCGACGTGATGAATCTGGCTGCCCCCCAGGTGAATCGGGCCGACGCGGTCCGGATCGGGGCATTGCGCGAAAAGCCGCCGGAGGCGATCCTCGCGCTCGCGCGGTCGGTCGCGGTCGAGGCGGCGGTCGAGGCGGGTCGGGCGATTCGTGCGGGTCTGGCCGGATCGCTGACCGTGCGGGTCAAGGATGCGGCCGGTGATCTGGTCACTGATCTGGATGTACGCGCCGAACATCTCATTGTCGGCCATATACGTCGGGCCTTTCCCGATCACCGCATCCTCGCCGAGGAGTCGGGTCTCGATGGGGTGGACGATGCCTGGTGCTGGGTCGTCGATCCGCTGGATGGCACCAATAACATCGCCATCGGCCTGCCGGTCTGCACTGTTGGTATCGCCCTGTGCCACAACGGAATCCCGGTACTCGGCGTAATTCACGAGCCGGTATCGGACCGCACCTGGTCGGCCGTGCGCGGCGGCGGCGCGATCGGACCCGGCGGCCCGATCCGCCGCCCGCCACATCGGTCCAGCGCATCCGCGCCGACTCTGGCCTGGTTGCAGGGGTATCCGGTGGGTCGCACCGATGCGGCCGCACGTGCCCTGCGTCTGTCCCTGGAATCCGGCTCGCGCCGGCTGATCCAACTCTGGTCGCCGCTGTTGTGCTGGGTCATGCTCGCGCGCGGCGATATCGACGGCTTCGTCGGCTATCGCGCCGGTTTTGTCGATCTCCCGGCCGGAACCTTGCTTGCCCGCGAATCCGGCTTGCACCTTACCGATTTCGACGGCGCACCGCTCGATGATCGCCTGGATCTGCCCATCGGTGAGGTGAGCTTCATTGCCGCGAGCGGCGAAATGCTCCCGGAGCTGACGCTACTGGTCAAGTCGGCCGCCGACGTCATCGTCACCGGTCTGCCGGGCCGAGGTGAAGTGCGCCTATCCGGTCACGAGTAGTGCCGCGACCGCTCCTGCCGTCGCGACCACTGCCAGCCCGAGGCCGGTGAGCACGAACCGCAGCATCGGCACCCGCACCCCATGCTTCCGGCAGAACTCCAGACACAGCAGTGTGGCCAGCGACGCCCACGGCGTCACAATCGGCCCGATATTCGTGCCGATCAACAAGCCGAGTAACTGATCCCCATGATTTTCCGGAATGACCGCCTCACCGGCCGTATAGGCCGGAAGATTATTGGCGATATTGGATAGTCCGGCCCCGGCCCCGGCCGCGCGGAAGGCCCCGACAGTGCCGGAGTCGTCACCGATCAGCGCGCGCATCGCATCGGCGAGACCGAATCGGCTCAGCGTCGGCACCAGCAGGAAGAGTCCGACCACGAAAACCAGGAGTTGCCAGGGGATCAGCGACCAGCGCAGCGAGGATCGGTCCAGGATCGCGAAGGCCGCCACCGCGATGGCGGCGGCGAGGGTGGCAGCGATGCCGATCCGGTCACCCACGAACGGTATGGCCAGGATGAAAAGCAGACATGCGCCCGCCGTCGTGTAGAGCAGCGTGCGCTCACTGGCATTCTCCGGGCGGATCGGCTCCGGCGGTACGTATCGGTCGGTCTCGCGTCGACCGCGCCGCCAATACCAGATCCAGAGGCACACCATCGTCGCGATGATCGATACCAACTGCGGCGCCCACATCCGCGCCGCGAAATCGGTGGCGCGCAACGCGACTCGATCGGCGGCGAGGAGATTGGTGAGATTGGAGACCGGCAGCAGCAGACTCGCCGTATTGGCCAGCCAGAGCGTGGTCATCGCCAAGGGCAGCGGCGGAATGCGGGCCGGTGTGGCCAGCGCGAGCATAACCGGGGTGAGCAGGACGGCGGTGGTATCGAGATTGAGCAGGGTGGTGGTCGCCGATGCGAAGAGCACACAGAGCAGGAACAGCGCCGGATAGTAGCCCCGGCCCAGAATGGCCAGCCGGTGGGCGATCACATCGAAGACCTTCGCCTGTCGGGTGAGCTCTGCGAGAATAATCACACTGCACAGGAACAGCAGCAGTGGCCCGATCCGGCGCATATTGTCGGCGGCCTCGGCCCGCGGCAGCAACCCGGTTGCCACACACAGCAGCCCGGCCGCGAACAGTCCGAGCCGGACCCGATCCAGCGTGCTCAGCCCCCATCTGGCCGCCGGTGCGGGCGTCAGGGCACTCGACGGCGGGTTCTCCGCAGTGGAATCGACCTGTTCGGACACATGCCCCATCATGCAGCATATCGGCTGGGGCACTTCTCTATTCGCCTCGCTTCGCATTGATCTTCTTCCGTTTGGTGTGGCGACCCCTCGGGGCATACTGATGCTGTGACTTCGGGCGGGCGGCGGGACTTCTTCATCAGCTATTCACCGGCCGACGAGCGTTGGGCCACCTGGTTGGCCTGGCAGTTGGAGAGCGCTGGCTACACCACCCTCATCCAGGCCTGGGATTTTGTACCGGGCACGAACTTCATCGATTTTATGGATCGCGGCGTGCGCGAATCGGCGGTGGTGCTGGTCGTGCTGTCGGAGAACTATCTCGGTTCGTATTACGGAACCATGGAATGGCAGGCGGCCTACCGAACCGATCCGGGCAAGCTGATGCCGGTGCGCATCGCCGAATGCGCACTGGAGGGCCTGCTCGCCACCATCACCTATCTGGATCTGGTACGGGTGCCCAGCGCCGATGAGGCGCGCCGAATCCTGCTGGAGCGGGTCGGACATCTACTCGCGGGGCGGGCCAAGCCGCCGTCGGAACCGGGCTTTCCGCATGATGGCCCTGCCCATGGGTTGGACCGGTTCGCCGCCGAAACCCTTTCGGACACTGTCGAATCCGTGCTGCGCCGCCGCACGCCGGTGTCGGCTCCGGCCTTTCCCGGTGCCGCGCAGCGCGACGAGCAGCGCACCGGCATTTCGGTGCTGCACGTGGCGGGACCACGATTCGGTCGCGGCCTGCTCGGTCCGGACGAGCCGAGCACCGCGGCCGAATTGCAGGCGCGCATCCACGCAAATGTCACCCATCTGGTGAATCAGGGGGTGACCAAGCCGGATCTGATCGTGGTCTCGGGTGATATGACCGAATCCGGCCGTCCACGCGAGGTCGACGAGGCGCTGACCTTTCTGAGCGGACTGCGCACGCTACTCGGTCTCGGTCCGGATCGGCTGATCGTGGTGCCCGGCAATCACGATGTATCCAAACCCGCCTGCCACGCGTACTTTCTGGGCTGCGAGGCCCGCGATCGCAAGCCGCAGCCGCCGTACTTCCCGAAGCTGGAGCAGTACGCGCGGATGTTCGCCGCGCTATATCAGGGGCTGGATCACCTCGTCTTCGATGTCGGACAGCCATGGACGCTGTTCCCGATTCCCGAATTGCGTGTCGTGGTGGCCGGATTGAATTCCACCATGGCCGCAACCCATCTGCCCGAGGACGATTACGGCCGGATCGGGGAACCCCAGGCGGCGTGGTTTGCCGAGCGGCTGCGCCCGTTCGAGGAGAACGGATGGCTGCGCCTCGGCGTCATCCGGCACGATCCGCTGCCCGGTGCTGGTACGCCCGCGCATGATCCGGATCTGCTGCGCGACGCCGACACCCTGTCGCGGCTGCTCGGCAGCCGGTTGAATCTGCTGGTGCACGGCCCGGGACCCGGCGGGCCGCATCTGGATCGGCTCGACGGCACACTACCCGTGCTGCCCGCCGCCGCGCCGGGCCGCGATGAGATCATCCAGCTCACCGCCGCGGGACTGGCCCGGTTCTCCGGACGGGGTGATACGACCGGGCAACTCGAATTGGACTGGTTGAAGACCACGGCTGCGCTGCCAACGGCCAAACAACCCGAACTCCTCGGTCCGGACGAGCCCGAACTCCCCGAACCGCCCGCCGAGGCACCGGCGGTCGACCCGCACGGGCGGCTGCTCGAGCGCGTCGCCGAGGTATGCGAAACCCGTTATCCCGGTGCGAAAATCCGCTGCGTCGAGGTGGAGCCGCCGCATCTGCTCATTACCAGGGAGGACGACGAGGTCATCGCCCAGTGGCGCATCGGTGTGCACGTCGGCGATATGACGCGGCAGGTGGTGGAGGACTTCCTCGGCCACGATCCGGAATACGGTTCCGAACTCGTCTATCGCGGTGCGGCGCCGCCGCGTTCACTGCGCGAGGAGGCCGCCAGCCATGGTCTGCGGGTGCGCAGCTTCACCGAATTCCAAGGCCTGCTCGATCTGGACGACTATCTCACCCATCAGGCGGCGCGGTTGCGTAGCGATCGCACCTATCCGCCGGATCTGTATGTGCCGCAACGCTTCCGGATCCTTGAACATGGTGACCAACTGATCCGTGACGATCTGGTGGGTGAACTGATGAAAGTGGTCGCCGCCGACCACGGCAGATTCATCCTGGTACTCGGCGATTTCGGCCGCGGCAAAACCTTCGCGCTGCGCGAATTGGCCAGGCGCATCACCGAAACCATGCCCGCGCTGATCCCGATCCTCATCGATCTGCGTGCACTGGACAAAACGCATTCGGTGGACGGTCTGGTCGCCGCACATCTGGCCAACCACGGTGAGGATCGGATCGATCTCAAGGCGCTGCACTACATGCTGCGCGAGGGTCGCGTGGTGCTGCTGTTCGATGGTTTCGACGAACTCGTCACCCGGATCAGCTACGACTTCGCCGCCGACCATCTGGAGACCCTGCTGCAAGCCGCGGTCGGCAAGGCGAAGATCATTGTGGCGAGCCGGACCCAGCATTTCGAATCCCGCGCCCAGGTGCTCACCGCGCTCGGCGAAAGGGTCGGGCTGCTCCAGGATCGACGCATCGTCAGCATCGAGGACTTCGCCCCCGCGCAGATCCACGCCTTCCTGACCAACCGCTACGACGGCGATGCGCGCCGCGCGGATGCCCGAATGGGGTTGATCACCGGTATCGAAGATCTGCTCGGACTCGCACAGAATCCGAGAATGCTCGGCTTCATCGCCGATCTGGACGAACGGCGGCTGCGCGCGGCCGCGGGCGCCAAGCAGGCGGTGGGTCCGGCCGGGCTGTACCGGGAGATCCTGGAATCCTGGCTGACCTATGAGGCCGACCGGACCGCGGGCGTCGCCGGCGCGCTGCCCGGGCTGCGCCTGCACGAATTGTGGCTGGGGGTGACCGCATTCGCACTGCGCATTTGGGAGACCACCGAACCGTATCTGCGGCTATCCGAATTGACCGACGTGGTGGCGGGTTTGGCCGAACTGACCGGGTCGACGCGCCTGTCGGTGCAGCAGTCGGCACATGCCATCGGCTCCGGCAGTCTGCTGGTGCGCACCGAGGACAACCTGTTCGGCTTCATCCATTCCTCGGTAATGGAATGGTTGGTGGCCAACCACATCGCCGAACAGTTCGAGGTCGGAACCGCAGCGCCCGTACAGCTCGCCCAAGCGCCGCTATCGCAACTTTCGATCGACTTCCTCTGCGATCTCGCCGACAACCGGGCATTGCGCGCATGGGCCGACGGTGTGCTTGCGGACCAGGCGGCCGATGATGTCTCGCGCACCAATGCCATTCGGGTGACAACCAGGCTGCGTACCGCGCCGACCGCGGACCTGCGCGGTGCGAGCCTGGTAGGGGAAGATCTGTCCTACCGGGATCTGCGCGATGTCGATCTCACCGGAGCCGACCTCACCGGCGCCCGGTTGGTCGGCACCAACCTGGACCGCGCCGTATTGCACGGTGCGCGACTGGTCGGCGCCCGGCTCGACGAGGCCAGCCTGGTCGGCGCGGATCTCGGCGAGGCCGATCTGACCCGTGCGCGACTGGTGCACACCGATCTGACCGGATCGCGGGCGAGCGGCAGCCGCTGGACCCGCGCCGCCCTGATCGATGTCACCGGCACCCCCAGCGGCACCGATCTGCGCGGCGCGGCCTGGGTGCCCGGGGCCGCGGCACAGACCGAATTCGCCCCGGCCGCAATCGGAGTCCGGCACGGCTTCCACGCCAGACACGGCAGACTGCCGCAGCCGGTCGCCTACAATCCGGACGGCGGCACCCTCGCCATCGGCAGCGATGACGGCGGCGTGCTCATCTGCGACAGCGAGACCGGTAGACCGCTGCGCACGCTGCAGACACATCGGGCCAGAGCCTTCGCGGTGGCCTTTACCGAGACGGTGCTGATCACGGGATCAGGTGACGGCACCGTCGCCATCTGGGATGCCGCCACCGGTGAACTGCGCCGAATTCTGCAGGGGCACAAGAACTGGCCATGGCCCGTGGTACTCAGCCCCGCCGGTGATCTGCTGGCCACCGGCGACGCCGAAGGGGTGCTGCGCCTCTGGGCACTGCCCAGCGGCGAACTCCGCCACGAATGCCGCCCCGCCGCCAGTGACCGAGAACTGATCTACAGCCTGGCGATTCACGGACCACTTGTCGCGGCCGCCTACCGAGACGGGACCGTACGGCTGTGGGACATCGAAACCGGCAGGGAGAGCGGCCAATTCAGCGGTGCCTCCGGCTCGGTGTTCCGGATCGCGTTCAACCCGACCGGTGAGCTGCTCGCGGTCGGCGGCGTCGACGGCACGCTGGCGCTCTGGGATCCGCTGAGCTGCCGCAAGATTCGCGATCTGCCCGGTCATACCGGACGGGTGTACACCGTGACCTTCCATCCGAATCTGCCGATCCTGGCGAGCGGCGATACCGATGGCGGACTGCGGCTGTGGGATGCCGACACCGATGTCGAACGACAGGCGCTGACCGACCACAGTGCGGCCATCTACTGGCTGGCCTTCGATCCGTCCGGCGAAGTGTTGGCCTCGGGCGACAGTGCTGGGCTGGTGTGCCTGCGCGTCAGCGCGACCGGGGAACTGCGGCACCGGCTCACCGCACACACCGGCTCGATCTGGCCGTTCGCCTTCCGCCCGGACGGCGCCCAACTGGCCATTACCGATGACCAATTCACCACCCGACTCTGGGATCCGGTCACCGGCACCTGCAAACACACCCTGACCGGTCACGGCCGCCAGGTCCGCACCGTCACCTTCAACACCGACGGCACACTGCTCGCCGGAGTCGGCAACGACGGTGTGGTGCGGCTCTGGGACCCGGTGACCGGTCGGCTGGTCCGCAGGCTGATCGGCAGCGAGGATCGTCTGCTCACCTTCGAATCGGCGGTGTTCAGCGCGGTGCGGCCGCAGCAGCTCGGCATGGTCGGCAATGACGGGCGGCTCAGCCTGTTCAATCTCGATACCGACCTGTACGAGCGACACATCACTGTCGAATCCGCGCCGATCTGGGCGATTGCCTTCGACCCCACCGGCGACTTCGTGGCCACCGCCAACGACGACGATACGGTGATCATCTGGGTGCGCACCACCGGTGCGCTGCACGCCGTCTGCGCCGAACATCGCGGGCGGGTGCGCTCGATCGCATTCAGTGCCGACGGCACGCTGATGGCCACCGGCTGTGACGATTCCATCGTGCGGCTCTGGGATGTGCGCTCCGGCCGGCTCCTGCGGGCGCTGCGCGGACACCGGGACCGGGTGTATGCGGTCGCCTTCCACGACGATCGGGTGGCCAGCGTCTCGTGGGACACCACGGCCCGCATCTGGGATATCGAATCCGGCGACGCGCTGCACACCCTGACCCGGCACACCGGCCGACTGTGGACCGCCGCGGTCGACCCGCACACCGGCACCTTGGCCACCGGCGGCGACGATCTGGTCGTCCGACTGTGGGATATGGCATCCGGACGTCATCTGCATACGCTCGAAGGACATAAGCGCCGGGTCTGGTCGCTGAGCTTCGACCCGTCCGGCCGGGTATTGGCCAGTGGTGGCGATGACGGGAACATCATCGTGTGGTCGCGTCCGCAGGGTGATGTCGGCGTCGTGCCGTCGATCCGGGCGATTCTGCTCGGTCTGACCGAAGGATGGGCGGCGCTCGCGCCGGATGGTCGCTACAAGTTCGAAGGCAATACCGCCGGACAGTTCTGGCATGTCATCGGTATGTCGCGGTTCGAATCCGGGGAACTCGACCCCTATCTGCCGGAGGTCGGGCAGATCGCGGCCGACGCGCCCTTCTGAGGCTGGACCTGCTGCCTTCCCGGGTAGGGGATTCGGTCCGGGGTGGCGGTCGTACCGAGTCTTTGAGAGACAGATAGGGTTTCTCTTGCAATGTTTCGGTCGGTGAGAGGGTTGCAGATGGCCGAGGTGGGAGACGCGGGGTCGGCCGCTGTCGAGCTGGCGGAACTGCCCGGTGGTCGGTGCACCGCGGAGCATGCGTGGGAGCTGTTCGATCGTTTGCCCGCGGCCAGGGTCGCAGAGGTCACGCTCGGGCGCTGGCGGGGCGAGGAACTCGATACCGGACATCCGTTCGCAGGAGTGCTCGTCGCCTCGGGCTGGTACGGCAAACAGTTCGACGATCCGGATTCGGTGCATCCGCTGCTGTTCGCCGACGCATCGGGAAATATTTTCGCTGTCGATCCACGCCGGGTCCCCCTCGGCCTGGCTGGCAAGGTGCCGGTCGCGGGTGTCGAGGCGGTGCGGAAGTTATTGCCGGTGATCGGTCCGGCAATCCGAACACGCAGGCCCGCAGCGCGTTTGCGCGATATCGAGTACCGCGGTGTGGTGAGTGCCGCGATGGTCTACGACCACCTGCCGATCATCGACCACTTCCGGCGCCTAGCTGCGGATACGCTGCTCGGGGTCATGGATATGCGGGGGATTGGCGAGCCATACTTCTTCATCCTGCGCCGCTGACCAGCTGTTATCGGCGGGTTTCGGTTGGCGCGGTGACGATTTCCGGACCTTCGCTCGGCCACCCGGCCTACCATGGAGCTGAGCCAAGGGAACCGATACATCCGCGCCCGCGGAATGTCCGTCCGGCGCGCGCAAGCACGGAGGGAGGCCCCGCGTGGCCGAGCGCACGACGTGTCTGGTGGTCGGTGGCGGTCCGGCCGGAATGGTGCTCGGACTCCTACTCGCCCGCGCCGGTATCGACGTGACCGTCCTGGAGAAGCACAAGGACTTCCTGCGCGACTTCCGCGGCGACACCGTACATCCCACAACCCTGGACCTGCTGGATGAACTAGGGCTGGCGGAGGAATTCGCGAAACTCCCCGCGCGCAAACTGAATACGATCCAACTGCCGATCCGCGGTTCGGTGCAGGCCGTATTCAGCCTCGACCACCTGCCCGGCAAATACAAATACATCGCGATGGTGCCGCAGTGGGATCTGCTCGACCTGTTGGCGCGGGTGGCCGATAGCGAACCGACCTTCCTGCTGCGCATGAATACCGAGGCGACAGGGGTGATTCGGGAGGGTCACCGGATCGCCGGGGTCACCTACCGGACCCGCGACGGCGGCACCGGTGAGATCCGGGCCGATCTCACAGTGGCCTGCGATGGCCGCGACTCGGTGCTGCGGGCCGCGGCCGGGCTCCGGTCGCACCGCTGGCCGACGCCGATGGATGTGTGGTGGTTCCGCCTGCCACGCACCGATATCGACCCGGCCGGATTGCTTGCGCTGCTCAGCGCCGAACGCGCCGTGGTCATGCTGGACCGCGGCGACTACTGGCAGGTCGCCACCCTCATCGCCAAGGGCAGTGATGCGGTGGCCCGCCGCGGTCCCGTCGCCGATATCGTGCGCAGCATGGCCGACACCGCGCCGTGGCTGCGCGATCGGGTTGATGCGCTGCGGGACTGGGACGATGTGAAACTGCTCGAAGTGAAGTTGGATCGCCTGGACAAGTGGTACACCGACGGCCTGCTCTGTATCGGCGACGCCGCCCACGCGATGTCCCCGGCGGGGGGCGTGGGTATCAACCTCGCTGTCCAGGACGCCGTCGCCACCGCGAGAATCCTGGCCGCGCCATTGGTTTCGGGCACAGTGACAACCCATGACCTGGCCAAGGTGCAGCGCCGCCGCAGCATCCCGACATCCGTCACCCAGGGCATGCAACGATTTCTGCACGCCTTCGCGATTCGCCCCGCGCTATCCGGCCGTATCGATGTCGCCCATGCCGCCAAGGCCCCCTTAGCGGTGCGGGTACTGCGCCGAATCCCCGTGCTGCGGACCGTCCCCCCGTTCCTGATCGCCCGGGGCATCCTGCCTGAACATGCGCCCGCCTTCGCGCGGCGGCCCTGACGGCCCGTGTCAGCGGCATCGATTGGATGCATACAGCGCAATAGTGCATGCGGTGAATTCCATGGTCTCACGGGAAACATCAAAGGTCACAGTCGATTTCACGCACCTTTCCCGGCGATCGGTGCCCGCGAACCCGCCGGAATCAGGGCTGTAGGACGATCTTGCCGATGGGGGAGCGCTCCTCGATGAGCTGGTGTGCCTTGGCCGCCTGGTCGAGTGGTAGCACCGAATCGACACGGGGAGTGAGGGTTCCGGTGGCGGCTCGGTTCAGGACCGCGGGGCGGGCTCGCGCTACTTCGGCGAGCCAGTTCGGCCCGGCGCAACCGGTCAGGGTGAGGCCGCGGGTGATCAGATCCATGGCCGAGACCTGCGCGGGAGTGCCGGAAAGCCAACCATAGCTGAGCATTCGGCCACGCAGCGGGGTCATGGTATCGAGCAGGGCGAGGGCGCTGGCGCCGCCGATCGAATCGAAGACGACGTCCAGCGTTGTGCTGTCGAGGATTTCGGCCAGTCGGGTGGGCCAGTCCGCGGCGTTGTGGTCGATGACCTCATCGGCCCCCAATTCCTTGGCCCGTGTGCACTTTTCGGGACCACCCGCGGTTGCGATGACGCGCGCCGCGCCGCGCTCCTTGGCGAGCTGGGTGAGTGCACTACCGACTCCCGTTGCGGCGGCTTCGATCAGCACGGTTTCAGTGCCGGTGAGTGCCGCGGTCTCGAGTAGCGGCAGCGCCACCGAACCATTCATCAGGACCGCGACCGCATCGGCCGATGCCAGGCCGTCGGGGATCGGGGTAGCGGAAGACGCTGGCGCGGAGACGAATTCGGCGTAGGAGCCGAAGCCGACGGTATCCACCGCAACGCGTCGGCCGATCAATGCCGCATCGACCCCGGCTCCGGCCTCGATGACCACACCGGCGGCCTGGAAGCCGAAGACCACCGGTGGCTCGACCGGCATCGGGAACTCGCCCGAGCGCAGTTTGGTCTCCGGGAACAGCACCGGTACCGCCTCGGTGCGTATCACCAGCTCACCCGGGCCGGGATGCGGTGTCGGGACGTCCTGGGCGACCAGGACCTCGGGTCCGCCTACGCCCGTCATTACGATTGCCTGCATCGATAACTCCATAACTTGACTGTCGGTCCAGATGTTTCTGAAACAATATGGACCGACGGTCAACTTGTCAATGAAAGTGATGGAATGACCGACGAACGTCCGAGGGAACGCGCGGATGCCGCACGAAACCGGCAGGCGATACTGGCCGCGACCGCCGCGCTGCTTGCCGAACACGGTGCCGACGCGCTCACCATGGATCGGGTCGCGGCCGCCGCCGGGGTCGGCAAGGGCACGATCTTCCATCGCTTCGGCAATCGCGCCGGGTTGCTGCACGAACTGATAGCCGAGGGCACATTCGCACTGATGGATGCCGTGCGGACCGGACCGCCGCCGCTGGGACCGGGGGCGCCAGCCGGGGAGCGGCTGGTGGCCTTCTTCGAGGCATTCGTCCGATTGATGACCGACAACATCGAGTTGACGGTTGCCTACCTACAGGGCCCGCCGCATCCACAGGCCGCCGAGATCCACGAATTCTGGGACGCACATATCATCGCGCTACTGCGGGAGGCCCGCCCGGATCTGGATGCCGAGGTGGTGGGCAGGTTGCTGCTCGGTGCGTTGGGCGGTGAACAGGTGCCGCGGCTGGCGCGTGCGGGGGAGACCGATCGCCTGCTCGCGGCGGTTCGTCAACTGGTCGAATCGGTGGTGCGAGCGTAGCGACTGCTTGCAGGTAATGGTCAGCCCTGATCCCGCGCGAGGATCGCGTCGAAACGTTCGTCGGCGCTATCGAGCTGGTGCAGGATACGGCGTTTGACGTGCTCGGCAAGCGGTGTGTCCTGGCGGGTCACGAGTTCGCGATAGATATCGGTGAGCGGGCGGTATTTGGTGGCGAGTTTGCGCATTGCCGGACTGTCGGCATACAGGATGCCGACACCGTTATCGGTGAAATCGGAGAGTTTGACGATGCGAGCCCAGGGCGCGCGATCAAGATTGGCCGCGACGTGTTCCCGGTATTGCTCGTGCCGATCGACAGCCGGATCCGGTTCGGGATTGGTGACGGCGGCGACGAGTTCCGCGACACGGGCACCGAATCGCGCGGAAAGTTCGGCGAGTGCGGCATCGGTCGGTGCGCCGGGACGGGCTCCGGCCAGTTCCACGGGATGATCCTCGACCGAATCATGCAGCAGTCCGGCCGCGATGACGTCCGGGTCGCGCACCTCGTAATGGCTGACGATACGAATCGCGACGCGCAATAGGTGACTCAAATACGGTTCGCGCCCGTAGCGATCATCGCGATGCAGTTCGGTGGCCAGATCCAGCGCGGCGGTGAGACGCTCGGCGTCGGATAGTTCGGAGATTTCGAAAAGGAGTCGTTCACGCAGTCCGGATTCGCCGTAGACCTCGCTGATCGTATGTAGCGGCATCACGGCCAAAACCCCCGCCCCAGGATTGCTCATAACGCCAATCTATCGGGGCGGGCCGGTCGGCGCTGTGCTCTGGAACACTGTTCATCTCGATTGCCCGCGAAATAATCCGTTGCCGCTCGCGGACGGCCGTGGTCTCCTGGAACGCACGCGAGGCGGACTGGAGGTGAACGTGGCCGCGCAATACAAACGGCCGCGCCCGGGTTCGGCCACCGACAATTTGTTGAAACTGCATCGGCGCACCATGGTGCTCGATGGGCGCGTGTACACGGTGCTGAGCCTGCGCCCCGGCAGCGATTTCCGCTTCGCCACCAATCGTTTTCACGACACCTGGCATGTGCTCTCCGATTGGCGCGGTGCGCGGGTGCTCGCCCGGCTGCTGTGGGGGCTGGCCTATCAGCGACGGCCGGGCACGCTCGTGGTGATCGATCCGGCGCATCTGGATCCGAATCCGTTCGATGCCGCGCCCTCGGATCCGATTGTGCTGGTGCCTTCGGATCTGACCGTATTCACCCGCGCCGCAGCCATCGGCCTGCGCAGGCGGCTGCCGTTCCGCGATGGTTCGCAGGGGACCGTCCGCTGGCAGACCTTCGGACTGGACGCCGCGGTGGCCGAACTGCGGGAGTGGCGGGCGAAGGGGCCGGGGGAGCGGGACTGGAATTTCGTCGGTATCCCCACCGGATGGGAACGTGTCGATCGCATCGGCGGCCTGGTGACGATTTTCGGGGCAGCCGATCAGCTGCGTTCGTGGGGGACCATGCTCGCGACGCTCGGCACTTATGCGTACTACGGCATGGACTATGAGTACCTGGATGAAGACCGCAATGGTGAGGTGCAGATCTTCCGGCAGTACCGCCGGAATGTGAATGTCGCACGCCAGGCCCGCGCCGAGGTGCTGGCCCGACGGGGCGGGGGCGCGCCGACGGAGGAGGTCCAGCGGGCGATCTGGTCGCATGCCGCGGCCGTTCGCCGACGTCGTTTGCCGACTCCTGAACAACGCACTACCGCGGAACCGCTCGCGCCGAACTGATCATGCGAAGGGGCAGCGTCGCCGCTGCCCCTTCGCTGCGGCTATTTCGCCTGCGGAACCAGCGTGTTCTGCCTGGCCGCGGTCCACCACCGACCGTTCTCCTTCACCAGGACGTACAACGCGATCATGGCGTGATCGAGATCGATCAGTGCACCATCGGCGGTTGTCGCACGCGCGACCTTGTGCGCGATCGCGATATCGGGCCGCAGGAAGACAATGTCGGCGACGTCGTAACGGACGTACTGATCCTTCAGGAATCCCGCCAGTCCCTGTCGATTCGCCTCGAGCAGCGCATCTTTGCCGACCATGAGGGCGCCGACCGCATTGACCACCGCCGCATTGGCGGTGAAGTCGGCGGTCATCAAGTCGGCGTCATTGGTGTTGTACGCGGTCTGGACATTGGCGATGATCTGCTCGATCGCGGCGATATCGTCGGCGTGGTCGACCGTGTTGTCCTCGACCACCGGCTGAATTGTCTTTGCGCTCATGCAGATCAGCTTCTGATCTCAACCGTGGTTGAGGTCAACAAATCGTCGGCCGCGTCACTCAGCGGACGCCGCGCGGCCGGAATTGAATGCTGATCCGCGGGCCGGTCGGCTTGCGCGTCTTCGGTACCGCATGCTCCCAGGTGCGCTGGCACGAGCCGCCCATCACCAGCAGATCGCCGTGGCCGACCTGATATCGAATGCTCGCGCCGCCCCCGCGCGGTCGCAGCAGTAGCGCTCGCGGCGCACCGATCGAAACGATGGCCACCATGGTGTCGTCGGTCGCCCCGCGTCCGAAAGTATCGCCATGCCAGGCCACGCTGTCGCGCCCGTCGCGGTAGTAGCAGAGTCCCGCGGTGCGAAACGGCTCGCCGAGCTCGTCGCGGTAGTGCGCACTCAATGCTGCCCGCGCCTCGTCCAGTGACGGGTCCGGCAGCGTCGCACCCTCCTCGTAGAAGTGGAGCAGCCGCGGCACATCCACTACCCGGTCATACATCGGCCGCCGCTCCGCCTGCCACGGCACCCCGGCTACCAGCCGCTCGAACAGCACATCCGCCCCCGACAACCACCCGGGCAGCACATCCACCCATGCCCCATGGGTCAATATCGTCCGTCGAATGCCGGTAAGGCTTCCGACCTCGATCTCGCCGAATCCGTCGAGCAGCGATCCTTGCAGCGGTGTCGACATGCCGCCGAATCTACGCCGATTCGAACATATGTGCTAGCGAGAAACGGACATCAATTCAGTTCTTGGTGAGGATGTCCTTGGCGATATCGACGGCTTCGGCGTAGCACTCGTCATCGGTGAGCGGGAGATCGCCCATCATGGCGGTGCTCCAGCTGATGGCGAGGAGGGCTTCGCGGGCACGGAAGACGGCGAGGGCCGGGCGGTCGGCACCGGCCATGAGGTCGGCGAGGACGCGGAATTGGTAGCGCATGCTGGAACCGAAATCGAGCTGGCGGAAGGCAGGCTGGTTTTCGTGCCAGAAGCGCACCATCGGGCGGCCGATGCCGTGCAGGAGGGCGCCGTAGCGGGTGAGGATTTCATTGGCTCGATCCGGGCCGGATGGTGTGCTCTCGGCCCAGGTCACGATGTCGTCGATACCACGGCGCAGGTCGTCGGAGAGGCTGGCGACGATGTCTTCCTTGGTGCGGAAGTGGTAGTAGAGCGCGGCCTTGGTGACGCCGAGGCGGTCGGCGATCTCGCGCAGGGAGGTCTTCTCGTACCCGCGCTCGGAGAACAATTCCATTGCGACCGAACGAATTCGCTCGCGCGTATCGCTGCGACGTCCGTCCATGGCGTCCTTCCCATTTTTGCTTGACGACCGGCTAGTAGAAGCCTAGCGTCCTCGCTATATTCGGATTACTAGCCGGGCGGCAAGTAAACTATTAGGGAGGCAGCAATGACCGAAACGCATCCGAAGGTGCCGAGGGCAGGTGTGGCGTTGACCGCGATCGGAGTCGCGGTGATCCGAGCCAAGGAATCCGCGCGGCCGGACCGGCTGTACGACGATCCGTTCGCGCGGTTGTTCGTGGATGCCGCGCGAAGCGCCTATGACGACGTCGACGGGGGCACGGAGCGATGGGTGCGGCTCGAACAGGTCGCGGAGACGTTCTTCGAGGGCCGCACGGTCGGTGTCCGGCTCGTCGATGACCGGGTCGCCGCGGCGATCGAACAGGGGATACGCCAAATCGTGCTGATCGGCGCGGGTCTGGACACCAGAGCATTTCGCATGCCGCTGCCCGCCGATGTGCGAGTGTTCGAGATCGATCTGCCGGAGCTTTTCGCATTCAAGGAGCCGGTCCTCGCCGCGGCGCAGGCGGTACCGCGCTGCGAACGCGTGGTGCTGGCTACCGATTTGCGCGAGGACTGGGCAAAGTTGCTCGGTGAGTACGGGTTTCGGCGGGAACTGCCGACGCACTGGGTGGATGAGGGCGTCCTCGGCTATCTGACCCACGAATATGCACTGCACGTGGTCACCACACTGACCGAATTATCCGCTCCGGGAAGTCGTTTCGGCGTCAGCCGCTTCGCCGTCGACGAAAATGCCCGACCCTATACCGAACTCAAACGGCTGGTCCGTGGCGATGAGGGGGTGGACCGGCCGCGCACCGGCCTCGGGGCCGATGCCAGAACCTGGCTGGACGAACACGGCTGGCGCACCGAATTCCACAGCTGGGACGATATGGTCGCGGCCTTCGACCGGCCCGTGGCGTTGCACGATCCGGAGATCGGAGTCGTTGTCGCGGTGCGTGAGCCTTAACGGCGTCGATTGCGTCGCGCTGCCCGGAATGCCCGAAGGATCCGAAACGTGCGGGCGACCGGCGCACCGGGCTCGGGTGGCCCCGCTCACAGCGGGATATGCCTGGTTAAAGCCGGGTAATCGGCGCTGCTAGGCTGCATGCCGTAAGACATCCTTTAACGGACCGTCCGGTGAGGCGGGGAAGGAGGTCGGCATGGCCGTGCCCGAGGAACGGGCCGCCAAGTCCGGCGCTGCCGAAACGTCGCAGCGACACACCCCGGAGTGGGTGAGCGCGGGACGTGAGCTGTTGTCTCCTTCCGACGTCGGCCGGACCATCGCGCGCATCGCGCATCAGATCATCGAGAAGACCGCCCTGGATTCGGGCGAGCCGGACGTACCGCGCGTGGTGCTGATCGGCATTCCTACCCGCGGCACCACGCTCGCCGCGCGGCTCACCGACAAGATCGAGGAATTCTCCGGCGTACGCCCGGCACTGGGCTCGCTCGATATCACCCTCTATCGCGACGATCTGCGCAGCCGCCCGCACCGACCGCTAGAGCGCACCTCCGTCCCGGATGGCGGTATCGAAGACGCACTGGTCGTGCTGGTCGATGACGTGCTCTTCTCCGGCCGCACCGTTCGCTCCGCCCTCGACGGTCTGCGTGATCTCGGCCGCCCCCGCGCCGTCCAACTCGCGGTGCTCATCGACCGCGGGCATCGCGAACTCCCCATTCGCGCGGATTTCGTCGGCAAGAACGTGCCGACCTCCCGCAGCGAGGACATCTCTGTACTGCTCACCGAACACGACGGCCGCGACGGCGTCTACTTGCATCAGGAGGAAGCGCAGTGAACCGGCTCGCCGGACCCGACCCCGGCCTCGACCAGCGCATTCGCGGTCGTCGCGTGGTGCGGGAGGTGGCGGCGTGAAGCATCTGCTGACGGTGACCGACCTGAGCCGCGCCACTGCCACGGAACTGCTCGACGAGGCCGAACGCTTCGAACAGGCGCTGCTCGGTCGCGAGGTGAAGAAGCTGCCGACCCTGCGCGGCCGCACGGTGATGACCGTCTTCTATGAGAACTCGACGCGCACCCGGGTGTCCTTCGAGGTCGCGGGCAAGTGGATGAGCGCGGACGTGATCAATGTCAGCGCCAGCAGCTCGTCGGTCTCCAAGGGCGAATCGCTGCGTGACACCGCGCTCACCCTGCATGCCGCCGGTGCCGACGCGCTGATCGTCCGGCATCCCGCTTCCGGTGCCGCACACCAGATCGCGCGGTGGATGGATGCCTGGGCAGCGGCCGAGGGCCGCTCCGGTCCGGCGATCATCAATGCGGGTGACGGCACCCACCAGCACCCCACCCAGGCACTGCTCGACGCGCTGACCCTGCGGCAGCGTCTCGGCGATATCGAGGGCAAGCGCGTCGTCATCGTCGGCGATATTCTGCACAGCCGGGTCGCGCGCTCGAATGTGTTCCTGCTGAACACCCTCGGCGCAGAAGTGGTACTGGTCGCGCCGCGCACGCTGCTGCCGGTCGGCGCGGAAACCTGGCCAGCGCGGATCGCGCACAGCCTGGACGCCGAATTGCCCGGTGCGGATGCGGTGCTCATGCTGCGGGTGCAGCAGGAGCGGATGAACGGCGGATTCTTCCCGTCGACCCGCGAATACTCGGTCAACTACGGGCTGTCCGAGCGCAGGCTCGCGATGCTGGACGCGGACGCGGTGGTGCTGCATCCCGGCCCGATGCTGCGCGGTATGGAAATCGCCTCGCCCGTGGCGGATTCATCGCAGGCGGCGATCCTGCAACAGGTGACGAACGGAGTGCATATGCGGATGGCCGTGCTGTTCCGGCTGCTGGTCGGTACCCAGGAGGCTGCCGCATGAGTCTGCTGCTGAAGGGTGTTCGGCCGTACGGCGAGGGCGAGCCGGTCGACGTATTCGTGCGCGGCGGCATGATCGCCGCCATCGGCACCGATCTCGACACCGGCGAGGACACCGAGGTCATCGACGCGCAGGGCCAGATCTTGCTGCCCGGTTTCGTCGATCTGCACACCCATTTGCGCGAGCCGGGCCGCGAGGACACCGAGACCATCGAAACCGGTTCCGCCGCAGCGGCACTCGGCGGTTACACCGCGGTCTTCGCCATGGCCAATACCAATCCGGTGGCCGATTCGGTGGTCGTCACCGATCACGTGTGGCGGCGCGGCCAGGAGATCGGCCTGGTCGATGTGTATCCGGTGGGTGCGGTCACCGTCGGCCTGGAGGGCAAGCAACTCGCCGAAATGGGCACCATGGCCGCCGGAGTCGGCGCGGTGCGCATGTTCTCCGATGACGGCCACTGCGTCTACGACCCGCTGCTCATGCGCCGCGCGCTGGAGTACTCGAACTCGCTCGGCGTATTGATCGCCCAGCACGCTGAGGAGCCGCGCCTGACCAAGGGCGCTGTCGCACACGAAGGTCCGACCGCGGCCCGCCTCGGCCTGGCCGGTTGGCCGCGCGCCGCGGAGGAGTCGATCGTCGCGCGCGACGCATTGCTGGCCCGCGACGCCGGCGCCCGCGTGCACATCTGTCACGCCTCCACCGCTGGCACCGTCGAACTGGTGAAATGGGCCAAGGCGCAGGGCATTTCGATTACCGCCGAGGTCACCCCGCACCATCTGCTGCTCGACGATTCGCGCCTGGAGACCTACGACGCGGTCAATAAGGTGAACCCGCCGCTGCGCGAGGTCTCCGATACCGTCGCACTGCGGCAGGCGCTGGCCGAGGGGATTGTCGACTGCGTCGCCACCGACCATGCCCCGCATGCCGAACAGGACAAGTGCTGCGAATTCGCCGTCGCCCGCCCCGGCATGCTCGGCCTGGAGACCGCGCTGTCGATCATCGTGCAGACCATGGTCGAACCCGGCCTGCTGGACTGGCGCGGCGTCGCCCGGGTGATGAGCGAGCGTCCGGCCGAGATCGTCGGACTCGACGGGCACGGTCGCCCGATCGAGGTGGGCGAACCGGCCAATCTCACGCTGGTCGATCCGGATACGACCTGGACCGTGCGGGCCGCCGAGCTCGCCAGCATTTCGAACAACACGCCGTTCGACGATATGACGTTCCCGGCTCGGGTGACAACGACGTTGCTGCGAGGCCGGGTAACCGCCCGTGAGGGCAAGGCGGTGGGAGGTCCGTAAGTGGAAAGAACGCTGTGGGTGGTCGGGCTGCTCGTACTGTTCGCCCTGTGCATCTGGCTGATGTATCGCGGCTGGCAGAACCGCGCGGCACGCCAGGTGGCACGCATCGGCGAACTACCGCATGTGCCGGGTGATCTCGGCGCTCAGGTGCTCGAGCCGACCACCGGGCTGTATCTCGGCAGCACCATCGCGCCCAGCTGGCAGGACCGGATCACGGTGGGCGACTTGGGTTTCCGGGCCACGGCGGAACTTACGCGGTTCGAACGGGGGATTCTGCTCGAGCGCGACGGTGCGACGGTGCTCTGGATTCCGCAGGAATCCATTACGGCCGTGCGGACCGAACGCGGACATGCGGGCAAGGTAATGACGGAAGATGGAGTGCTGGTAATTCGCTGGAAGCTACCGACCGGAACCGAGATAGATACCGGTTTCCGAGGTGACGACAAGACGGTGTACCCGGCGTGGGCCAGGGCGATGACGGGAGACGACGAATGAATGCAGGATCGCGGAGCGATTCGATGGGGGGCGGCGGCCGGGCGGCGGGAGGGCAAGAACAGGCAGCTTTGGTGCTCGAGGACGGCCGGGTTTTCCGTGGCACGGCCTTCGGCGCAGTTGGCGAAACACTCGGTGAGGCGGTGTTCTGCACCGCGATGACCGGGTACCAGGAGACCCTCACCGACCCCAGCTACCACCGCCAGATCGTGGTGGCCGCGGCCCCGCAGATCGGCAATACCGGCTGGAACGACGAGGACGACGAATCCGCCAAGATCTGGGTCGCCGGATACGCGGTCCGCGACGCCTCGCGGGTCGCGTCGAACTGGCGCTCCACCGGCACCCTGCAGGACCAGCTGGACCGCCAGCACGTCGTCGGCATTGCGGGCATCGACACCCGCGCGCTGGTGCGCCACCTGCGCACCCGCGGTTCGATGAAGGCGGGCATCTTCTCCGGCGCGGCGCTCGCCGACGCCGATGAATTGCTGGCCCGCGTCAACGGCCAGCCCTCGATGCTCGGCGCCGACCTGGCCGAAGAGGTCAGCACCGACGCGCTGTACACGATCGAACCGAGCGGTGACCGGTGCTTCACCGTGGTTGCGGTCGATCTCGGCATCAAGACCAACACGCCGCGCATGTTCGCCCAGCGCGGCATGCGGGTGCATGTGGTGCCCTCGACCGTCACCCTGGACCAGATCCGGGAGCTGAAGCCAGACGGCGTCTTCCTGTCCAACGGTCCCGGTGACCCGGCGACCCAGGACGGTGCGGTCGCGATCACCCAGGGGGTGCTGGAGCAGGGCCTGCCGCTATTCGGCATCTGCTTCGGCAACCAGATCCTCGGCCGCGCCCTCGGCCGCAAGACCTACAAGATGAAGTTCGGCCACCGCGGTATCAATATCCCGGTTGTCGAGCACGAGACCGGGCGGATCTCGATCACCGCGCAGAACCACGGCTTCGCACTGGAAGGTGAGCAGGGCGAGCAGTTCGACACCCCGTTCGGCAAGGCCGAGGTCAGCCACATCTGCGCCAATGACGGCACCGTCGAGGGCGTCCGCCTGGTGAACGGCCGCGCGTTCTCGGTGCAGTACCACCCGGAGGCCGCCGCCGGACCCCATGACGCCGCCTATCTCTTCGACCGTTTCGCCGGTCTCATGGAAGGAGCCTGATGCCTCGCCGCGAGGATCTGAAGCACATCCTGGTGATCGGCTCTGGCCCGATCGTCATCGGCCAGGCGTGCGAATTCGACTACTCCGGCACCCAGGCGTGCCGGGTGCTGCGGGCCGAGGGCTTGCGGGTATCGCTGGTGAACTCCAACCCGGCGACCATCATGACCGACCCGGAATTCGCCGATTCCACCTACGTGGAGCCGATTACGCCGGAGTTCGTCGAGAAGGTCATCGAAAAGGAGCGCCCCGATGCCATTCTCGCCACCCTGGGCGGGCAGACCGCGCTGAACACGGCCGTCGCCCTGCACGAACGCGGTGTGCTGCAGAAGTACAACGTCGAGCTGATCGGCGCCGACTTCGAGGCCATCCAGCGCGGTGAGGACCGGCAGAAGTTCAAGGACATCGTCGCCAAGGTCGGCGGCGAGAGCGCGCGTTCCCGGGTCTGCCACACCATGGAAGAGGTCCGCGACACCGTTGCGGAACTGGGCTTTCCGGTGGTCGTGCGGCCGTCGTTCACGATGGGCGGCCTCGGCTCGGGCATGGCCTACAACCATGAGGACCTCGATCGCATCGCGGGCGGCGGACTGGCCGCCTCGCCCACCGCGAATGTGCTCATCGAGGAATCCATCCTGGGCTGGAAGGAATACGAGCTCGAGCTGATGCGCGACGGCCGCGACAATGTCGTGGTGGTCTGCTCGATCGAGAATGTGGACCCGATGGGCGTGCACACCGGTGACTCGGTCACCGTCGCCCCCGCCATGACCCTCACCGACCGCGAATACCAGCGGCTGCGTGACCTCGGCATCGACATTCTGCGCGAGGTCGGCGTCGACACCGGCGGCTGCAATATCCAGTTCGCGGTGAACCCGGCCGACGGGCGCCTGATCGTCATCGAGATGAACCCGCGGGTCTCGCGCTCGTCCGCATTGGCTTCCAAGGCAACGGGTTTCCCGATCGCCAAGATCGCGGCCAAGCTGGCCATCGGCTACACCCTGGACGAGATCGTCAACGACATCACCAAGGAAACCCCGGCCTGTTTCGAGCCGACCCTGGACTATGTGGTCGTCAAGGCACCGCGGTTCGCGTTCGAGAAGTTCCCGGGTGCCGATGCCACGCTGACCACCACCATGAAGTCGGTCGGCGAGGCCATGTCGCTGGGCCGCAACTTTGCCGAGGCGCTCGGTAAGGTGCTGCGCTCGCTGGAGACCAAGGCCGCGGGCTTCTGGACCCAGGACGACGGCAAGTGGACCGATATCGAAGCCGTCTTGGAAGACCTGCGCACCCCGACCGAGGGACGCATCTACCAGGTCGAGCGTGCGCTGCGGCTGGGGGCCAGCATCGCGGACGTCGCCAAGGCTTCCGGTATCGACCCCTGGTTCGTCGCGGAAGTGGCCGGGCTCGTGGAGCTGCGCCGGGAGGTCATCGACGCACCAGTGCTCGACGAAGCGCTGCTGCGCCGCGCCAAGCACTACGGCCTCTCCGATCGCCAGATCGCCGCGCTGCGACCGGAATTGGCGGGCGAGACCGGCGTGCGCGCCCTGCGTCACCGGCTCGATATCCGTCCGGTCTTCAAGACCGTCGACACCTGCGCCGCCGAATTCGAGGCCAAGACGCCCTACCACTACTCGACCTACGAACTCGACCCCGCCACCGAGTCCGAGGTCGCGCCCCAGCGCGAGCGCGAGAAGGTGATCATCCTCGGTTCGGGCCCGAACCGCATCGGTCAGGGCATCGAGTTCGACTACTCGTGTGTCCACGCGGCGCAGACGCTGTCGCAGGCCGGGTACGAGACAGTGATGGTCAACTGCAATCCGGAGACCGTCTCCACCGACTACGACACCGCCGATCGGCTCTACTTCGAGCCGCTGACCTTCGAGGACGTGCTCGAGGTCTACCACGCCGAAACCGAGTCCGGCACCGTCGCCGGTGTAATCGTGCAGCTCGGCGGGCAGACCCCGCTCGGGCTGGCGCAGCGCCTCACCGACGCCGGTGTGCCGGTGGTCGGCACCAGTGCCGCCGCCATCGACCTGGCCGAGGACCGAGGCGAATTCGGCGATGTGCTGGTCGCCGCGGGTCTGCCCGCGCCGAAGTACGGCACCGCGACCACCTTCGCGCAGGCCAAGAAGATCGCCGCAAGCATCGGCTACCCGGTGCTGGTGCGCCCGTCCTATGTGCTCGGCGGGCGTGGCATGGAGATCGTCTACGACGAGGCCTCGCTGGAGGGCTACATCTCCAGGGCCACCGAGCTCAGCCCGGAACATCCGGTGCTGGTCGATCGCTTCCTGGAAGACGCCATCGAGATCGATGTCGACGCGCTCTGCGACGGTGACGAGGTCTACCTCGGCGGTGTGATGGAGCACATCGAAGAGGCGGGCATCCACTCCGGCGACTCCGCCTGTGCGCTGCCGCCGATCACCTTGGGCCGCAGCGATATCGAGGCGGTGCGTCGCTCCACCATTGCGCTTGCCAAGGGCATCGGCGTCAAGGGCCTGCTCAATGTGCAGTACGCGCTCAAGGACGATGTGCTCTACGTGCTCGAGGCGAATCCGCGGGCGAGCCGGACGGTTCCGTTCGTATCCAAGGCCACGGCGGTGCCGCTGGCCAAGGCGGCCGCGCGGATCACCATGGGCGCGACCATCGCCGAACTTCGCAAGGAGGGCATGCTGCCCGCCGAGGGCGATGGCGGCCACGTGCCGCTCGACGCGCCGGTCGCGGTCAAGGAAGCGGTACTGCCGTTCCACCGGTTCCGCAAGGCCGACGGCAGCGGTGTGGATTCGCTGCTCTCGCCCGAAATGAAGTCCACCGGTGAGGTCATGGGCATCGACGCCGATTTCGGCACCGCCTTCGCCAAGAGCCAGTCCGCGGCCTACGGTTCGCTGCCGACCGAGGGCACCGTCTTCGTCTCGATCGCCAACCGGGACAAGCGCGCGATGGTGTTCCCGGTCAAGCGCCTCAACGATCTCGGCTTCCGGATCCTGGCCACCGAGGGCACGGCGGAAATGCTGCGCCGCAACGGAATTCCCTGCGAACAGGTGCGCAAGCACTCCGAGGACGGTCCGGCGGACCAGCCGACCATTGTGGAGCAGATCCGCGACGGTGAGGTCGACATGGTGTTCAACACCCCCTACGGCAACTCCGGGCCGCGCGTGGACGGCTACGAGATCCGCACCGCTGCGGTGGGCGTGAACATCCCGTGCATCACCACGGTGCAGGGTGCGGCCGCCGCGGTGCAGGGCATCGAGGCGAGTATCAACGGCGGCATCGGGGTGCGCTCACTGCAGGAACTGCATTCGGTGCTGCGTGGCTGAGGCGGCGACGGACGAGGGAGGTGCGGCGATGAAGACATTCGGTGCCCGATTGCAGCACGCCATGCGGCATTTCGGGCCACTGTGCGTCGGCATCGATCCGCATCCCGGCCTGCTCGAGTCCTGGGGCCTCACCGACGATGTCGACGGTGTCGAGAAGTTCGCCGAGATCTGCGTCGAGGCCTTCGACGGTGAGGTCGCGCTGATCAAACCGCAGGTCGCCTTTTTCGAGGCCTACGGTTCCGGTGGCATTGCGGTGCTGGAGCGCACCATCGAGGTGCTGCGCGCCTCGGGCACCCTGGTGCTTGCCGACGCCAAACGCGGCGATATCGGCTCCACCATGGCCGCCTACGCGCGCACCTGGCTCGCCGACGGCCCGCTCGGATCGGATGCGGTGACGGTCTCGCCGTATCTCGGATTCGGTTCCCTCGCACCGGCTTTGACGCAGGCGCAGGCGAACGGCCGCGGTGTCTTCGTGCTCGCCGCCACCTCGAACCCCGAGGGTGCGCAGGTGCAACGGGCGCTGGCGGCGGACGGTCGCACGGTGGCGCAGACGATGGTCGACGCGGCGGCGCAGTGCAATGCGGGTCCGGAGTTCGGATCGGTTGGCATCGTGCTCGGAGCCACACTCACCGAGGCGCCGGACCTCGCGGCGCTCAACGGTCCGATCCTGATGCCGGGCGTGGGCGCGCAGGGCGGCGGCCCGGAAACCGTGCGTGGGCTGGTCTCGGATCAGCAGCTGCACGCGGTTGTGCCGAATGCCTCGCGCGAGGTGCTGCGCCACGGCCCGTCCGTATCGGCACTGCGTGCCAAGGTGAGCGCATTGCAGGAGGAGTTCGCCTTCCTGCGGCGATAACGCGGCGATGATGACGGTGGACCGGCGCTTCGGCGTCGGTCCATTCTGCGTTTCCGGGGTGGGGGGTGTCGGCCGAGCGGGGATGACGTGTCATATCGAACAGCTGTGCGCCCCGCTGCGCCGTTTTTCCCGCCATCTGGCACACCGATGGCCGACCCGGCGTTCTGATCGATCACGGGCCGCGCTGGCACGGCACAGAGTGCCGCTCATGCCCACCGTGCCACCCTTCGAGCGATCGCCGGTAGGGCCGGAAGACTCGAAATCGGTCGATTCGCGCGTCCGACACGCGCAAGAACAACGCGACACGCGGAAAAATCCGAGAAACTTCCAGGTCGGACGAGCGACCGGTTGCTGGCGCGGTGCGGGTTGTCGCCGCTATCGCTCCGCTAACCGAATGAATCTATGAAAAACCCCTGCTCGTGGGGCATTTCGAGCTTTCGGCGGTAGGATCACCGCAGCGATCGACGCGCTGTGCGCATCCCGCCGCGCCCACCCCTACGATATCGGCGAATCATGCGCTGACCTGGGGGGTGGGTTCGCAATCGAGGAACGTCGTGGGTACGGTCGCTGGGACTGCTGGGTTACCGGCAGGAGTTGATGCAATGAACGATGAGACGGAGGAACCGTGGCCCTTCCCCAGCTGACTGACGAGCAGCGCGCCGCTGCTTTGGAGAAGGCGGCTGCCGCTCGCCGTGCTCGGGCGGAGCTCAAGGAGCGCCTGAAGCGTGGCGGCACCGACCTGAAGCAGGTCCTCACCGATGCCGAGACCGACGAGATCCTCGGCAAGATGAAGGTGTCGGCTCTGCTGGAGGCCCTGCCCAAGGTGGGCAAGGTCAAGGCGGCGGAGATCATGAGCGAGCTGGAGATCGCCCCCACCCGGCGGCTGCGCGGACTGGGTGATCGGCAGCGCAAGGCGCTGCTCGCCCGATTCGACTTCGCCTGACCACCAAGGTGGTCGAAAACACGCGGAAGGGTCGACTGGTTGTACTGGTCGGCCCCTCGGCCGTGGGTAAGTCGACCGTGGTCCGTTGCGTCCGCGAGCGACTTCCCCAACTGGTCTTCAGCGTGTCGGCGACAACCCGGGCCCCGCGGCCCGGGGAGGTCGACGGCCGCGACTACCGGTTCGTGTCCCGGCAGGAGTTCGACGCCATGATCGAGGCGGGCGAACTTCTCGAGTGGGCCGATATCCACGGGGGACTTCAGCGCTCCGGCACCCCGGCCGAACCGGTGCGTACCGCAATGGCGGCCGGTCTGCCGGTGCTCGTCGAGGTGGACCTCGAGGGTGCGCGGTCGGTGCGCAAGGCCATCCCGGAGGCGCTGCTGGTCTTCCTCGCCCCGCCCAGCTGGGACGAATTGGTATCCCGGCTGACCTCGCGCGGTACCGAATCGCCCGAGGTGATCGCACGCAGGTTGGATACCGCCAGGACCGAATTGGCGGCCTGTGACGAGTTCGACATCGTCATAGTGAACGACGAGGTGACCAGCGCCTGTGAGCAGTTGGTATCGTTGTTCGTTAGCACAAATTCGAGTTCGTGACAGGCACACGCTCGAAATAACCCAGCCCGAAGAACCGATCCCCGCAGGAGCCCACACAAGTGAGCAGTACGGACATCAAGCCCGCGCCCGCATACGACACTCCGGTCGGCCTCACCAACCCGCCGATCGACGAGTTGCTGGAGCGCACCTCGTCCAAGTACGCGCTGGTGATCTACGCGGCCAAGCGGGCCCGCCAGATCAATGACTACTACAACCAGCTCGGCGACGGCATTCTCGAGTACGTCGGTCCGCTGGTCGAGCCGGGTCTGCAGGAAAAGCCGCTCTCGGTCGCAATGCGGGAAATCCACTCCGACCTGCTCGAGCACTCCGAAGGCGAATAGCAGGCTCGTCGAACTCCCCGCTCAGGCGGGGATCAGCCCACCGGAGGGGTAGTGACCACACGGATCGTCGTCGGCGTCGGCGGCGGAATCGCCGCTTATAAGGCTTGCTCGATCGTGCGCCGGTTCACCGAAACCGGGCACCAGGTGCGGGTGATCCCCACCGAGTCGGCGCTGCAGTTCGTCGGCAAGGCAACGTTCGAGGCACTGTCCGGGAACCCGGTGCACACCGATGTGTTCACCGATGTACCCGAGGTGCCGCATGTGCGGTTGGGCCAGGAGGCGGACCTGGTGGTCATCGCCCCGGCGACCGCCGATCTGATGGCGCGGGCCGCGCACGGCCGCGCCGACGATCTACTCACCGCCACGCTGCTCACGGCCCGATGTCCGGTGTTGTTCGCGCCCGCGATGCATACCGAGATGTGGGAGCATCCGGCCACCGTCGCCAATGTGGCGGCGCTGCGCTCGCACGGTGCGATCGTCATGGAACCCGCGTCGGGCCGGTTGACCGGCGCCGACACGGGTCCCGGCCGGTTGCCCGAGCCCGAGGAGATCTTCGGGCTCGCGACGCTGCTGCTGGAACGCGCCGACGCCATCCCGCGTGATCTGGTGGGCCGCCGCGTGGTCATCACCGCGGGCGGAACCAGAGAACCGCTGGATCCGGTGCGTTTCCTGGGCAATCGCAGCTCCGGCAAGCAGGGCTACGCGCTGGCGCGGGTCGCCGCGCAGCGCGGTGCCCACGTGACGTTGATCGCGGGCAATACGATCGAGATGGCCGCACCCGCCGCCGTCGATCTGGTGCACATCACCACCGCTGAACAGCTCAAGACCGCCGTCGAGAAGCATGCGCTCGGTGCGGACGCGGTGATCATGGCCGCCGCCGTCGCCGATTTCCGGCCGACAACGGTGGCCGCGGCCAAGATCAAAAAGGGTGCACACGAGCCCGATGTGATCCCGCTGACCAAGACCGACGATATTCTCGCCGGGCTGGTCCAGGCGCGCCGCGATGGTCAACTGCCCGGAACCGCGATCGTCGGCTTCGCCGCCGAGACCGGTGACGAGCACGGCGATGTGCTCACGCACGCGCGAGCCAAACTGGCACGTAAAGGCTGCGATCTGCTGGTCGTCAACGCCGTCGGCGAAGGCAAGGCGTTCGAGGTCGACACCAACGACGGCTGGCTACTCGGCGCCGACGGCACCGAACAGGCGCTCGATCACGGGTCGAAGGCGTTGCTCGCCAGCCGGGTGCTGGACGCGCTCGGTCCGCTGCTGCGCTGAAATCCGGTGCGGTGCTTGGAAATACATGCACCGAAAACATTTGGTGGAAGCGCCGCCGATGCATGGTTAGGCTGGTGGTCGACCGCAACCCGGACTGGTCGACGTGTTGGAGGCTGGAGCCCCGGCCCGACACGTTGACGGATTCAATAGTCTGAGACAGTTGCCTGTCGTCTGCTCCATCGTGTCGGTGGTTTGGAATAGTCTGAGATGAAGGATTGTGTGGTGGACGCATCGCGTTACCGTCGCAATTCGATACGAGTAACCCGTTGAGGGAGAGGGAAGAACTGTGCCCACGTCTGGCAGCCGCCTTTTCACCAGTGAGTCCGTGACCGAAGGTCATCCGGACAAGATCTGTGACGCCATCAGCGATTCCATCCTCGACGCCCTGCTCGCGGAAGACCCGCGTAGCCGGGTCGCGGTGGAGACCCTCGTGACCACCGGTCAGGTCCACGTCGCGGGTGAGGTCACTACTTCGGCCTATGCGGATATTCCCAAAATCGTCCGTGAAAAGGTCCTGGAAATCGGATACGACTCGTCCGCCAAGGGTTTCGACGGCAATTCCTGCGGTGTGAATATCGCGATCGGCGCGCAGTCGCCGGATATCGCGCAGGGCGTGGACACCTCGCACGAGGCGCGCACTGCCGGATCTCATGACGAGATCGAGCGACAGGGCGCCGGTGACCAGGGCCTGATGTTCGGCTACGCCAACACCGACACCCCCGAGCTGATGCCGCTGCCGATCGCGCTCGCGCACCGCCTCTCGCGTCGGCTGACCGAGGTTCGCAAGTCCGGCGTGCTGCCGTACCTGCGTCCCGACGGCAAGACTCAGGTCACCATCGAATATGACGGCGACCGCCCGGTCCGCCTGGATACGGTCGTGATCTCCACCCAGCACGCCGCCGATATCGACCTGGACAACCTCCTGGCACCCGATATCCGCGAGAAGGTCGTCGACGCGGTGCTCGCCGATCTCGACCTGCCCGCGCCGCTGGATGTCTCCAATATTCGTCTGCTGGTGAACCCCACCGGCAAGTTCGTGCTCGGCGGTCCGATGGGTGATGCCGGTCTGACCGGTCGCAAGATCATCGTCGACACCTACGGTGGCATGGCCCGCCACGGTGGCGGCGCGTTCTCCGGTAAGGATCCGTCGAAGGTGGACCGCTCGGCCGCCTACGCCATGCGCTGGGTTGCCAAGAATGTCGTCGCGGCCGGACTTTCCGACCGGGTCGAGGTTCAGGTCGCCTACGCCATCGGTAAGGCCGCACCGGTGGGTCTGTTCGTCGAGACCTTCGGCACCGAGAAGGTCGACCCGGCGCGCATTGCCACGGCCATCACCGAGGTCTTCGACCTGCGGCCCGGCGCGATCATTCGCGATTTGGATCTGCTGCGGCCGATCTACGCGCCGACCGCCGCGTACGGCCACTTCGGCCGCACCGACATCGACCTGCCCTGGGAGCACACCGACCGCGCCGACAAGTTGCGCGCGGCTGTAGGACTGTAGGCACATCGGGGTCCGCGTGCACGAACCCACAGCGGACCTCTCCGCCATGGCTTCCGCCGACGCCGGTGCCGCGGTCATGGCAACGCACGATTCGACAACAGCGGGACATCCGATCGCACGGGTGCTCCCGCTGTTGTCGCCTGCGCACCTGGACCGCGACTTCGACTACCTGGTGCCCCCGGAACTGGACGAACTCGCCCAACCCGGCGTTCGGGTCCGCGTCCGCTTCGCGGGCCGCCTCGTCGACGGCTACATCCTGGCCCGCCTGTCGCACAGCGACCACACCGGGAAAATGGTCAAACTCGAACGCGTGGTCTCCGCCGAACGCGTCTTGACCCCGGAAATCCTTCGGCTGGCCACCTCGGTAGCCGCCCGCTACGCGGGCACCCGCGCCGACGTCCTGCGCCTCGCCATCCCGCCCCGCCATGCGCGCACCGAGAACGGCGGCCCGAAGAAGTCAGCCGAATCCAAAGAGCCGCAGCAGGATTCGGCCACGCCTCCGCGTCGAGCCGCCAAATCCGGCACCTTGCGCGCGCCGTTGGACAGCGAACTCGTCGACGATCCCGCCGCGGAACCGACTGCCGCCGTCCCCGATGCGGCATCCGCCGCTGCCCGACGCGACGCACCGTTGGCTGCCGACCCGCAACGGGCGGGTTCGGGGTCACCAGAGGCGGCCGGGACCGACTCCGCCCCCTCCGTCGTTGGAGTAGACGCACCAGCCACCGTCACTGATTCACTCGATGCGACGCCGAAGGCTGACGGCGGAGGTGCATCAGCGGGTGCGATCGATTCCGCTGCGGCGGTGAATGCGGTAGCGGCGCTGACTGATTCGCCAGATGCACCCGCGAGCGGCTTAGCACCAGGGGCGCCGAGGACCGACTCTGGCGTGACGGTAGATGCCGCAGCGGCGGTCGGTGATTCCTTCGATGCGCGGCCAATGGGTGACACAGTGGGCGCGCGGGCGGATGTGAGCGAGCCCGTTACGCAGGTAAATGTGGTGGCAGCGCAGGCTGGTTCGCCGGATGCACCGGCACTCGGGGCGGCGGGGACCGACTCTGCCGAAGAGGTGGATGCTGCAGTGGGGGTATGTGATTCATTCGAAGGGCGGTCGGCGGCCGACGCTGGAGGTGTATCGGCGAATGCGAGCGATTCCGCTGCATTGGTGAATGCGGTAGTGGCGCTGGCCGGTTCGCCGGTTGTACCGGTGAGCGGCCCAGCATCTGGGGTGGCGGCGGTCGACTCTGCTGCCGAGGCTGCGGGGGTAGATGCTGCAGTGGGGGTTGGTGATTCATTCGAAGGGCGGTCGGCGGCCGACGGAGAAGGTGCACAGGCGGATGTGAGTGAGTCCGTTGCGGTGGTGAATGTGGTGGCGGCGCTGGCTGATTCGCCGGATGCTCCAGTGGCGGGCGGACCGGTGTCCGGGGTGGCAGGGACTGACTCTGCCGACTCCGCGGTGCGGGTGGATTCCGCGGCTGTGGTCGCGGAATCGTTCGATGCGTCGCTGGAGGCTGACGCTGTAGGTGCGGCGGCGGATGGGGTCGAGCCCGCCATGCCGGTGAATGCGGTAGTGGCGGTGACCGATTCGGCGGATGCACCGGTGGCGGGCGGCGGGAAGGCATCCGGCGCGCACCGTCCGTCCGATACAGCGGTGGGCACAACCGTGGGGGGCAGTGTGGAACCGGATGTGCAGGGTGCTGGTGCGCGCCGCGAATCGGGGGGAGTGTCCGGGGCTGTTGCGGTGAATCTGGATGCGTGGGAGCGGTATGTCCACGGGAGGGCGTTTGTCGGTGCGCTGGGGCAGGGGAAGGGGGTGCGGGCGGGGTGGCAGGCGGTGCCGGGGGAGGATTGGGCGCGGCGGTTGGCGGAGTTGGCCGCGGTGGTCGCGGGGCGGGGGCGCAGTGCGATTCTGATGGTGCCGGATCAGCGGGATCTGGATCGGGTGTTGGCGGAGTGTGTTCGGCTGGTGGGGGATTCGGCGGTCGGATTGGCGGCGGGGTTGGGTCCGGCGGCGCGGTATCGGCGGTGGCTGGCTGCATTGCGGGGGAGCGCGCGGGTAATTGTCGGGACCCGGAGTGCGGTCTTCGCGCCCGCTCATGATCTGGGGTTGATCGCGATCTGGGATGACGGTGACGACACCTATGCCGAGCCGCGTGCGCCGTATCCGCATGCGCGAGAGGTCGCGATGCTGCGGGCGCATGAGACCGGGGCGGCATTCGTTGCGGGGGGATTTGCGCGGACGGCGGAGATCCAGGCCGTGGTGGACTCGGAGTGGGCGCACGATCTGATCGCCGATCGTGCCGTGGTGCGCAAGCTTTCGCCGCGGATCAGTGCACCGGGTGACTCCGATATCGCGATGGAGCGCGATCCCGTCGCGCGGGCCGTTCGCATTCCCGCGGTGGGATATGCCGCCGCGCGATCGGCGCTGAAGGAGGGGGCGGCGGTCCTGGTGCAGGTGCCGCGGCGCGGGTACATTCCGGCGCTCGCCTGTGCGAAATGCCGTACGCCCGCACGATGTCGGCACTGCAACGGCCCACTTGCCCTGCCGGATGGGCGAGCCGGGCATCGCGGCGAGACCGCGCACAGTCCGGCATGCCGGTGGTGCGGTATCACCGAGGCCGCGTTCCGTTGTCCCGCTTGCGCTTCCAGGGCGCTGCGCGCGGTGGTGATCGGCGCGGCGCGCACCGCTGAGGAACTCGGTCGCGCCTTTCCCGGCGTGCCGATTCGCGGATCCAGTGGCGGCGCAATCCTCGATACGGTGGAACCGGGTCCGCAGGTGATCGTCGCGACCGTCGGCGCCGAACCGGTGCTGCCCGGTGGCTACGGTGTTGCGCTGCTGCTCGACGGCTGGGCCCTGCTCAGCCGCGCGGACCTGCGCGCCGCCGAGGACGCGCTGCGCCGGTGGATGTCGGCAGCGGCCCTGGTCCGCAACCACGGCCAGGTCATCGTCATGGCCGAACCCTCGCTGCCGACCGTGCAGGCATTGCTGCGCTGGGATCCGGTCGGCCATGCCCGTGCCGAGGTGGCGAGCCGCGCCGAGGTCGGCTTCCCACCCGCGGTCCGCATGGCCGCCATCGACGGCACTTCCGACTCGATTGCCGAACTGCTCTCGGCCGCAAAGCTTCCGGATAGCGTCGACCGCCTCGGCCCGGTGCCACTCCCGCCCGGCGCCCGCAAACCCTTCGACAGCGGCGATTCTCCTGCCGAAGTCGAGCGCATGCTGCTGCGCGTCAACCGCGCCTCGGGTGCCGCCCTCGCCCGCGCCCTCACCGCCGCCCAGGCCATCCGCAGCACCCACCGCTCCGACGCCCCCCTCCGCGTCCAAATCGACCCGGTCGACATCGGCTGACACTCGCCCGCCATTTGCTGCGCGAACTGTCGCCGGCGTGCCGACTTGTGCCGACCGACCGTGGTGCCGTGCCTGCTGTGGTTGAGTGGGGCGGATGATGACCAACTCGCTTCGCACCATCGCCACCATCTGCCTTGCGATCGCCACCGCCGCACTGTCAGCGGCACCAGCAGGCGCGGATCCCGAGCAGTCCGAGGTATCGCTGAGCGTCAGCAAGGGCGATGCACAGAGTCCTAGTGCGGAGCAGGTCACGCTGACGTGCGATCCGGCGGCCGGTAGCCATCCCGCCGCGAGCGAGGCGTGTGCAGCGCTGACGGCCGCCGATGGCGCTTTCGACAAACTAGCGGGCTCTCCCGGCGTCCGCTGCATGAAGATCTACGCCCCGGTCACCGCGACGGCCGCAGGTACCTGGCGCGGCCGAAACTTCCAGTGGCAGAAGACCTTCGGCAACAGCTGCGAACTACGCGCCGCCACCACCCCACTCTTCGACTTCTTCACCAGCTGAACCGGCACCCCGCGTAAGGCCGCATCCCTCCTGCATTCCTCTAACTGCACAACGCGGCGTCTACTCGCCGGTGGTCGCCACGCATAGTGTGCAGCTTGCGCGCCGTGGCTGAATCCTGTGCGAGAGCCGTCGTAAGGCCTCCGCCAACCGACCTCCTTCGCAGGCCAGGCCACAGGCCGCGACTGTTGGGCGCCGCCAACGGCTGCAACCCGCGCATGGGAGGCCAGCGCACCGCAGCTCAACCGTGTACGAGAGCTGTTGCGGTGCCACCCCGCACCGACATCCTCCGACGAAGGGTGCTGCGGCCCGCGCCAACTGGGCATCATGGACTGCACGGCAGATTCGGGCGTGACCATGCGCGTGGACTGGCTGCTCGATGCGCCCGGCCTACCCCTTCGGCGGGGGTACCGCCGGTATCGGCGATCGGTTGCGCTAGCGCATATCCAGTGGTTGCCACGCATAGTGCAGCTTGTGCGTCGCAGCTGAACCGTTGTGAGAGCTGTCGTAGGGCCTCCGCCGACCGGCCGCCTTCACATGCCAAGCGACCGGCTCGCCGCGCCCACCACAAGCGCCGTATGCCGGTCTCGGCCGTCCGCCGCGCACCAGTGTTCGTGCTCGCGCATATCCAGCGGGTGCCGCGCGAAGGCAGAACTTATGTGCGGCGGCGACATCGTGTGCGGCGGCGCTGCCTTGGACCTACGTCGGGTGGCTTCTTTGTCGGAAATTCTTTAACTGGCTGATCAGTTAATGATAGGCTCGCGGCATGGCCCGCACCGTCGATCCGCAGCGTGTTGCCGAAAGGCGTTCCGTCATAACGCATGTCGCTGCTGAGCTGTTTGCCACGCAGGGGTACGAGCGGACTACGGCGGCGCAGATCGCGCGGGCAGCGGGGCTCACTTCGGGCAGCGTGTTCTATTACTTCCCGGATAAGGCCGCGGTCTTCCGTTCGATCTTCGAGCTGTCGATTCCCGAGCACGCCGAACTCGTATCGCGACATATCGACCGGAGCGATTCGCTGAACGCGATACTCGACATCGTCGACGCGCTCGCCGGTGAGGTACTCGATCCGGTCGCGCCGGGGCTGATGGTGGAACTGCTGCGGCGGATCGAACATGACCAGGAACTCGCCGCGGTGGTCATGGAGGATGCGCGCCTCAGCGCGGCCGCGCTCACCACCCTGCTCGAGCGCGGCATCGAACAGGGCTGCATCGATCCGGGGTTCGAGCCCGCAGAGACCGCGCGCTGGATCCTGTCGATCATCGACGCGGCCTTCCTCAATGCCGATCCGGATCGTCCGCACGATCCGCGACCGCTGGTGCGCGCCACCGTCTCTCGCCTATTGCGCCCAATCGGATCGGAGGACCGATGACCACTACGTCCGCACCCACCGCCCTGCGTTTCTCCACCGTCTGGCTCTGGCTGTTCGCTATCGGTGGCCTCGCGCTCGGCTGCGGCATCGGTTTCGCCATACCGTCGGTGGGGCAGTGGTTGGTGGATACCGTGCACGCGATTCCCGGCCCGCTGCGCATCGCCATGACGGTGCCGCGCGTCTGGCTGGTTCCTGCCACCACCGTCATCGGTCTGATCGCCGGGCTCGCCCTGTTCGACACCGCGCGCAAGGAGAGCTTGGCGCTCACGGTCGCCGACGACCATGTCGGGCTCGCCCAGAACGGACGTGAGCAGTACGTCGCCCGCGCTGACATCGCGGCGGTGTTCCGTGAGGACGCCGACTTGGTCCTCACCGACCGAAACCGCCTGCGGCTGGCCCGATTCCGCGCCACTGACCTGAATGCCCGCGATATCGAGACTGCCTTCCGTCAGCACGGATTTTCGTGGGTCGACGAGAACGATCCCTTCAGCGGGGAGTTCGTGCGTTGGACCGATGGGCGACCCGAAACCGGGGAGGCCATCGATGCGCTGATGCGCGCGAGGCGGCGCGCGGTGGCCGATAAGAAGCCGCTCGTCGTAGAGGAGCTGGACGAAAAGCTGGTGGCGCTCGGGGCCGACGTCCGAGATCGTAAGGGCGAGCAGCAGATTCGGATCGTCAGCCGCTCGAACTGATCCGATTGGCGATCGGGGGACTGCACCAGGTGGTGTCGGCCCCCGACCGCCCGCGGGAGCGTCGACCGCCGAGATCGCGGTCGACGCCGATGCGATCAGGCGAAAAGCGCGCGATTGCGCTGGACCCATTCGGCATACGAGGCCGCCGGTCGCCCGATGACCTGCTCCACATCCGAACTGACCTGCTGCTCGCCGGGTGTCGGCGTGCCGATGATGTCCAGCGTGCCATCGGCGACATCGCCGGGCATGAACCGCAGCATGCCCGCCCTGGCCTGCTCGCGAGTCAACTCGACGAACCGCAACGAAGTATCCAGGGCCGCCGCAACGATGTCCGCTTGCTCGCGTGGACTGATCGCGGCGGGCCCGGTCAGTTCGTAAGTTGTGCCCGAATGTCCCTCTGTGCGAAGCACATTCGCCGCGACCTCGGCGATATCGGCGGGGTCGATCGCGGGCAACGCCACATCCGCGAACGGTGCGGCGATCACCCCTTCGGTCCGGATCGACTCGATCCACGCGTAGGTATTGGAGAAGAATCCGGTGGGCCGCAGAATCGTCCAGTTCAGGTCGGACTGCCGCAGGGCCGACTCGAACGCATGCAGTCGCGCGTGTGAGGCGAGTCCGGGCCGGGTGCCGGTCGCCTGGGATGACAGCAAAACCAGCTTCTTGACCCCGCCCGCCGCGGCGACCTCGACGAATCGCTCCGGATCGGGTCCGGTCACCAGCTGTGGTCCGGTGAGGAGCAGGAAGAGGGCGTCGGCGTTTTCCGCTGCGGGGGAGAGGCTTTCGGGATCGGCGAGGTCGGCTCGCCGATGCTGGACGCCGTCCGGCAATGCGATGTCCTGATTGCCGCGGGATACGGCCGTCACCTGCTCGCCCGCGGCGATGAGCTGCTGCACGAGGGTGCGCCCGATATTGCCGGTCGCTCCGGTCACTACGATCACTTCAACTCCTGAGTTAGTTGGCTGACTAAAACGAACGTAGTCGATGAGTAGTCGGCTTGTCTATAGTTAGTTGCATGACTAACTCAGTCGAAGGTCGACGCATGACGCCCAAGGCGGGCAAGCGGGAACGCCTCGCCGTCGCGGCCGCTCAGGTGTTCCATGAGCAGGGTGTCGAGAAGACGACGATCGCCGATATCGCGCGGGTCGCCGAGGTGCCGGTCGGCAATGTGTATTACTACTTCAAGACAAAGGATCAGCTGGTAGAGGCCGCACTCGGTGCGCATGCGCAGACCCTGCAGGAGTTGATCGCCGCGCTCGAACAGTACGACGCGCCGCAGGAGCGGTTGCGGGCGCTGGTGCGCGGTTGGGTCGACCAGCGCGACCTGGCCGTGCAATTCGGCTGCCCTACTGGCACTTTGGCCTCGGAACTGGGTAAACGTGACGACGGGCTGGAGCGGGCGTCCGCGGCGAGTGTTCGCACCTTGCTCGACTGGATCGAGCGGCAGTTCACGGCGATGGGGCGCGCGGATGCGGACGAACTTGCCGTTGCGCTGTTCGCGGCTTACCAGGGGATCTCATTGCTCACCAATACATTCCGCGATCCCGAGCTCATGGTGACCGAAGGTCGTCGGTTGGAGCGCTGGATCGATTCGCTTGCGCCATAGGGTGCGCATGAAAACTTCGGCGCGCGAACAGTGGTCAGCCTGCCGGTCGTCCAGGGGACGGGCCGCCCGCCCTCGGCCGCTGGATCGTCGACCCGGCCGACCTGCCTGGTACGCCCACGGGTGGCAACTCGCATACGCGGGCCGCACATCGACCGATGTGCGGCCCGTTCGCATTGGGGGCGACTGGTTGGTTCGTGTCACCCATCACTCTTGCGCGCGATGCATTGCCGATATATCGTCGATAACGTGAGATACACACAAGAGCCCAAGGAGGCTGACATGGAAAACATCGAATACGGAGAATTCAGAGGTCGTGGCCGCTGGCGGAAGCCGGGCCGCGACGAGGGTGACGCGGGTCGTCGGCAGCATCGCCGCGGCGGGCGGCACGGTTTCGGTCCCGATTTCGGACCGGGCTTCGGTCCTGGGTTCGGCCCCGGCTTCGGTCCGGGTTTCGGACGTGGACGCGGTCGCGGCGGCCGGGGCAGGCGCGGTGACGTGCGTGCGGCGGTGCTGTTGCTGCTCACCGAGCGCCCGATGCACGGCTATGAACTGATCCAGCAGATCAGGGAGCGCAGCGACGATGTCTGGCGCCCGAGTCCGGGATCCATCTACCCCGCGCTCGCACAGCTCGAGGACGAGGGTTTGGTGCTCATCGAGAAGGTCGCCGGCCGCAAGACCGCGAAACTCACCGACGCGGGCGAGACCTATGTCACCGAGAATCGCGACGAGCTCGGTGATCCCTGGGCGGATGTCAAGGAAGACGTCGGCACTCAGGCGATGGATCTGCGGGCGCTCATCGGACAGCTGATGGGTGCGGCCGCTCAGGTCGCGGCGGCGGGTACTCCGCAGCAGGCGACCCGGGCCGCGGAGGTGCTGACCGAGGCACGCAAAGCGCTATACCGCATTCTCGCCGAGGATGACGCCCCCGAAAAGTGAGGGCAATGTGAAACACCGCCCGGGCGTGCACTTTTCGAGTCGATCGGGTACATCATTGTGATATGGAACAGCCGATTGGTTCGTGGGGTTGGGGTAGTTCACAGTTCCGGCGTGTGGTCTGTGCCGGCATCGTCGCCGGAGCCGTGACTTTCGGCTCCGGCACGGCGCCGATCGCCAGCGCCGGACCGGTCGATACCGCGCCGGCGAGTGCGCCGATCGTGGGATACCGTCCGCCGGATATCCCGACCCAACCCGGTCCGGCTCAGTCGGATCATCTGACCGCCGCGACCTATCTGAAGACGCACAAGAACGCGGTCCCGGTCGGCGCCAACAACTTCGACTGTAAGCCGACCGCGGAACATCCCCGTCCGGTCATCCTGGCACACGGCACCGATTCCACGGCCTACTCCGACTGGTCGGCCATCGGGCCGCAGATTTCGGCGCTCGGCTTCTGTGTCTTCGCCCTCAACTACGGCGGTGCTCCTGGTAAGGACACCTATGGCACCGAGGACATCGTGTTGAGCGCCTATCAGGTCGGCGCGTTCGTCGATCAGGTGCTGGCCGCCACCGGTGCCACGCAGGTCGATATCGTCGGATTTTCCCAGGGCGCCAATGTGACTCGCTACTACGTGAACAAGCTCGGCGGAGCGCCGAAGACCGGTCAGTGGATCGGTCTGGCGTCCCCGAGCTACGGCGGCGTGATGTACGGACTTGTGCCGGTCGCGGAGGCGATCCCGGGTGCGCTGCAGGCGTTCTCGATGGTCACCTCGCTCGCGGCGGTGCAGCAGGCGCAGGGGTCGCCGGTAATGGTCGAACTCAATGCGGGTGGTGACACCGTGCCCGGCCCGCATTATGTGACCATCGGCAGCCGGGTCGACGAGATGATCCAGCCGTTCAGCAATATCGCACTGCACGGCCCGAGCGTCGAGAACATCGCGCTGCAGGATGTGTGCGCGGTCGACCAGACCGGTCACTTCCACATGGTCTACGACCCGTTCGTCCAGGAACTGCTGTTGCAGACGCTGGATCCCGTGCACGCGCCGACACCGACGTGCCGCGCGGTCCCGCTCGGTACCGGCATTCCCGAGGTCATCATCGCCGGACATTCCTGATCGTCGAGGCTTGCGACCGGGCGGAGGTTTGGACACTCCGCCCGGTTCCGCTGCCCTCGGCGGGCTGGACTTACGCTGTAGTCGGAGTCCGGAGGAAGGGGTTTGCGTAGGTGGCCACCGAAGTCGAGCCTCGAATCCCATTGAGCCGGATGCGAGTACTTTCCACGGCGATCGGCGTGGCCGATGAGGGTGGTATCGAATCGCTGACGATGCGTCGGCTGGCGGAATTGCTCGGTGTCGAGGCGATGTCGCTCTATCACCATGTGGCCAATAAAGAAGATGTATTGGATGGTGTCGTCGACGTCATCGTGGGGGAGATCAACGAGGTGGTGGCCGGCATTGGTATGCCCGCTGCGGGGGACGCGTGGAAGCAGGCCGTGCGGCAGCGGATTCTGGCGGCCCGCGAGGTGCTGCTGCGGCATCCGTGGGCACCCGCGGTATTCCAGACGCGGACCAATACCAGCCAGGCGGTCCTGCGCTACTACGACGGCCTGCTGGGGCTGATGCGCGAAGGCGGTTTCTCCTACGACCAGACCCATCACGCAATGCATGTGCTGGGCAGTCGGGCATTGGGTTTCGCTCAGGAATTATTCGATCCCGGCGACGGACCGGTCGATGCCGAAGCCATGGCCGCGCTCGACGCAATGTCCGAGGCGCTCCCGAATCTGGTCGGGATGCTGCGGGAGGTCGCCCACGATGATCCGGACTCGACCTTGGGTTGGTGTGATGACCAGTTCGAATTCGAGTTCGCGCTCGATCTGATCCTCGACGGTCTCGACCGTCTGCGCAAGAGCGCCTGAACCGCAGCGACTTTGGTCGGAGTCGGTGTGGTCCCGGCTGCCATTGACCAGCCTTACGTCGTAAGGGTACCTTACGACGTAAGGCTCATGAGCGCGGGAGGCGGCTCGGTGCCGAGATCTGAGGAGAACACGATGAAGGCCTATGTCCTTCGCGCATTCGGTCCACCGGAGCAGCTGACTCTCATGGACATCGACCGGCCGGTACCGGCCGACGACGAGGTTTTGGTTCGGGTGCGTGCCACCTCGGTTCAGCCGTATGACTGGCATTTCATGCGCGGTGAGCCATATATCGCGCGGCTGATGGGGGGCGGTGTCGGGTTGCGCAAACCGTCGATCGCCATCCTGGGCGCCGATATGGCGGGGGTGGTCGAAGGGGTCGGCAAGGCGGTGACGGGATTCCGGCCCGGCGACGCGGTATTCGCGATGATCAAAGGGGGTGGCTTCGCCGAGTACGTGTGTGTCCGGGAAAGCGAATTGGCGCCGAAGCCGAAGAATCTGTCATTCGAGCAGGCGGCCGCGGTACCGCTGGCGGCCAATACCGCGCTGGTGGCACTGCGTGATGAGGGACGAATCCAACCCGGGCAGCGCGTGCTGGTCAACGGCGCGTCGGGTGGAGTCGGCACATTCGCGGTACAGCTCGCGCACGCGTTCGGCGCGGTGGTCACGGGTGTCTGTGGCGCGAGGAATACGGAACTGGTCCGCGGACTCGGCGCGGATGCAGTAATCGACTACACCGCAGCGGATTTCACGCGCGACGGGCAGCGTTACGAGTTGTTGGTGGATATCGCGGGAAGTCGCTCGGTGTCGGCATGCCGCCGTGTGTTGACACCCAAGGGCACCTACGTCGCCGTCGGCGGGCCAGCGGGTCGATGGCTACAACCCGCTGGCCGGATGTTCGCGGCGCTGGCGGTGGCGCCGTTCGTCGCACAGCGAATCGCGATGGCGGAGGTGACCCGATGTACTCGGAACCGGGAAAACCTCATGGCGCTTACCGAGTTCATCGAGGACGGAAAGCTCACTCCGGTCATCGATCGGACCTATCCCTTCGCCGACATCCCGGCGGCCGTGCAGTACCAGGAGGAGGGCCACGCCACGGGAAAGGTGGTCGTGGTCACCGACTAGCGCGAGTTCAGCCGCGCCTGCCACGCAGATAGTCACTGACCACGGCGGCACCGAGGCCGTCCAGATCCGGCGCCACCACCCGACCACCGCTGCGGCGGGCTACCAGGTCGACGAATGCGGCCAGGCTGGGGTCTTCGCCGAGCATGAATACGGTGACCGACGCGCCCAGCTTGGCCAGGGCATCGACCTGTGCCATTGTCGCGGCGAGGGTGCGCCGTTCCGGCGGCCAGTTGAAGTACGCCGTACCGTCGGGTTCCAGGTGCGCCGTTGGCTCGCCATCGGTCACCACGAGTACGACGGGCACGGCGTCCGGATGTCGACGCAGGTGCCGTCCGGCGAGCAATAGTGCGTGGTGCAGATTGGTGCCCTGTTCCCAAACGCCTTCCAGCGCCGTCAGTTCGCCGATATCGACGGTCGCGGCGTGTCGGCCGAAGGTGATCAGGCTCAGCGCGTCGGAGCGGAAACGGGTGCTGATCAACTGATGTACCGCGAGCGAGGTGCGCTTCATCGGCAACCACCTGCCCTCCTGCACCATCGACCACGATGTGTCGACACAGAGCGCCACGGCTGCCCGCGAGCGCTGCTCGGTTTCCATGATCTCGACATCGGATACGTCCAGCGTGACACTGCGGCGGCCCACCGACATCGACCGCAGCACCGCATTGCGTACGGTCCTCGGCACGTCCCACGGTTCGGTGTCGCCGAACCGCCATGGCCGGGTGGCGCCGGTCGGCTCGCCAGCCGCGCCGGCCAAGGTCGTATCCCGCTCGCCGCGACGGGACCGCAGCTGGCCGATGACGGCGCGCAGCGCGGTCTCGCCGAGCCGTCGTAAGGCCTTGGGCGTCAACCGAAGTGAGCCGTCCGATGCCCGTTCGAATATGCCCTGTGCGCGTAGTTCGCGCTCGAGTTCGGCCAGTCGCGCGGCATCCACGCTGGCGTCGTCGCCGAGTTGGCGGGCCAGGGCGTCGAGATCGATGTCCTCGAGTCTGGCACCCGGGTACGACTGGCCGAGCTGTTCGGCCAGTGCGTCCAGTTCGGCGAGATCCTGCAGGGCTTGCGCGCCCGCGCCCAGGCCCAGCGGGTCGTCGCCGCGGAACCGCTGGGAGGAGTCCCAGTCCTCGCCCGGCCGCAGTGCGCGCAGGGTGGCGTCCAGGGCGGCGACCTGTTGGGCAATGCGCGGGTCGCCGAATGCCTGGCCGATCAGCTCGGCCAGTTCGGCCTGCTGCTCGGCGGACATCGAGTTCAACATGCGTTGTGCGGCAGCGGACCTGGCGGCGAGCGCGTCGATCAGCTCGTCGGTATCGCGCGGATTCTCCGGGAAGAATTCGCCATGTTCGGCCATGAATTCGGCGAACTGCTGTTCGGTGTCCTCGCCCCGCGCATGCGCCGCGAGCAGGTCGTTGAGGTCGGACAGCATTCGTCCGACGCGTTCGACATCCTCGGGGGTGGTGTTCGCCAACGCCTGTTTCATGCCCTGGAACCGGGATTCGAGCAGTTCCTGACCGAGCAAGTCGCGGATCTTCTGGTAGTTCTCCCTGCCGGTTTCGGATCGCCACTGGTACTCGGCCAGCTCGTTGACGGCGGCCGCAGTGCTCGGCGGCAATGCGTCCAGCTGTGCTTCGGCGAATCTGGCGTCGTCGGAGGGATCCGGAAACAGTTCGCGGCGCTCGGCTTTCAGGGCCTGCTCCAGCAGTTCACGGACTTGTTGCAGGGTGCCGTCGAGCCGGTGTCGTCGAGCAATCTCCGCGCGACGCTGCCACACCCGCCGGGTGAGCTCGTCGAGTCCCCGCGTTTCGCGCATACCGCGTCGCAGCACCTCCTCCAGTGCGGTGCGGGGCGAGCTGCCTTCCATCACGTCGCGCCCGATCTGGTCCAGCGCCTCTCGTAGATCGAGCGGAGGTGCCAGTGGATCGGGCCCGTCGTGATAGGGGCCGTAGGCGTAGCGGTCGGGGATCGTCATGACGGCGTACCCGGACGAGATACTTCGGCGCTCATGAGCCGTACACCGCGACGCCGTCGTCGGAGTCCTTGGCTACCTGCCGGGCCAAATAGAGCGCTTCCAGGGCGAATTCGACCGCCGACGCGATCCGGGTCGGCGGTTCGGTGGCGCCGACGCCGAGCCGATGCGCCACCTCGTGCAGGACGGGCAGCTCCGGCAGCGCCGAAAGGACATCCTGGCCGGGCACGCGCTCGCCGGTGGTGACCAGATGGCCGTCGCCGACCGCCTCCGCCAAGGGCCGCAGGTTCAGTCCGCCCAGCAGTGCACTCGCCGTCTCGGCGAATGCGCGCCGCAGCAGATGGGTCAGATGCTCCTGCTCACGGCCTTCTTCACCGGACTCGAACTCCAGCTTGCCGCGCAATACCGCGGGCACGGATTCGAGGTCGACGGGTCGCGCGACGGCGGGGCGCTCGCCGGTGAGCGCCGATCGGCGCAATGCCGCGGCAGCTACCGTTTCGGCGGCGGCGACCGCGAATCGCGCGGATACGCCGGAGCGCTGATCGATCGCGGACGATTCACGCAGGTGCCGGACGAATCGGGCGAGTACTTCGATCAGCGGATCGCCCACCTCGGCCACCAGTTCCGCCTCCTGCTGGACCAGCGCCACCTCGGCCGCGACGCTGAGCGGGTAGTGGGTGCGGATCTCCGCGCCGAACCGGTCCTTCAGCGGTGTGATGATCCGGCCGCGGTTGGTGTAGTCCTCGGGGTTGGCGGTTGCGACGAGCAGTACGTCGAGTGGCAGGCGCAGGGTATAGCCGCGGACCTGGATATCGCGTTCCTCCATCACATTCAGCAGCGCGACCTGGATGCGTTCGGCGAGATCGGGCAGTTCGTTGATCGCGACGATGCCGCGGTGCGCACGTGGCACGAGTCCGAAGTGGATGGTCTCGGGGTCACCGAGGCTGCGACCCTCGGCGACTTTGACCGGGTCGACGTCGCCGATCAGGTCACCGACCGAGGTATCCGGCGTAGCCAGTTTCTCCGCATAGCGCTGCGAGCGGTGCCGCCAGGTGACCGGCAGGTCGTCGCCCAACTCCTCGGCCAGTCGGCGGCCCGCCGGACTGATCGGTTCGAGCGGGTGCTCGCCCAATTCGGTGCCGACCATGACAGGTGTCCACTCGTCGAGGAGGCCGACCATGGTGCGCAGCAGCCTGGTTTTGCCCTGACCGCGCTCACCGAGCAGTACGACGTCGTGGCCGGCCAGCAGCGCGCGTTCCAACTGCGGCAGGACGGTCCGATCGAAGCCGACGATGCCCGGCCAGGGATCGTCGCCGGAACCCAAACGGGAGAGCAGGTTCTCGCGCATCTCGGTCTTCACGCTGCGCGGCAGATGACCATCAGCGCGCAGTTCGCCAACGGTTGTCGGCAGGTGCTCTGGAACAATCACCCCTTCGACGCTACGTCGGTTCGGCGATGCGGTCGACGGGCAGCATCGCATGGAAACACGCCAGAAATAACCTTGACAAGCGTCGTCGGCGCCGGATCGTTCGCGAGTCGAACCCCTTCATTACGACTGAGGCCGACAGTACGATGAGCTACGGTACGGTGACGGCATGTCACGTGTGGTGAACAAGGAGCAGTACTTCGAGTACGGGCTCGGGATCCTTGCCCAGTCCGGTTTCAAGGGGCTCAACATCCGCGTTCTCGTCAACGGGTTGGGCGTCACCAGTGGTTCGTTCTATCACCATTTCGGCAGTTGGCAGGGCTATGTCGACGCGCTGCTCGAGTTCTGGGAGAACCGGCAGGTGGTGATCCTGAAGGAGATGGAATTCGGTTCCGGCACACCAGATTCCGATATCGAGAAGCTGCGCGAGCTGACCTTGGGGCTGCAGCACGGGGCCGAGGCGGCCATCCGAGCTTGGGGCGCGAACGACGAATCCGTGCGCGCCGCGCAGCGTCGCGTCGACGATGCCCGGCGCAAGACCGTGCAGAAGGCCGTCTACGGCGTCACCGGCGATAAGGAGAACGCCCGGGTCATCACTTCGCTCGGCATGGCGATGCTGGTCGGGTTCCAGCAGCTCGCGGCGGCCGGGCACCGTGACAACTTCGCCGCCCTGCTGGAGGAGTTCGTTCGGCTGGTCTATTCGCGCGCCAAGGTCTGACGGCTTGTCTCCGCCGAGCTGCGATGGAGATTTCCGCCGGTTACCCCCCGAGTCGTCGACGTGACCGATCCGGAGTCGATCCGCTCGTTTGCTGATGGCGGGGCCCAGATACCGCTCTGTCCATCGGCCGCCGCGCAGCGGTGGAAACAGAGTCACCATCTCCATCACAGCACGACGGGTCACCTGGCTCGTCATACGAAATGATGACGACCGCACCCGCCTTATGGCCGATGAATCGCATCCGACGCGGGCGGCAGGATTGCAGCATGCAGATACGACTTGGGGCCGGCTTAGGGGTATTGCTCGTCGTCGCCGGGGCAGCATTGTGGCTCTTCGCGCGGGACACCGAATTCGTCTGGTTCCGAGGTGGGCCACTCGGCGCCGTTCTCGTAGTGGTCGGGGGGATCGACATCGTCAGCGCGCTCAGGACGGACCGGCGCAAGCTTTGACCGGTCCACGACCCTCGCGACATTGATTCATCCGAGTCCGGGCGTCGGGTCAGACACCGGCCCCGCGCCAGTTCAGCATTTCCAGCGCCACCGCGATAGGTACGACGTTGTCGTCCAGTGGTCGCGGTAGGAGCTCTTGGGCGCGGGTGACTCGACGCAATAGCGTGTTGCGGTGGGTGTACAGGCGTGCTGCGGCGCGTGCGGTGTTGCACCGTTCCGATCTGTACATCCAGACCGACTCCCCAGGTGCGGACAAGGAATCGAACTGGCTACCCGCACCGAAAGGTCGGTTCATCCTCATGCTGCGCATGTACTGGCCGACCGAGAATCCGCCGTCGCTTCTCGATGGAAGCTGGAAAGTACCAGCGGTCGAACAAGCCTCCGCATGACCGCTCGCCACCCGCTCGACCGTCTCCTCCTCAGTAGCTGGATGCTCGGCCAGCGCTGAGGGGGTAGACCGCTCCTGTGACGTGTTACAGTGCGGCTCGTACACGTTCTCAGGGCGGGGTGGAATTCCCCACCGGCGGTAATGGCATCCGGATCGATCCGGAGCGCACGAGCCCGCGAGCGCCACGGTGTTCCCAAGATGCGGTGGGTCAGCAGATTCCGGTGTGATCCCGGAGCCGACGGTCACAGTCCGGATGAAAGAGAACGCGGCACCGGCTCCTACGCAGTGTGCGGAGGAGCTTGTTTCGCGTCGTCTTTGCCCTGGGTGACATCGCGAACAGGAGGATCATGTCACCCAATCAGAATCGCATCGCGATTGTTGCCGCGCGCTGGCACTCCGACATCGTCGACAGGTGTGTGGAAGCCTGTAGGTCCGGTCTCAACGACTGCGGTTACCCCGAGGTCGATGTGATAGAGGTGCCCGGGGCGTTCGAAATCCCTTTGTGCGTCAAGCGATTGGCGAACAGTGGCGACTACACCGCCGTCGCCGGATGTGCACTGGTGGTCGACGGCGGCATCTACCGGCACGATTTCGTGGCCTCGACCGTCGTGGACGCGCTCATGCAGGTGCAGCTGGACACCGATGTGCCGGTGTTCTCTGCGGTCCTGACCCCGCACCATTTCCACGAGCACGGTGAGCATCGCGCTTACTTCGCACGGCATTTCGAGGTCAAGGGTGCGGAGTTGGCAAATGCCATCGCAGCCACGCTGGCCCTGGACACCATCCGCGCGTAAAAACAGGGCACCGTGCCCGCATGTGCCGGAGGCGGCTTCCCATGCGGGCATGGTGTGGGGTGTGGTGTTGACCCGTGACGCGTGTGCGCTTTTCGACGAAGGGGTGGTGATCTCCGTAAAAGGAGAACATGGACCTGCTGCTGTCGGATATCGGTATCGTGGTGGCTCTGCTCGGTGTTCTCGGCGCCGCATGAATGGCCTTCCTCGTCCTACGCGGCCGCAAGTAACTGCAGTGGCGATCCGTGGCCGCCCGCTGAATACTTTGCTGCCCAATAGTATTTCGCGGTTCGATCACCTTGCCCCGTACACGGCCGGGCACATCCTGGGCGATCGTATGGCGAGAGCCAACGAGTGTGGAGGTATCACGCTATGTCCCTTGGTCTTCGGGTGATGGGTGCGGGCATCGGGGCTGTGGCAGCCCTCGGCGTGGTGTCGGCGGCTCCGGCGCCCGCGCGGGCGGACACCGGGGTAGCGCCGTCGGTGCTGATATTGACCGTGGGTGACGGCGAGTCGCTGGACGCCGCCACCGATCAGCGGACCGTACTGCTGATCTGTTCCCCGCTAGCTCTGGGCACTCATCCGCAGACGACTCGGGCATGCGAGGAACTCTGGGCGGCGGGCGGGGACTTCGGTCAGCTTCGGGGTGAACCGATGCGGTTCTGCCAGTTCATCTATAAGCCGATAACCGTTGCCGCTGAAGGTATTTGGAACGGCGTTTCGATATCTTACCGCCGCACCTTCCCGAACCGGTGCATGGAACAGAACACCAACAGGTACGTGTTCGCGTTCTGAATGAACGTAGCAGCCGGTTGAGCCGCATAGCCGGGCCAGCGTCCAGGACCAGGCGTGTGGAAGCCCTGCTCAGCACGCGTGGATCGCCCTCGCTGCTGAGCAGCTCGGCCATGGTCGGCTCCGGGTGAAGGAATCCTCCGAGAGGATGGTCAGCTTTCCAGCGCTGTTTCCGATCTCCTCGGTCCGGCGGTGATGATCTCGGGGACCGTGGCGACGCGTCGCGCCAGCACGGCTATGAGCACGATCATGGGAACGGCCGAGGCCAGGGTGATCCAGCCGGTGCCCAGGTTCAGCCCGTCGTTGTGGTCGGAAGCGAGCCAGTCGGTCAGCGATGCACCCAGGGGCCGGGTGACCACATAGGCGGCCCAGAAGGCGAGCACTGCATTGAGCCTGGCCCAGCGCCATGCCAGCGCCGGCACTGTGATCGCGACTGCGAAAAGCACCGACGAGAGCAGGAAACCCAGGTGTAGCGTCGCGGCGGTGAAGTCACCGGCGATGGTGCCGAGGGCGAAGGTGACCATGACCGTAGTCCAGTAGAAACCTTCGCGCCGACGGGTGTTGATGGTGTGCACATCCAGCGTCCTCTCGGCGCGGTACCAGAGCGCTAGGACGCCCGCGAGCAGCAGTAGGAACATCACGGTTGAGATCCCCAGCGGAATCCCGACCACGAAGTCGACGATATCGGCGACCATGGTGCCGAAGATGGCCACCATGACCACAGCGGTCCAGTAGGTCCAGACGTGGTAGCGAGACATGCGGAATTGAGCGACCAAACTGACTACGAAGGCCACAAGCCCACCGCCCACCGCCACTAGCGGTGGCAGATGCATGACGAGGAAGTCGGAGAAAGTTTCTCCCATACCGGTGGAGAGAACCTTGATCACCCAGAACATGGCAGTGATCCGGGGAACTTTGGCGAGCAGTGATAGCGGGGACGAATCGGTAAGTGCCGCACGGTTTGTCACGCCGACACTATGCTCACCGGCCGCTGAGAAAGCGCTGTGAACAAACCGGCTGCGGGACAGCAGATCTCGCGAATACGGCAAAGGACTTCGCAATAGGAGCGATTTGCGCAGGGGCAGCAAAAGTCATTATGCAAGGCCGGTCCGCTCCGATACGAGGCGCGCGAGATGGCATTGCGCGCACGTGGTTGTCGACATGTGGGGTGGAGGGCGGCTCGACGACCGTGACCTGGAGGGTGGAATGTAGGCGAGGGACATCCGTCTCCCTTTGTCCGGAAGGCGGAGCGTCCTTGGGTTCGCCTGCTCCATTGGATCACCGGTAATGTCCCGCGGTTCCCGCCCGCTAATTACCAACGGCGTTCGGGAGGCGGTCCCTGATCTCGGGTAGGCCCTGAGGGAGGCGGCGGGCCATGCTGCGGGCTCCGATCGTCGGGCCCCGGTGAGGTCGGAGGGCGGTCGGCGGGTGGGCGCGGGCGGATCCGGGCGAGCGGGTACACGGCGCATACCACGATGAAGATGGCGCCGACGATGAGCAGGTCCCTGAGCACCTTGGAGGAGGTCTTCTCCCCGCTCGCGACCGGCGTGGCGGAGGGCGTGGACTGGACACGCCGGGCGGCGAGCACCTGGTCCAGCCGGTCGAACACCGGATTCGGCGCGTCGGCGGGCACGGTCGCGGTCAGTCCTTTGCGAAGGCTGATCGAGCCGTATCCCGTCTGATCGTCCTTACCGGGCGGCCCGAAGTCAGTGACGGTCGCGATGACCCGTTGAACGATTCGCCGCGCGGACTCATTGGGGAACCTCGAGCGCATCAGGGCAACCGCACCTGACGCCAGCGCCGCGGCCTGGCTCGTCCCCGCACCGTAGTGGTAGAGCCGACCGTCTCCGCCGATGGATCCGACCCCGGAGCCCGGCGCGGAGATCGCGACGTAGTCCTGGCGTTGGGTGCTGTGCCAGGCGTTTCCCAGGTGATCGTACGCACCCACCGCGACGACGCCCGGACACGCGGCCGGGTAAAGCGGATCGTTGTGCTGATCACCCGCGTTCCCCGCGGCCGCAAGGATCACGGCATCGCGCTGCACGGCATCGATGACGGCGTCCTGGACCTCTGCCGGGCAATGGTTCGGGTCGCTGAGCCCGGCCGCGTCGGCCTGCGAGATATTGATGACCTTCGCTCCGTGATCCGCCGCATAGCGAATCGCCGCCGCTTCGATCTCGGGAGTCATCTGGCCGCCGTTCCGGATGGGCAAGATCTTCACGCCAGGTGCTATCCCCAGCCAACCGGCCGACCCGCCGCCCTGAGCCGCGATCAGGGCGGCCATCGCGGTGCCGTGCCCCTGATGGGTATCGCTGTCGGTGCGTCCATCACCTCCACCGCCCACGACATCCGTGCCGGGCAGCACGACTCCGGCGAGCTCGGGCAGCGAAGCGTTCACCCCCGTGTCGATGAGGGCCACCGTGATGCCATCGCCTCTCGTCAGTGGCCAGACATCGCTCTCGATCCCGAAGGTGTCGAACCACCACTCCTCTTGGTTCGGCGCGGGGAACGCCGCCGCCGGAGCCGCCATCGGCGCGGCCAGAATCAGGCCTACCATCGCCGCCGTTGCCACTCGAATCAACTGTCGCACCGACCTGCTCCGATCATTCGCAGCCCCAGAACACGAGAACGTGCGGTTGGAACCGTGTCCCACCCGCACGACTCGACATCGCCAATCGACGTCAGATGGTTATGCACCACGCCGTCGCTCCCAAACCCTGGGCCCATCCTTGGGCGCTCGGGTCCGAGTACATCACACGCCTTGCGGGACAATACTTTCCGCATCATTACCACATCCCGTGGCGAGCTGGTCACGAACTGCTGCAACCGCTGATGATCGGTCCCCAGCCGCTGCGCCATCGGCTGTATCGATTCCGGGCGGCCATCCAGCATCAGCCCGCGCACATACGTTCCGGCCGTCGCCAGCCGATCCTTGCGCATCAACGTGGAAAACACCTCGCCCACAAACGAGTCCAGCTGCTCGCTCGCCTCGGCCAACTCGGTGGCATCCGCCCCAGCATGGTCTCGAGAACCACGCCGGAACTTGACCTAGATGTTCCGAATCAGTTGCCAGCGAGTCGATTTGGGCATGCATCCGGCCATTGTCGACAGGGACCGACGGTCGGCTCTCCCTTGACGACGGCCCCTGCCGACGACAGACGCGATCGCCAAGGCGAGTCGGACGGCGAGGCCGGTCAGGTGGTGACGCCGTCAATACCTGTGAGACCCAGGGCGTCCCTATTGCCAGAGCAAAGACGGCTCTGGCCTGCGGTGCTGACGGTGTCACCAGTACTCCGCTACTTTTGGTCGTGCGATGACGTGTCGCGAATCGGCAGGTGAGCTGCAGAGGCAGGGCAACCAGAGGTCGTCCACGAGGTCTTTCCAGGCGGCCGGGCGGGGGGATCGACACCCCGCCCGGACCGCACTGGAGTTTTACCAGCTTTTCCGCCTTCGGTCGGGGAGATCCGTGTGAACGGGGTCGCTCTCTAGAATGAATCGACCGTGTTCCTCGTTTTCGGGAGTCGCCGCCGTGACCATTCAGCCCGTTCGCCTCTTCGGCGATCCCATTCTGCGTTCGCGTGCGGCGGAGGTCACCGAATTCGATCGTGAACTGCGGCAGTTGGTCACCGATCTGACCGACACCATGCACGATGACGGCGGAGTCGGGATGGCGGCACCGCAGATCGGCGTCGGTTTGCGGGTTTTCGTCTACGACACCGAGGACGCCATGGGGCATCTGATCAATCCGACCTACGAGGTGGTCGGCGCGGAGGAGCAGGTCGGTCCCGAGGGCTGCCTGTCCATTCCAGGAGTGCGCTACGACACGCGCCGCGCGCTGCGGCTGCGAGCCACGGGTGTCGACGTAGACGGTCAACCGGTCGAATTCGCGGCCGGGGGGCTGCTGGCCCGCTGCGTTCAGCACGAAACCGATCATTTGGACGGTGTGCTGTTCATCGATCGGCTCGATCCCGCGCAACGCAAGGAGGCGATGCGCACCATTCGCGAATCCGATTGGTTCAGTGCGGGCATCACCGTGCGCAGTTCGCGCGCGCTGGGTTCGAGCCAGGCCGGACCGTTCGGACGGGGCCGCTGATGCGCATTGTCTTCGCGGGCACGCCGGAACCTGCGGTGCCGTCGCTGCAGCGTTTCATCGATTCGGAGCGGCACGAGGTGGTCGCCGTGCTGACCCGGCCCGACGCGATCGCCGGACGTGGGCGGAAGGTGCAGCGCTCGCCGGTCGGGCGCCTCGCCGATGAGCACGGCATTCCGGTTCTGACGCCCCGGCGTCCCGCCGAACCCGAATTCATCGAACAGCTCACCGCATTGGCGCCCGACTGCTGTCCGGTGGTCGCCTACGGTGCGCTGCTGCCGCAGCCGGTGCTCGACATTCCCCGCTTCGGCTGGATCAACCTGCACTTCTCGCTGCTGCCCGCTTGGCGCGGCGCCGCGCCAGTACAGGCGGCGATCGACGCGGGTGACGAGATCACCGGCGCGTCCACCTTTCAGATCGAGGCGGGCCTGGACACCGGGCCGGTCTTCGGTGTGGTCACCGAGAAGATCGCGGTGACCGATACCGCGGGCGCATTGCTCGACCGGCTCGCCGACAGCGGGGCGATGCTATTGGAGAAGACGCTCGACGGCGTGGAAGACGGGACACTGCACGCGGTCGCGCAGTCCCACGACGGCGTTTCCTACGCGCCCAAAGTGCCGGTCGAGGCCGGACACATTCGCTGGGACCAGCCCGCACTGGCAATCAACCGTCGCATCCGCGCGGTCACCCCGGCACCAGGTGCCTGGACCGAGATCAACGGCACCCGCCTCAAACTCGGCCCCGTCTCGATGGTCGAGGAGGTATTGCCGGAACGGACCATGGAGGTCCGCAAGTCCGGGGTCTTCGTCGGCACCGCCACTACCGCGGTTCGCCTCGATCAGGTACAGCCGCAAGGTAAGCGCATGATGGCCGCCCTGGACTGGGCCCGCGGCGCTCGCCTGCAGCCCGGTGCGGTGGTCGAGTGATGACGCCCGAGCGCCGCGCCAACGGTCACAGTGCGGCCGCCGATCCGCGCAGTCGCAAATCCAGTAGGAAATCCGTCGACTCGGGCTGGCTCGCCCGCGCGACATCAGCGAAAAGTGGTGCACAGCAGAAGAATTTGCACTCCGAATCCGACCAGTTCCGCGGCAATGCGCCACGGGCCCGAGTAGAGCGGCCGAATATGACCGAACAACGTAAGTCCTCGGGGGGTGGTTCGCAGCGCAAGGGGTCGGCGCACGGCAAGGGGGCGGCCCGCGGCGACTGGCAGGGCGACGCCGCGCGCGGCGATCGCGGCGGTAGTCGCGCGAATGCCGGGCAAGGGAATCCCGCCGGGCGCGGCGGCGATGCAGTGCGGCGTTTCTCGGACCGGGACGACACTGCACGGACGAGGCAGTCGGAGGGGGGCCGACGCGAAGATCGCTCGGGGACTGCGCGTTCCGAGGGAGCGTCGGGCTGGCGGGATCGCGGTGCGAAGGACACCGGGGCCGCGGGCGGTGCGCGAAGTGAGAGTCGTTCAGCCGCATCGTCGGGCTTGCACAAAGGTCGGGACAACAAGGGGGCGGCATCGGCCGGTGAGCGGCGCGAGAGTTCGGCGAACCGGAGTGCCCGTTCGCAGGGCAGCGGCCGTGCGGAATCCGACGAACAGCGGTGGGGAAACCGCTCGGATGCGGCGAAGTCCGATTCGTCGGGACGGCACGAGGGACGGTCGGGCAAGCGGGCCGTGAGCGGCGATGAACGCCGGTCGAATCGCGCGGATAGTGCCGCTTCGGGCGGGCGCGGCGGGTCGACTGCGGGTGGCTCGGCTCGGCGTGACACATCGAAAGGCCATGGCCGGCACAAGGATTCCGCCGTGGCCGCGGATCCGGTGCGGCTGGTCGCGCGGGATGTGCTGCGGGCGGTGCGGGAGCGGGAGGCGTACGCGAATCTGGTACTGCCGGGGCTGCTTCGGGAGCGGCGGATCTCGGGGCGGGATGCGGCATTGGCGACCGAATTGACCTACGGTGCCTGCCGTTCGCTCGGGTTGCTCGATGCGGTGATCGCGGCGGGGGCGGGGCGAGCGGTCGAGGAGATCGATGGGCCGCTGCTGGATGTGCTGCGGCTGGGGGTGTATCAGTTGCTGCGCACCCGGATCGGGGCGCACGCGGCGGTGGACACCTCGGTGGCATTGGCGCGCATGGAATTCGGGGCCGGTAAGGCAGGTTTCGTGAATGCCGTGCTGCGGCGGGCGGGGGAGAAGTCCGTCGATGAGTGGGTGGACGAGCTCGCGCCGCGAGATCCGGTGGGACGGTTGGCATTCGAGTTCGCCCACCCGGTATGGATCGCGCAGGCGTTCGCGGACGCGCTCGGCGCCCGGGCCGGGGAACTGCGCGACGTGCTCGCAGCCGATGACGCGCGTCCGATCGTGCATCTGGTCGCCCGTCCCGGCGATATCACCGCCGAGGAATTGGCCCTGGTGACCGGTGGCGAAGAGGGCAAATGGTCGCCGTACGCGGTCTACCTCGACGGCGGCGGTGATCCCGGCAAGCTGGAACCCGTCCGCGAAGGCATGGCGGCCGTGCAGGACGAGGGCAGTCAGCTCGTCGCACTCGCCCTGACCCGCGCGGAACTGGCCGGTCCGGACAATGGTCGCTGGCTCGACCTCTGCGCCGGACCCGGTGGTAAAGCGGCCCTGCTCGGTGCCATCGCCGCAATCGATGGACACCGTGTCGACGCGGTGGAACCGGCCGAACACCGTGCCGAACTCGTCCGCAAGACGGTCCACGACCTACCCGTCGACGTGCACGTCGCCGACGGCCGCGCCAGCGGACTCACGCCCGGCTACGACCGCATCCTGGTCGACGCACCCTGCACCGGTCTCGGCGCGCTGCGTCGCCGCCCGGAGGCCCGCTGGCGCCGCACCCCCGCGGATGTCGCCGAGCTGGTCGTCCTGCAGCGCGAACTCCTTGCCGCCGCGTGGGATCTGCTGCGCCCCGGTGGTGTCGTCCTCTACTCGACCTGCTCACCCCACCTCGCGGAGACCGTCGCGGTGGTCGCCGATGCCGCCCGCCGCACCGGTGCCATCCAACTCGACACCCGCGACCTGCTCCCCGGCGTTACCGATATCGGCGACGGCCCGAGCGCGCAACTGTGGCCGCACCGCCACGGCACCGACGCCATGTTCCTCGCGGCATTGCGCAAACCGGTCGCATAACACCGTCCCCGGCACCGCTGAAGCGGGGCGGTGCCGGGCGGTTCCACGGGCCGGGTTCCACGGCGGTGCCGTCTGCATCACCTGGCCTGCACCGCCGCCTGTTGAAGTGTTGAGCAGCTGGCCTAAGGAAGTGCGCGGGCCTCAGGCGCGGGTGAGTCCTCGCCGAGTTCCACGGCGGTGCTGTCCGGTAGCACGTGCTCTGCGCCGCCTGTTGAAGTGTTGAGCAGCTGGCCTAAGGAAGTGCGCGGGCCTCAGGCGCGGGTGAGTCCTCGCCGAGTTCCACGGCGGTGCTGTCCAGTAGCACGTGCTCTGCACCGCCGCCTATTTGAAGTGTTGAGCAGCCGCCCTCGAGGAATTGCGCGAAACGTAGGCGGTGTATCAGGCGGGGCCGCAGCCGAAGCGACATTCGTCCAAGACGTCAGCGGGTCGACGCCGCAGACTGGCCCCATGGCGATGACGTGGCAGCAGGTGGTGGCCCTGGCGACCGAACTTCCCGAGGTGGCGGAATCGACATGGTGGCGCCGCCCCGCGTTGAAGGTGGGTGGCAAGGGTTTCGCGCGGCTGCGCTCGGAGGCCGAGGGCGGGCTCGCGCTCGTGTGCGAGATGGCGGAGAAGGAGGCGCTGCTCGCCTCGGGCGATCCCACCTTCTACACCACCCCGCACTACGACGGATATCCCCACATCCTCATCGATCTCGACCGGATCGAGCCCGATCAACTGCGCGAGATGCTCGACGCCGCATGGTGGCTGTCGGCACCGGCGAAACTGCGAAAACAGCGCGCACGCTAATTCGCTGGTCACCGGCTCTGCCGCAGCCGCGACCCGAGCTTTCAGTCGCGGGCCGACTGCTCACGCAGGCGGGCAAGGGTTTTCGCGAGAATGCGCGAAACGTGCATCTGCGAGATGCCCATGCGCTGGGCGATCTGGGTTTGCGTCATCGATTCGAAGAAGCGCATGGTGAGGATGCGGCGCTCGCGCTCCGGGAGTCCGTCGAGCAGCGGACGGATCGCGACGTATTCCTCCACCCGGTCGAATTGGGATTCCTCCTCGCCGAGGGTGTCGAGCAGCGATGCCTCGGTATCGCGGCCGAGTGAGGCGGCGTCGATCGAACTCGGCTGGTAGGCATTGCCCGCGATGACGGCCTGGGTCACCTCGTCGGGATCCACATCGAGTTCGGCGGCGATCTCCTTCGCGGTCGGGGAGCGGCCCAAGGATTGCGAAAGCGAGTCGATGGCCGCGCCGATACGCAGATGTGTCTCCTTCACCCGTCTCGGCACCCGCATGGCCCAGGTGTTGTCGCGGAAGTAGCGACGCACCTCGCCCATGATGGTCGGCACCGCGAAGGACAGGAAGTTCGAGCCACGGGAAATATCGAACCGGTCGACCGCATGCACCAACCCGACCCGCGCCACCTGGGTGAGGTCGTCGAACGGCTCACCGCGACCGCTGAATTTACGGGCGATGTGATCGGCGAGCGGAATGCAGCGGCTGATCAGCTCGGCGCGCAACGCACTGTGCCGTGCGCTGCCCGGTTTGGCGGCGGCGAGCTGCTCGAACAGCGCACCGACATCGTCGTAGCCCGCGCCGGATGCCTGCAGGGTTTCGACTTCCTCAGCGGCTTCTTCGGTCAGCACGGGTTCGACATCATCGTCCTGCTCGGCATCGGACACGGTGTTCTCGTCCGCCACTACGCTTTCCCCCGGACCCGACGGAACTCCACCGTCGTCGGATATCCGGAAACGGCGACGTCGTACGGATCCTGTGTTGCCTGTACATCATCGGTGAGGGTACGCAGCACATGCCAGCCGAAGCTGCGCTGATCCGGCAGTCCCTCGGTGGCGGCGACCCCGGTGACCCGGACGAGTAGTTCGGTGTCGCCGACGGTGAACCTGCAGTGCAGGCTCGTCTCCGGCGCCGCGACCGCGATCAGCGTCGAGCACACCTCGTCGACGGCCAGCCGGATATCGGCCACCTCGTCCAGGGTGAAATCGCTGAGCAGCACCAGTGTTTCGGCGAGCCCACGCACGATCGGCAGCTGCGTCACCGACGCCGCCACCCGAATCTCCACCGGGGTGCTGTAGAGCCCCTGTTCCGCCGAAATGTTGATCACCCTATGCAGGCTACCCACTCTCGGCCGGGGCAACCCTAGGTACCGGTAAGCTCCCGCGATGTGTCCACTTCGACGTTTAAGCGCCCCACCACGCCGATGATCGCTCCATCCATCTTGTCCGCCGACTTCGCGCACCTCGCTGACGAGGCAAAAGCGGTGCATGGCGCCGACTGGTTGCACGTCGATGTGATGGACGCACACTTCGTGCCGAATCTCACTCTCGGACTTCCGGTGGTCGAAAGTCTGTTGAAGGCCACCGACATTCCACTCGACTGCCATCTGATGATCGAAGATCCGGGCCGCTGGGCCCCGCCCTATGCGGAGGCGGGTGCGCATAACGTCACTTTCCACGCCGAGGCGACCGACAATCCGATTGCGGTGGCACGCGATATTCGCGCGGCCGGTGCCATGGCGGGACTTTCGGTAAAGCCGAATACGCCGATCGAGCCGTATCTGGAAATCCTGCGCGACTTCGACACACTGCTTGTGATGAGCGTGGAACCCGGCTTCGGCGGACAATCGTTCATTCCGCATGTGCTGGAGAAGGCGCGGATCGTGCGTCGGCTGGTGGACGCCGGTGAACTGCGTTTGATCGTGGAGATCGACGGCGGTATCAATGCCGATACGATCGAGGCGGCCGCGGAAGCGGGTATCGATTGTTTCGTCGCCGGATCCGCGATCTACAACACCGACGACCCGGCGGCGACTGTCGAGAAACTGCGGCAGCGGGCCGCTGCACTGCGCGCGGTCTGAAACCCTGATGGGCCGAATCTCCTAGCGGGCGGGCGCTTTCCGGCTGCCGAGCGCTCGCGTCGCCTCGATCACCGCGCTGAGCGGTGGCAGGTTCGTCGCGTTCTCCGGCGGCTGGATCCAGGTGCGGTAGCCGGTGCGCTCATCGTCGGGTGAGGGGAGCACAACCTGGCTGCCGGTGCAGGCGACGGTCGCGTAGAGCCGGAACAACTCCGCGGAGACGGCCGCGCTGAGGGTGTCGGGCCGGGCCGGGCCGGTGATGAAGGTCCAGCGTCGTGCCCTCGGGTGGTGCACCACCGGCGCGGCGATCTGCGCCTGCGTCAGCTGTCGCTGCACCTGTTCGCCGAGATCGGCGGGCATCGTGATGGCGCCGTAATGGGTACCGATATGAAGTAGGATGCGGCGCGACGTCGGGTCGATCGATGCAGGCATATGAAATTCGCGCCGGTACTGCACGCAGCGAACTTCCAGCGTCGAATCGACAAGAGTGGTCACGCGACACCCCCATTAGTGTCGAACTTGATTTGTCCCACTGTGCTGTTTCCTGGCTTCCTCGAGTGGTGGATTTCCTGGTCGAACTCGCCGGACTGCGTCGCAGACCCGGGGCGAACCGTTCCGCACTGAACTGCTCGGGACGAAGTTGAACGAGAGGAATCAGCTGCGTAACAATCTTGCGACCGTTTTCTCGCCTGCGCAAGGTTTCGGTGTAACTGTGTCGCCAGTGGGTACAACGATATGTTCGACACTATGCGCGACGGATGAATTCGCGCCGCGCTGTTCCATAAATAGGAATGAACAATTATCGTCGGCGGGTAAACGGCGATATTTTCCGCACGGCCGTACATTATTTCGCTTCGAAAAATAATTGACGTTGGTTCGGTGCGTTCCGGGGTGCCCTGTGGTCTGCTTCTGGCCCGAGCAGCCGAGCCGCGGTTTCGACTGGCCGCTGGACGGAACCACGCTGTCTTCTACGACCCGGCGTCGTTACGCTGGGCAGGGACCGGTGCCGACGGGAATAGTCGCCGGACCCCGGCTGTTCGGCAACCGTAGAAACGACGCGACAGGGAGTCAAGGCATGTTCACAGGCATCGTCGAGGAGCTCGGCGAAATCGTCGCCACCGAGGAGCTGGCCGACGCCGCTCGTTTGACGATCCGGGGCAAGCTGGTGACCTCCGATGCCGGGCATGGCGATTCGATCGCAGTCAACGGCGTCTGCCTGACCGTCGTAGACGTGGTCGACGGCGACTCGTTCACCGTCGACGTCATGCAGGAGACATTGAACCGCTCCAGCATCGGCGGACTCGGCGTTGGTTCGCGGGTCAATCTCGAACGCGCGGCCGCGTTGAACAGCAGGCTCGGCGGCCACCTGGTGCAGGGCCATGTCGACGGCACCGGCACCGTGCTCACGCGCACCCCCTCGGAGAATTGGGAGATCGTGCGGATCTCGCTGCCGGACGCGATCGCCCGATATGTAGTGGAGAAGGGTTCGATCACCGTCGACGGCATCTCACTGACCGTCTCGGGCCTCGGCCTCGCCGACGTACCCGCCGCCGACGGCAATCGCGACTGGTTCGAGGTCTCCCTGATCCCGACCACCCTGTCCATGACGAACCTCGGCACCGCCGCCGTCGGGACCAAGGTGAACCTGGAAGTCGACGTCATCGCCAAGTACGTAGAGCGCCTGCAACAACGCGGGTGAGCAGCGGGTAAACGCTGTGCTGGATCTGGCGTTCGCGCTCCGGCGACCACCACGGAGCGAGTCTTACGAGCGAACACGCAGCGCCGCAGGCGCTGCAGATCCAACACAGTAGTGTAGTGAGGCACCTATTTCGAGATGGAGCACAGCAGACGTGACCAGGTTCGACAGCATCGAGCGCGCAGTCGCCGATATCGCCGCCGGTAAGGCGGTTGTCGTCGTCGACGACGAGGACCGCGAGAACGAGGGCGACCTCATCTTCGCGGCGGAAAAGGCGACCCCCGAACTGGTCGCCTTCATGATTCGCTACACCTCCGGTTATATCTGCGTGCCGCTCACGGGTGATGACTGCGATCGCCTCGGCCTGCCGCCGATGTACGCGCAGAACCAGGACAAGCATGGCACCGCCTACACCGTTTCGGTCGATGCCAGGGAGGGCGTCACCACCGGTATTTCCGGCGCCGACCGCGCCACCACGATGCGACTGCTCGCCGATCCGAATGCCAAGGCCGACGATCTGACCCGTCCCGGTCACGTTGTGCCGTTGCGCGCCAAGGACGGTGGCGTGTTGCGCCGTCCCGGCCACACCGAGGCCGCGGTCGATCTGGCTCGGATGGCCGGACTGCACCCCGCGGGTGTCATCTGCGAGATCGTCAGCCAGAAGGATGAGGGCCATATGGCCCGCACCGAGGAGCTGCGTGTCTTCGCCGACGAGCACAATCTGGCCCTGATCTCCATCGCCGAGATGATCGCTTGGCGGCGCAAGCACGAGAAGCAGGTCATCCGGGTCGCCGAGGCCAGGATCCCCACGGCGCACGGCGAATTCAAGGCCGTGGGCTATCAGAGCATCTACGACGATGTCGAACACGTCGCCCTGGTGCGCGGTGATATCGAAGACGGCGACGATGTGCTGGTTCGGGTGCACTCGGAATGCCTCACCGGTGACGTCTTCGGCTCGCTGCGCTGCGACTGCGGTCCGCAGCTGGACGCCGCGCTGGAGATGGTGGCCCAGGAGGGGCGCGGCGTGGTGCTCTATATGCGCGGGCACGAGGGGCGCGGCATCGGGCTGATGCACAAGTTGCAGGCCTACCAGCTGCAGGATTCCGGCCACGACACCGTCGATGCGAATCTGGAGCTCGGCCTGCCCGCCGACGCTCGCGACTACGGCACCGGTGCGCAGATTCTGGTGGATCTGGGCATCCGGTCCATGCGCCTGCTCACCAATAATCCGGCCAAGCGGGTCGGACTCGACGGCTACGGGCTCAAGATCACCGAGCGGGTGCCGATGCCGTTGCGCGCCAACGCCGAGAACCTGCGGTACCTGCGCACCAAGCGGGACCGGATGGGCCACGATCTGATCGGGCTGGACGAGCTCGATCTGGGCGAGACGGCGCAGTGATTTCCTATCCCGAGTATTCGCACCCCGACACAGCCTGGAAAGGCGGTATTCGATGAGCGGCACCGGCGTACCCAGCTTCGAGCTGTCGGATGCCAAGGACCTCAAGCTCGGCATCGTCGCCTCGCGCTGGCACACCCAGATCTGCGACACCCTGGTCGCGAATGCGGAAAAGGTGGCCAAGGACGCGGGCGTCGAGCACATCACCGTGGTGCGGTGCGCGGGCGCGATGGAATTGCCGGTGGTGGCCCAGGAACTGGCCCGCTCCCATGACGCGGTGGTCGCGCTCGGCGTGGTGATCCGCGGTGGCACACCGCATTTCGAATACGTCTGTGACGCGGTGACCGCCGGTCTGACCCGGGTATCGCTGGATGCGGGCACGCCGGTCGCGAATGGTGTGCTCACCACCAATAACGAGCAGGAGGCGCGGGACCGAGCCGGATTGCCTGGTTCCGCCGAGAACAAGGGCGAACAGGCCGCCGCGGCAGCGCTCGACGCCGCGCTGACACTGCGCGCGCTGCGGCCGTAGGCCATGCCGGTCGTGCGAATTTGGCGTAGGCGCCCCGGCGACGGGGCGGGTTCGGCTGCCGCACCGGGACAAGGCGATTGGGAGCTCGAGGTGCGGCCCCGTCGCGCGGTTCGGACTGCATGGATCGTGGCGGTGCTGCTCGTGGCCGGGTTCACGGCAGGCGGCATCTGGTTGCGCCACGGTTCGACGGGCGTGAACTTCCGGTTCGCGGACCAACTTGCGATGATCGGCATCGGCGTACTCGGCGCCGCGGCAGTGCTGCTTTTGACCCGGCCGCGGGTGCGCGTCGGCAAACGCGGAGTCTCGGTGCGCAATATCCTGGGCGACACCGAATTTCCCTGGGAGTACATCCGCGGCGTCTCGTTCCCGGACCGAAAGTCCTGGGCCCGCCTCGAACTCATCGACGACGATTACGTCCCACTGATGGCGATCCGCTCCAACGACAAGGAACGTGCGGTCGAAGCGCTGGACAAGCTGCGGGAACTGGGCGCGAAATACACTGCCACACAGGAATGAGCAGCGGCTTCAGCGGTCCGGGAGTATTACCCTCGCACTGCATGGCATCCGAAGCCCGAGTCCGCGCCGAACGTTTCGGGTTCGAACGGCACAGTGACCTGGCGCTCGACGGTGGCCCACTGCGCTATCCGATGCTGCGGACCGGATAGCGCCACCGCAGTCGGTCAGTGGGTGTCGCCGAGGACGGCGCCTTCGCGCCTCGGGTCGGCGCCGCCGATCCAGCCGTCGGACCCGTCGCGCTGCAATGCGCTGAGGCCGCTGGATTGGGGAGCGACCGAGACCTGATGGCCGAGTTCACGAAGGCGTAGCACGAGTGGGTCGTGATCGCCGTTATCGGTGGCGTTGATGGCGGGATGTTCGCCGCCGACGCCGGTCACCGGACCGTTTCCGGCGCCGAAGGCGACTCCGGAGACCGCCTGCTGCGGGTCGAGGCCCCAGTCCAGCACGCCGATCAGGGCTTTCACGACGAACTGGATGATCACCGAACCGCCGGGGGATCCGACGACCTGGGTCAGATCGCCACGGGAGCCGTCGGCATTGTGATCGAAGACCAGGGTCGGGCTCATCGAGCTGCGCGGCCGCTTACCCGGCTGCACCCGGTTGGCGACCGGGGCGCCATCGGTGCCGAGCGGGTCGGCGGAGAAGTCGGTGAGCTGGTTGTTCAGCACGAATCCGTCGACGAGATGGAATGATCCGAAGGCCGATTCGACCGTGGTGGTCATCGAGGCGGCATTGCCGTACTTGTCGACGATCGAAATATGGCTGGTGCCGTGCTCGGGTGGCTGCGGGCCGACACCGAGCGGAACCGGACCGAAATCGCCGGGTTGGGCGGTGCCCATGCTGTGATTGGGATCGATGCGGCCGGCACGCTGCTTCAGGTAGTCCTGATTGAGCAGGGTCTGCGGCGAATTACCCGGCAGCGGAATGAAATCCGTATCGGCGACGTACTTGTTGCGGTCGGCGTAAGCCAGCCGCTCCGCCTCGGAGATGAGATGCACCGCATCGGCCTTCGGCTTGCCGCCGTTGCGATCGATATTGTCCGGGCGCAGTGCGGCGAGGTCGTAGTTCTCCAGGATGCCGAGGGTGGCGGCAACAGTAATGCCGCCCGAGGACGGACTCGGCATACCGCAGATCTCGTGCGTGCGATAGCTGGTGCACAGCGCGGTCCGCTTCTTGGCCTGGTATCCGGCGAGGTCGTCGACGGTCATCAGGCTGGGAGTGCGCCCGCCCGCGGCGGAGTCGGCCGCGTCGACGATGTCATGGGCGATCGCGCCGGTGTAGAAGGCGTTCGCGCCGTCGCTGGCGATGGCGTTGAGGGTCTTGGACATTGCCGGATTGGCCAGGACCGTGTCGGCCCGCTTCGGTGTGCCGTCGGGGTTGAGGAAGTAAGCCTTCGCGGCCTCGTCAGCGGCTAGATCCTTGGCCGATTCGGCGATCTGGCCCGCCAGGCGCGGACTGATCGGGAAGCCCTGATCGGCGAGGCCGATGGCCGGGCTGAACAGATCCCGCCAGGTGGTCTTTCCATGGTCGCGATGCGCCATTTCCAGCATGCGCAGGACGCCGGGCACGCCGATCGAGCGTCCGCTCGCCCGCGCATTCGGCTTCGGCTCGGTGCGATCGGTATCGCTGACCCAGCGCAGGTAGTTCTCGGTGGCGGCAGCGGGTGCGACCTCCCGGCCGTCGTAGGCCTCCACGCTCTTGCTCGCCGCATCGTAATAGAGCAGGAACGCGCCGCCGCCGATGCCGGAGGCCTGCGGTTCCACCAACCCGAGCACCGTCTGCGCCGAGATGAGCGCATCCGCGGCCGTACCGCCATTGCTCAGCACCTCGCAGGCGGCCTTGGTGGCCAGCGGATTGGCCGTCGAGACCGCGTAGGTCTTGGTGCGCACCGCCGTCATCCCTGACCGGTAACCGGTCGCGATCTCGGGATTGGTACTCAGATCCTTGGTCGCACCAGGCGTCGCACCCGCCGAAGTCGCGGCCACCGGGGTGCCGTTCGGCGTTGCCGCACACGCCGCGTTCGCCGGTTTGTCCTCGGACGAACATCCGCTGACAACGCCGACGATGAGCGTGAGCGCCGCCGCGGCGCTGACCCAGGTTCCTCGCGTGCGACTCATGGACGGCACTGTATCGCCGATCGCCGACCCTCGCGGGAATTCCGGCGCTGTCGGCTCCCACCAGTGGTAAGCCGGATGCACAGGCGTCGAAAATGCCTCGCGGACAAGTATTCTCCGCAGGGGTGTTCGCTCGAGCGAAGTCCCGCCGATGATCACGGCCGGTACGCTGGATCGAGTGGCGATCGAGGCGGTGCTGTTCGACTTCTCCGGCACGCTGTTCCGGCTGGAGCCCGATGAGACCTGGGCCGGCATGGTCGGACTCGACGGCGAGCCCCTGGACCAAGTCACCATCCTCGAACGGATTACCAGGCCGGGCGGTGATGGCGCACGGTTCGACGCCGCGGGCCGGATCGCGTGGGAGCGGCGGGATCTGGATCCAGCGATGCATCGCAAGGCCTACTTCGAGGTGCTGCGGCAAGCCGGGGTGCCGACGCCTGCGCTGATCGAGCGCTTCTATGACCGGCTGCTGGACCCGCTGTCCTGGACGCCGTATCCCGACACCGGTGCCGTTCTCAAAACTTTGGCGGCACAAGATATTCCGGTCGCCGTGGTGAGCAATATCGCCTTCGATATCCGGCCGGCGTTCGCCGCCAACGGCTGGGATCGACTCGTCGCGGCGCATACGCTGTCGTTCGAGGTCGGCGCGGTGAAACCGGATCCACGAATCTTCCTGGCCGCGCTGGATCAGCTCGGCGTGCGCCCGGAGTCGGCGCTCATGGTCGGTGACAGCGCCGAAGCCGATGGTGGTGCCGTGGCCGCGGGCTGCGCTTTTGCGCTGGTAGATCCCGTGCCGACGGCGGATCGTGCCGAAGGGCTGCTCGATGTGCTGCGGCAGTTCGAACTAACCTAGCAGTTGCTCTGTGACCTGTGACACACTCTCTGTGTCCTGAATGTCGATGTCCCCGCGCTGAATTAGCTTGCTGTGAGGCCCAACACATCGCGGGTGTGCAGGCTCGACGGGAGTGGCCATGGATGCTGAGGCGTATTTCGAATCTTCGACCGTGCCAACCGCGCGACCGATCGTGCTGCCCGAAGCGGTTCGGGAGGCCAGGGAGGCGGCGTCGGGACTCGCGGGCTTCGGCCTCGCCTATTCGGTCGTCATGGGCCTGATCGGCACGGACGAGGCGGCCGGATCCGCAGCCCTGCAATTCGGTTGCAGCTGGCTGCTCGCCCTCACCGTGTGCTGGTTCGGTCGTGGGCCGCTGGCGCGTCGGGTCGCGATCGGGCTGGCAGTGCTACAGGCCGTCGCGGTGCTGCGGGTGCATGTCGAGGCGGTCCCGGATCTGGCGGGGGTGGTCGTTGTACTCTTCACGCTGGGTGCGTCGGTGACGATCGTCCATCAGCTGTGGCAGCCGGAAGCCAAGGCCTGGTTCGACATTCGGGTCACCGCCGCCGAGCGCTGAACATATCGAATCAGACCGGCTGTGCGGATGGCTCGACTGTCGCGACATCGGAGGATGCATTGTCGGATCGAGCGTAGCGCTGCGCGAGAACCGTGCAGGTCAATAGCTGGATCTGGTGGAAGACCATGAGCGGCAACACGATCAGGCCGACGGGATGTCCTGCGAACAGGACCGAGGCCATGGGCAGGCCGGTGGCCAGGCTCTTCTTCGAACCGCAGAACACGATGACGATCTGGTCGGGACGGGAGAAGCCGAGGAAGCGGCCGGCGAAAGTGGTCATCGTCAGAACGGCGGTGAGGATGCCAGCGCACACCGCGACAGTCGCCAGCAGTGCCCGCGGCGAAATGCCGCTCCAGATATGTTCGACCATCCCCGCGCTGAAGGCGGCATAGACGACGAGATACACCGAACCGCGATCGACCGTCCTGGTCAGCGCGGCATGTCGCAGCAGCCCTACCATCCTGGACCGCAGCAGCTGACCGGCTAGGAACGGCAGCAGCAGCTGCACCACGATCGCGAGAATTGCGGCGAGGGAGACGGTGGCATTGCCGGTGGTGTCCATCAGCAGCATCACCAGCAGCGGCGTCGCGAAGATACCGATCAGATTCGACAGTGACGCGCTGACCACCGCACCGGCTACATTGCCGCGGGCAATCGAGGTGAAGGCGATCGATGATTGCACGGTCGAGGGCACCAGGCAGAGGAACAGCACGCCGGTGTAGAGGTCATCGGTCAGTACCGACGGCGCCAGGAGTCGCAGTGCCAGACCGATCAGCGGGAAGATCAGGTAGGTCGCGGCCAGCACCGCCGAATGCAGACGCCAATGCTGCAACCCGGCCAGCGCCTCGCGGGGTGCGAGCCGAGCGCCGTAGAGGAAGAAGAGCAGGCCGATCGCGATCTTGGTGATCCAGTCGAGCGCATCGGCCGCGGCGCCGCGCGCAGGCAATAGTGCCGCCACTGCCACGCTGACCAGAATGCCGAGCATGAACGCGTCGATACGTAGTTTGGCGAAGAACCTCACCTGTCGACGGTATGGCGCTGGTGACTGATCGCGATAGGCGTTGGGTTCGATATCTGTAAACGCAATCGGTGATAATTAGCGGTGTGTTCGAACCTGAGTTGCTGCGGACCTTTCTTGCCGTCGAACGCGCGGGTGGTTTCACCGCGGCCGGTCGCATCCTCGGCGTGCGTCAGTCCACCGTCAGCGGTCATATCGCCCGCTTGGAGAAGGCGGCCGGGCGCGAACTGCTCCGCCGCGACACCCGCAACCTCGCGCTGACCGCCGACGGCGCGGCCATGGTCGGCTTCGCCCGCACCATCCTCGACGCCCAGGGCCAGGCCGAGCGTTACTTCTCCGACTCGACCCTGACCGGCCTGATCCGCCTCGGCGCCTCCGATGACGTAATGGCCCGTGAGCTGCCCGACGTACTGTTCGAATTCCAGCGCACCCATCCCGGCATCGATCTGGAGCTCACTGTCGGCTTGAGCGAAAACCTCAAAACCCGGATGGAGACCGGCGAACTCGACCTCGTCGTCGGTAAGCGGCTGCCGGGTGAACGCCACGGCGAACTGCTCTGGCGCGACCGCCTGGTCTGGGCGGGCCGTTCGGCCGCAATCGAATTCGATGATCCGGTACCGCTGGTCACCTATCCGCCGCCCAGCCTCACCCGCCGCGTCGCGCTGCAGGCCCTCGAACGCGACGCCCGCACCTGGCGGGTGACCTGCACCAGCGATAGCCAACTCGGCCTGCGCGCCGCCGTCCTGGCCGGTCTCGGCGTCATCGTGCACGCCGAAACGCTGCTCCCGGACGGCCTCGTCGTCCTGCCCGCGCACCGTCTGCCGGAGCTCGGCGAACTCGAATTCGTGCTGATGCGCCGTCACACCCGCCCATCACCACCGCAGCTGGCGCTATGCGACGCCATCATCGCCAGTGCGCGCCGCTTCTCCTGAGCCGAGCCACCGCGACCGGCGCACCCGTGCGGACGTGTCGGGGGCGGTCGATAGGCTTGGATTCGTGGCAGATCCCGCGACCTACCGGCCGAAGCCGGGCACGATCCCCGTTGAACCCGGTGTCTACAAATTCCGGGACGCACACGGGCGTGTGATCTATGTCGGCAAGGCGAAGAGCCTGCGGAGCAGGCTGAATTCGTACTTCGCCGATGTGGCTTCGCTGCATCCGCGGACCAGGCAGATGGTCACGACGGCGGCGAGTGTCGAGTGGACCGTGGTCTCCACCGAGGTGGAAGCCCTTCAGTTGGAATACAACTGGATCAAGGAGTTCGATCCGCGATTCAATGTGCGCTATCGCGACGACAAGTCGTATCCGGTGCTCGCGGTCACCTTGAACGAGGAGTACCCGCGCCTGTTCGTCTATCGCGGCGCGCGCAAGAAAGGGGTGCGCTACTTCGGGCCCTACGCGCACGCCTGGGCCATTCGGGAGACCCTTGATCTGCTGTTGCGGGTATTCCCCGCGCGCACCTGTTCCAATGGAGTCTTCAAGCGGCACAACCAGATCGGCCGTCCGTGCCTGCTCGGCTATATCGACAAATGCTCGGCCCCGTGCATCGGGCGGGTCGACGCCGATGAGCATCGGCGGATCGTCGAGGACTTCTGCGACTTCCTGGCCGGGCGTACCGATCGCATGGTGCGCGACCTGGAGCGGCGGATGCACGATGCCGCCGAGGAGTTGGATTTCGAGACCGCCGCCCGCCTGCGCGACGATGTCCAGGCGCTGCGGCGGGCACTGGAGAAGCAGGCCGTGGTGCTCGGGACCGGCACCGACGCCGATGTGATCGCCTTCGCCATCGACGAGTTGGAGGTGGCGGTGCAGGTCTTCCATGTCCGCGACGGCCGGGTACGCGGCCAGCGCGGCTGGGTGGTCGACAAATCCGGCGATGCCATCGATGGCCATGCGGCCGGTGGCGAGGTCGCCGCGCTGGTCGAGCAGTTCCTCACCCAGTTCTACGGCGAGCAGGTGGCACAGGCCGAACAGGGCGGGGACGAGCAACCGGCCACGGTGGTGCCGCGCGAGGTGCTGGTACCGGAACTGCCTGCCGACGCCGAACAGGTTCAGGAGTGGCTGAGCAAACTGCGCGGGTCGGCGGTGCGGCTGCGAGTACCGCAGCGCGGTGACAAGAAGGCACTCGCCGAAACCGTGCAGCGCAACGCGATGGAGGCGCTGGCCCAGCACAAGCTCAAGCGGGCTGGCGATCTGACATCGAGATCTGCTGCGCTGCAAGACATTCAAGATGCCCTCGATCTGGACAGTGCACCGCTACGAATCGAATGTGTGGATATCAGCCACGTGCAGGGCACCGATGTAGTGGCCTCGCTGGTGGTGTTCGAGGACGGCCTGCCGCGCAAGTCCGAGTATCGCCACTACACCATCAAGGAGGCCGCGGGCGACGGCCGCTCCGACGATGTCGGCAGCATCGCGGAGGTGACCAGGCGACGGTTCTATCGGCTACGTCGTGAACGGGACGAGCTGGCGGCCGAGGAGCCGATATCCGGTGCGGAAGGCGGACCCGCCGATGAATCCGGCGACGACCTCGAACTCACCTCGCGGCCCGGTATCGACCCACGCACCGGCCGGCCGCGGAAATTCGCCTACCCGCCCAATCTCTATGTGGTCGACGGCGGCGCACCCCAGGTCGCGGCCGCCGCGGAGGTCCTCGACGAACTCGGCATCACCGATGTCGCGGTGATCGGCCTGGCCAAACGACTCGAGGAGGTGTGGGTGCCGGGGGAGAGCGATCCGGTGATCATGCCTCGCAATAGTGAGGCGCTATATCTATTGCAACGGGTGCGCGACGAGGCGCATCGCTTCGCCATCACCTTCCACCGCAGCAAACGCTCCCGAAGGATGACCGCGTCCGCACTGGACTCGGTGCGCGGTCTCGGCGAGTCCCGCCGGACCGCGCTGGTCACCCACTTCGGGTCGGTGGCCAAACTGAAGGAGGCCACGGTCGAGCAGATCACCGAGGTGCCCGGCATCGGTGTGGCCACCGCGAAGGCCGTTTTGGCCGCGTTGCGGGAGGAATAAGACACCTACGTTGTGTGTCTGCGCCCGATACCGGAACCGGTGCGGGATGATCGACAGGCACCCTGACACAGATCCGGTAGGACATGACACGCGTCGAATCGAACAACAGTGCGGGCAGCCCGCGGTCGACCGCTGGGCGGACCGGCCCCGCGGGCTCCCTCGGCGCACCTGTCGAACATGGCGACGACAATCCGCCCCAGCCGCAGGTCGAAGTGGTGATCGTGACCGGCCTATCCGGCGCGGGCCGCGGTACCGCGGCCCGCGTACTCGAGGATCTCGGCTGGTATGTCACCGATAACCTGCCGCCGGAGCTGATCGGGCGGATGGTCGAGCTGGGCGCCTCCGCCGATCCGCCGATCCGCCGGCTCGCCTTGGTCATGGATGTGCGAAGTCGCTTCTTCACCGGCGACCTCTCGGCCGTCACCGAGCAGCTGCGATCCTCGGGGGTGCCAACCAGGATCCTGTTCCTGGAAGCCTCCGATGACGTGCTGATCCGGCGTTTCGGCTTCGCCCGCCGCCGTCATCCGCTGCAGAGCGAGAGCGCCGACGGTACGCTCTCGGCGGGCATCGCCGCCGAACGGATTCGCCTTTCCGCCGTGAAAACGGCGGCCGACCTGGTCATCGACACCACCGAGCTGTCGATCCACCAGCTGCACCGCAAGTTGGAGGAGGCCTATGGCGGCGGGGCGCCGACTGCGCTGCAGCTGACGGTGCAGTCGTTCGGATTCAAGTACGGGGTTCCGCTCGATGCGGACATGGTGTTGGATGTGCGTTTTCTACCCAATCCGCATTGGATACCGGAACTCCGTGAGCATTCGGGACAGGAGACCGTGGTCAGCGAGTATGTATTGTCGCGTCCCGGCGCGGCCGATTATCTGAGCACTTGCCACCACCTGGTCGACCTGACGACGAATGGTTACCGCCAAGAGGGGAAGCGATACATGACGGTGGCAGTGGGCTGCACCGGAGGCAAACACCGCAGCGTGGCGATAGCCGAAGCGCTCGGCGAACTCATCGGATCACAGACCGCCGAATCCGGACCCGCCGATGTCGTGCGGGTCGTGCATCGGGATCTGGGGCGCGAATGACGGGGTGGGAATCGGATCCCGCCATTGTTGCGCTCGGTGGCGGGCATGGCCTGTACGCGACGCTCACCGCGGTGCGCCGGCTCACCAGGAAGATATGCGCCGTGGTCACCGTCGCCGACGACGGCGGTTCGTCGGGCAGGCTACGGTCCGAACTGGGTGTGCCGCCGCCCGGTGATCTGCGCATGGCCTTGGCGGCGCTGGCCGCGGACGGCGACGATGTCTGGACGCGCACTGTGCAGCATCGATTCGGCGGCACCGGTGCGCTGGCCGGACATTCGGTCGGCAATCTGATCCTCGCGGGTCTGACCGAGGTGCTCGGCGATCCGGTCGCCGCGCTCGACGAGGTCGCCAAGCTGTTGCGAATCACCGGTCGCGTGCTACCCATGTCGCCCATCGCGCTGGATATCGAGGCGGATGTCTCTGGGCTGGAAGCGGATCCGCGGGTGAGCCGCTGCATTCGCGGCCAGGTTGCCATCGCGACCACACCGGGTAAGGTGCGGCGCGTGCGGCTGATTCCGTCCGATCCGCCCGCCAGTCCGGAGGCAACCTCGGCCATCGAACACGCCGATGTCGTTGTGCTCGGCCCGGGTTCCTGGTTCACCAGCGTGATTCCGCATGTGCTCGTGCCCGAATTGCGTGACGCGCTGGTCTATACCAGGGCGCGCAAAGTGCTGGTGCTGAATCTCGCCGCTGAGCCCGGAGAAACAGCGGGTTTCTCCGCAGAGCGCCATCTACATGTATTGTCCCAGCACGCACCGGAATTCGTGGTCGACGAGGTACTGGTCGATTCCGGGTCCGTGCCGGAGGGTCGCGAAAGAGAACATGTGGCCAGGGCTGCCGAACAATTGCGGGCACGAGTAACCTTTTCCGATGTCGCCGAAGCGGGCACCGACCGGCATCACCCCGGAAAGCTTGCCGCCGCACTGGATCAGCTGATCCGGCAACCTCGGCCACATATGGCAGGGCTTCGAGTCGAGGGACGGCACATGGGTCAGGATGTGCGTTCCGGGTTGGGTGGAAAGGAGCGCGTCTCGTGGCGATGACAGCCGAAGTGAAGGACGAGCTGAGCAGGCTCACGGTCTCGCAGGTGAGTTCTCGCAAAGCGGAACTGTCTGCGCTGCTGCGGTTTGCGGGCGGCCTGCACATCGTCGGCGGGCGGGTGATCGTCGAGGCCGAGGTGGATATGGGCTCCATCGCTCGCAGACTGCGCCGGGAGATCTTCGAGTTATACGGCTACGGTTCCGATGTGCACGTGCTCGGCGCGGGCGGCCTGCGCAAGACCTCGCGCTATGTGGTGCGGGTGTCCAAGGAGGGTGAGGCGCTGGCCAGACAGACCGGGCTGCTCGATGTGCGCGGTCGTCCGGTGCGCGGACTGCCGGCGCAGGTGGTCGGCGGCAGCATCGGCGATGCCGAAGCGGCTTGGCGCGGAGCGTTTCTCGCGCACGGCTCGCTCACCGAACCGGGGCGCTCATCGGCACTCGAGGTCAGCTGCCCCGGTCCGGAGGCGGCGCTCGCGCTCGTCGGTGCGGCTCGGCGGCTCGGCATTACGGCCAAGGCGCGTGAGGTGCGCGGCACCGATCGGGTCGTGGTGCGCGATGGCGAGGCGATCGGCGCACTGCTGACCCGCATGGGTGCGCAGGACACCCGGATCGTCTGGGAGGAGCGCAGGCTGCGCCGCGAGGTGCGGGCCACGGCGAATCGCCTCGCCAATTTCGACGATGCGAATCTGCGCCGTTCGGCCCGCGCCGCGGTCGCTGCGGCGGCGAGAGTCGAACGCGCACTGGAGATCCTGGGCGACGAGGTGCCCGACCATTTGGCCGCGGCGGGCAAGCTGCGGGTGCAGCACCGCCAGGCGTCGCTGGAGGAGCTGGGCCAGCTCGCCGATCCGCCGATGACGAAAGACGCTGTGGCGGGCCGGATTCGGCGGTTGCTGTCGATGGCGGACCGCCGGGCCAAGGAGTTGGGGGTACCCGATACCGAATCGGCCGTCACCGCCGAACTGCTCGACGAAGCGTAAGCCGAATCGCCGCCCCCCGGGGCGGCGATTCGCTTTTTCGGAGGTCGGGCTGTCCACCCGGCTGAACATTTCCGAAGTTCGGCGCGGTGGTGCGTGTCGGGACCCGCTACGGCGTATGTGGCCGGGGTGCGGACCGGATTCCATGGTGTGCCGAAACAAGAGCACGGACCGCGGATTTGTCCGCCGAAACCATAAGCGCGGCTGTCTGCGCAGGTCCCGCGTCCTGCGGAATGCCAGGTGCGTGTCGGAGAGGTTACGGTCGGGCACTACTGTGGTTGTGGCATCGGAATGAATCCGCTTGAAAGCTGAGGAGCGATAACGTGACTGTCCGGGTAGGCATCAACGGCTTCGGTCGTATCGGACGTAACTTCTTCCGGGCGGTGGAGGCGCAGAAGGCGCTCGGCACCACCGACATCGAGATCGTCGCGGTCAACGACCTCACCGACAACGCGACGCTGGCCACTCTGCTCAAGTACGACTCGATCCTGGGCCGCTTGCCGCAGGAGGTATCCCTGGACGGCGACGACACCATCGTGGTCGGCGACCAGCGGATCAAGGCGCTGGCCATCAAGGAGGGCCCGTCCGCCCTGCCGTGGGGTGACCTCGGCGTCGACGTGGTCGTCGAATCCACCGGCATCTTCACCGACGCGACCAAGGCGAAGGGCCACATCGCCGCGGGCGCCAAGAAGGTCATCATCTCCGCGCCCGCCAAGGGTGAGGACCTGACCGTCGTCATGGGCGTCAACGACGATAAGTACGACGGCAGCCAGAACATCATCTCCAACGCGTCCTGCACCACCAACTGCCTCGGTCCGCTGGCGAAGGTGCTCAACGACAGCTTCGGCATCGAGCGTGGTCTGATGACGACCATCCACGCATACACCCAGGACCAGAACCTGCAGGACGGTCCGCACAGCGACCTGCGCCGCGCCCGCGCCGCCGCGCTGAACATCGTGCCCACCGGCACCGGCGCCGCGAAGGCCATCGGCCTGGTGCTCCCGGAGCTCAACGGCAAGCTCGACGGCTACGCGCTGCGCGTGCCGGTCCCGACGGGCTCGGTCACCGACCTGACGGTGACCCTGAGCAAGTCGGCCTCGATCGACGACATCAACGCTGCCTACTCCGCCGCCGCCGAAGGTGCGCTGAAGGGCATCCTGAAGTACAACGTGGACCCGATCGTCTCCAGCGACATCGTCACCGACCCGCACTCGTGCATCTACGACGCGCCGCTGATCAAGACCATCGATGACCAGGTGAAGGTCGTCGGCTGGTACGACAACGAGTGGGGCTACTCCAACCGCCTTGCCGACCTCATCGGCCTCGTCGGCAAGTCGCTCTGACGCGCATGGCAGTCAAGACACTCCAGGATCTGCTGAACGAGGGTGTCGAGGGTCGGGGCGTGCTGGTGCGCTCCGACCTGAACGTTCCCCTCGACGAGGGCGGCCAGATCACCGACCCGGGTCGCATCATCGCCTCGGTGCCCACGTTGCGGGCGCTGGTCGAGGCCGGTGCCAAGGTGGTCGTCACGGCGCATCTGGGCCGCCCCAAGGGTGAGCCGGACCCGAAGTTCTCCCTCGCCCCGGTCGCGGCGAAGCTGGCCGAGCTGCTGGACCGCAATGTCCAGCTGGCCGGTGACGTCGTTGGCTACGACGCGCTCTCGCGCTCGGAGGGCCTCACCGACGGCGACGTGCTGCTGCTCGAGAATGTGCGTTTCGACGCGCGCGAGACCAGCACCGACGATGCGGAGCGGGCCAAGCTGGCCGCGGCGCTGGTCGAGCTGGTCGGTGATGACGGTGCGTTCGTCTCCGACGGCTTCGGTGTCGTGCACCGCAAGCAGGCCTCGGTGTACGACGTGGCCAAGCTGCTGCCGCATTATGGGGGCACGTTGGTCGCGGCCGAGGTCGACGTGCTGGCGAAGCTGACCGAGAACCCGCAGCGCCCGTACGCGGTCGTACTCGGTGGTTCCAAGGTCTCCGACAAGCTGGCCGTCATCGAGGCACTGGCCCCCAAGGTCGACACCCTGGTGATCGGCGGCGGCATGTGCTTCACCTTCCTTGCCGCACAGGGCCTGCCGGTGGGCAGCTCGCTGCTCCAGGAGGAGATGATCGAGACCTGCAAGGGGCTGCTGGAGCGCTACGCGGACGTCATCCACCTGCCGCGCGATATCGTCGTCGCGAATAAGTTCGCGGCCGATGCGGACTCGAAGGTGGTGCCGGCCAACGAGATTCCGGACGGCTGGCTGGGGCTGGACATCGGTCCGGAGTCGGTGGACCGGTTCGCGGCACTGCTCACCGAGGCCAAGACGGTGTTCTGGAACGGCCCGATGGGTGTATTCGAGTTCGAGAACTTCGCTGCGGGCACCCGTGGCGTCGCCGAGGCGATCGTGACCGCGACCGGTAAGGGTGCGTTCACCGTTGTCGGCGGCGGCGATTCGGCCGCGGCCGTGCGCGCGCTCGGGCTGCCCGAGGACGGCTTCTCGCACATCTCGACCGGTGGCGGTGCCTCCCTGGAATACCTCGAGGGCAAGGAACTGCCCGGTATCGCGGTATTGGAGGACTGAACCATGGCACGCAAACCGCTCATCGCGGGCAACTGGAAGATGAACCTCAATCACCTCGAGGCCATCGCCCTGGTGCAGAAGATCGCATTCGCGCTGCCGGAGAAGTACTTCGCGAAGGTCGATGTCGCGGTCATCCCGCCGTTCACCGATATCCGCAGCGTGCAGACCCTCGTCGAGGGTGACAAGCTGCTGGTCACCTACGGTGCGCAGGATGTGTCGACCCATGACGAGGGCGCCTACACCGGTGAGATCAGCGGTGCCATGCTGGCCAAACTGGGTTGCACCTTTGCGGTCGTCGGTCATTCGGAGCGGCGCCAGTACCACTCTGAGGACGACCCCACCGTGCTGGCCAAGGCCAAACAGGCGCTGAAGTACGGGATCACCCCGATCGTGTGCATCGGCGAGGGGCTCAATGTCCGCGAGGCGAAGACGCACGTGGAATACAACCTCGAGCAGTTGCGCGGTTCGCTCAAAGGTCTGACGGCCGAAGAGATTTCGAAGATCGTCATCGCCTACGAGCCGGTCTGGGCCATCGGCACCGGTAAGGTCGCCACCCCGGCCGATGCGCAGGAGGTCTGCGGCGCGATTCGCGCGGAGCTCGCCCAATTGGCCTCGCCGGAGGTCGCGGCGGGTGTGCGGGTGCTCTACGGCGGTTCGGTGAATGCCAAGAACGTCGGCGAGTTGGTCGCGCAGACCGATATCGATGGTGCGCTGGTCGGCGGTGCGTCGCTCAAGGGCGAGGAATTCGCGACGCTGTCCGCTATTGCCGCGGGTGGTCCGCTGCCCTGACGGGCGAACACTCGAATCAGCCCGGCACCACGCCCGATCGCGTGGTGCCGGGCTGATTTGCATTCGGTCGTCGGTCGGCACTTCCTGCTCGGGGCGAGCCGTGCCAGCACCGGGTACCGACAACCGCTACGAAGGTGGACGGCATGACGCCGATGATGATGACCTATAAGCGCGCCAAGGCCAGCGGCGGTGCTGCCGATATCGTGATGATGGGGGAGTTCACGGGTCTGGGTGTGCTGGGTCCGCAGTTCGTCGGAAAGACGATTCCGATGCGGTCGGTGATCGAGCTGGAGTCAGCCGATCGGGCGACCACGGCGATCTACTTCGCGCCGCCCGGGAGACCGAGCGGATCGGGTGATCCTGATGCGGAAGTAGACGACGTCATTGCTTGCCGGGCACCGGCATTCGGGATCAGGCGGTGTGGTTGCGCACCGTGAAACCGGTGGCGGTGAGTGCCAGTTCGAACGGTTCGTCGCGCGGGTCCATCGTTACTTCGGCGGTCTGCACGTCGGGGTAGTACACATGTAGTCGGTACAGGGTGCCGCGGAGCAGGTGAGCCAGGTCGGCGGGCTGCTCGGTGGCGTGCACGACGTACAGCCTGGCCGTGGTATCGGAGATGCCGACCGAGCATTCGGCCAGGAGCGCGCCATCGGGGTCGATATAGCCCAAAGAGAATGTGGTGTGCAGGAATTCGTCTCGTTCGGCGAGTACTTCCAGGATAGCGTCCGCATCCCAGCGGCCGGTTTCGTCACGGCGGATGAGTCCGGCGGCGCTATAGAGCTCGGCGTAGCGGATGAGCGTTACCGATGACGGTGGCGCAGGCAGCTTCTCGATATGGGCCGACGGGAGGTCCGGCCACGGGCCGAGTTCGACCTGCCAGGTGCGGCCGACCGGACGGCGGAAACCCGGTGTGCGGGAATTGTTTCGGTGCTCGGCCACGGTTATGCCGCGCGCAGTGTCAGGCCGAAGCCATTGGTATTGCGCAGGATCAGGATGTCCGCGTCGATCGTGGCCGTTGTCTTGCCGTCGAGGGCCTTCAGTACGGCCTGCTCGACCTCCATGATCTCCGGGGCGCACATTGTCTTGGTGGTGCCGATCTGGAAGGTGACATCCGGCCCATCGGCGGCGGGCGACGGCGTGGCGTGTCCGGTGATGCGGTTGCATCCGGCGCTGCCGGACACCGCGCCGTCGGGTGCGATGGTGAGTGTCGGTTTCACCTCGTCCAGGGTCTGTGACCGGATCTGGGCGTCGGGCGTCATCAGCGCGCTGACGATCCAGGTGGTGCCGATGAGCGGCTGATCGGGCTGCGCGACCTTCTTGTCCAGCAAGGTGACGGTGGTGTCCTTCCCGGTCAGCGTCAGTGTCGACTCATCGAGTCGCCATTTCGGCAGCGAGGTCAGTACGTTGTCCTGCCAGCTATCGGCTTGGCCGTTCTCATCCGGACAGGCCATGAGGGTGCTGGCGAGGGCGCCGACGTGCAGAATGCCCTCGGCCAGGTCGACGGTGCCGGTGGCGGTATTGCAGCCCGAATTGGCCGTGATCTTGCCATCGGCGAAGGTGAGCGTCATCGGTCCGCCGCCCGGTATCTGCTGACCTTCGACTCCGATCGAGACGAAGGTGTGGCCCATCGGCGTGGCCGCTGGTTTGTGTTCACCCCTGTTGTCGTTCGAGCAACCGGCCAGCAGACCCGCCGCGATGGCCAGGAAGATTCCGACGCGCACCGTTGTAGCCGACATGTAGCCGATGGTACGGCGGCTGCCTGTGGAAACTGGTTAACCCGAGACCCACCGGACCTGTTCGAACCGGTTAACCCCGTGTGGCGCTCGCGAGCGCGGGCTGACAGATCCGCGGGCCGACCCGGACGAAGTCGGGCTCGGCCGGACCGGCCGGATGGTCGGCCATGACCCGCAACACCGCGCAGCAAACAGCAAGAGCCTTGCCGCCACCGTGGCGAAACTTGTCGAGGCGACAAGGGCTATCACGGGCCACGGTGCAGGAAATCTCCGGTCGCGCAGGGCTTTCCGTCGGCGCGATCCGGCAGTTCGACAGCAGACTGGATCTGATCGTCCGGACCGCCGAGGAGGGCTTCTCCTGCCAACTAGCGGGGTTTCCGCCTACTCATGGAACATCTTGGCGCCCAGGAAGATTCACTCGATATCGCACTTTGCTTCCTGTGCGATGTCCAATCCTCCACCCGCACCCAGGCTCTGCGCGAGATCGGCCTCGAGTTGCACGCCCGCATCGAATCAGCTGTCGCGGGTTGTCGGCGGTTTCCAACCGTTGGGTGACCGGAATCGAGGCCACCTTGGTGGGATCGAACCACTTCAGGGGTGCATTGCCGTGCACCCTGGGTGTCCTTTCGGCGCAGTCCGGCGTCGATGAGGCTGGACAGCGTCACCACGACAGCGGGACCGCCCCGCCACACGAACATGAAGGAGGACACTCACATGACCACCAACCAGCGCTCGACCCGCCGCACCCACCGGTTCGCTCGCGCCCTGGCGATCGCCGCGGCACCCGCCCTGCTGGGCGTGGGCTTGGTGACCGCCGGCGTGGCCCAGGCCGCTCAGGACCCCACCCTGCCGACCTGCTCCTGGCCCAACCTGGTGTGCGGCCCGCAGACCAATCTGACCCCCGGCGGCCAGACCAACCTCACCCCGGGCGGCCAGAACAACCTAACCCCCGGCGGCCAGACCAACCTCACTCCCGGCCGCTGATCACGGTGCCGGTGATGCGGCCCGCCGCACTGGCAGGGCCGCATCAAAATCGGCACCGCCCCGACCTCGCCCCATCCTGCCGACCCTGATCGAAGACATGCTCCGCGTCTACGCTGAATTCCTACGCGCCAAGGCTTAGCGATATCGACGCCACCGTGGCCCCGCAGGCCCCGAAGCCAGTGCCAACGCGTCGATGATGCGAATCACACCGTGTGGCATGCGGCACATTGTCAGCGGCCGTCCGTCTCCGGCTACCGCTGGCAGTCATGCTCAATTCACCCTGCCCGACGTGCTTTTCGATCTTGATGATCGAATCGGTCGCGGGCCTGCTCAGCAGTGTGCGGGCGGGACGGATGGGTTCAGCGATGGTGAGCTGCGATGAGTCGCCGCTATTATGCTCGGCCGCGTGACCACCGCTGATGCCACTGCTCCGCTATCTACCTGGGCGCCGTTGCGGTCGCGGATCTATCGGGCGTTGTGGACGGCGCAGTTGGTGTCGAATCTCGGGACCTGGATGCAGACGGTTGGGGCGCAGTGGATTCTGGTCGATGCGCCGAATGCCGCGACGTTGGTGGCATTTGTGCAGACGGCGACGACTTTGCCGGTGATGCTGCTGTCGATTCCCTCGGGGGTGCTCGCAGATCTGCTGGATCGGCGCAGGTTGTTGCTCGGGGCGCAGTCGGCGATGGCGGTGCTGGCCGCGGTGCTCGCGGTGTCCACGGCGACCGGGCATACCACTCCCGGTGTGCTGTTGACCTTGCTGTTCCTGCTCGGCTGTGGGCAGGCGCTCACCGCTCCGGCGTGGCAGGCGATTCAACCGGAACTCGTTGCGCGCGAGCAGATTCCGTCCGCAGCGGCGCTGGGCAGTTTGAATATCAATATCGGACGTGCGGTCGGACCCGCGATCGCGGGTGTGCTGGTCTCGCTGTCAGGGCCGACCCTGGTATTCGCGCTGAATGCGGTGTCGTTCGTCGGCATCGTCACGGTACTGCTCAGCTGGCGCAGGCCGACGAAGGAACGGAAGCTGCCCAGTGAGCGGCCGCTGGCGGCATTGCAGGCAGGCACCCGGTTCATTCGGGCCGCGCCCGCGATCCGCCGGGTGCTGCTGCGTTCGATTCTGTTTATCGCTCCGGCGAGCGCGGTGTGGGCGCTGCTTCCGGTGATCGCCCGCGATGAACTCGGGCTTTCCTCATCGGGCTACGGTCTGCTGCTCGGTGCGCTCGGACTCGGCGCGGTGACGGGTGCCCTCGGTTTGGCGCGGGTCCGTGCACTGCTGACACCCACCCAGCGGTTGACCGCGGCCGCGATCCTGTTCGGCACGGCCTCGGTGGGTGCCGCGGTGCTGCGCAGCGTGCCGGTGGTGCTGGTGCTGCTGGTCGGAGCCGGATTCGCGTGGCTGCTCGCGATGTCGACGATGAATTCGACCATGCAGCTGCTGCTGCCCGCGTGGGTGCGGGCGCGGGGGCTGTCGGTCTACATGTTGGTGTTCATGGGCGGCCAAGCGCTCGGCTCGCTGATGTGGGGTCTGGTCGCGGGCGCGGTGGGACCGGTGGCCGCGCTGCTCGCCGCCGCGGTGCTGTTGGCCGGATCCGCGGTGAGCTCGGTCTGGCTGCCGATTCGGCACAACGCGGAGGAACTGGACCTGAGCCCGACCGCCTTCTGGCCCGAACCGCAGCTCGTCGTCGAACCGGATCCCGAGGACGGTCCGGTACTGGTGCTGCGCACCTACGACGTGCCGCCGCAAAAGGTCGAGGAATACCTGGCCGCCATGGTGTTCGTCGGACGGTCCATGCAGCGCACCGGTGCGATGGAATGGCGGTTGTATCGCGATGTCGGCGTGGTCGACCGCTATGTGGAGGCCTTCGTGGTGCGCTCCTGGTCCGAGCATATGCACCAGCATCAGGTGCGGCTCACCGCCCAAGATCAACTGCGGGAACGCGCCGTCGCGGAATTCATGATCGGCCAGGACACCACCACGCACCTCGTCGCGGTGGACACCTCGTAGGTCGTCTCCACCCGGGGTGATTATGCAGGTACGGATGCACACCCATAGACTGTCCGGCATGCGGATGTTCCTGGATATCCTCCTGATCATCACCAGCGTGCTGCTGGTGCTGCTGGTGCTGCTGCACCGCGCCAAGGGTGGAGGTCTGTCCAGCTTGTTTGGTGGCGGCGTGCAGTCCAGCCTGTCGGGTTCGACCGTCGTCGAGAAGAACCTCGACCGCATCACCATCTTCACCGGCCTGATCTGGCTCATCGCCATCCTCGGTATCGGCCTGGAGATCAAGTTCGCTTGAGTTGCCGCGCGATATCGTTTCGCGCCAACCGCGAGCACACGATGACGGCCGCAACCGTCGCCGCGACCAGCACGGCGGTCGCGATCCCGAACGCCAGCGCATAACCGTCGCCGATTACCGGCGCGACCACCAGGGGACCCAGCATCTGCCCCGCGCCGTAGCCCGCGGTGAGCGTGGCCGCGGCCCGGTGGCCGGTCAGTTCGGTGCCGAGCCGGATCGCCACCATCGTGATACCCATGAACGTGCCACCGAACAGCGCCGCCGCGATAATCGCGGGCCAGGTGGTCGTCGATCCAGCGAGCAGTGCCGCCGCCGCGCACTGCGCGAGTAGTGCGAGGACGAATGCGGCCGCCGGGGACCAGCGGCGCGCGACCAAGCCCCAGAGCACTGCCGGTGCGGCGGCCACCCCGACGATCACCCATATTGCCGAGCCCAGGGCCGCACTGTGTGTGCCGACTGCGGCCACTAGGAATGTGCCGATCACGATATAGCCGACGCCCTCGAGGGAATAGGCGATGAGCAGCGCCCGCCAGGCCGTGCTCGAGCGATCGGTGCCGACCACCTCGGCGGTGCGAATGCGGTGGATATCGAGTCGGAATGCGGGGAGCAGCAGTACGGCGGTCAGTCCGGCGGCGCCGAGCCACAGGCCCTGCCACGACAGCACCGGCCGCGTCGCCAGCACCAGCAATCCGGTGAGAGCGATTCCGAAACCGACCCCACCGAAGGCGATGCCCGCCCCATGCCCGCCGAGCCGCGCGATCGCACCCGCACAGCCGACGAATATCACCGCGCTGGCCACGCCCGCGATCAGCCGCAGCAGCGCGGGAATCAGGGTGGGACCTGGCAGCACGACCAACGCCTCACTGACCACCAGTGCTCCGGCCGCGACGCGAAAAGAGCTGCGGCTGTTGAGTTTCGGTCGCCGCGCGAGCAGTACCGCGCCCGCGAGATAGCCCGCGTAGTTGGCGGCGGCAATGAGCGCGCCGTCATGGGCATTGATACGGTGCGCATCCACCATCGCGGGCAGCAGCGGCGTGTAGGCGAAGCGGCCGACACCGACGGCAGCGGCGAGGCCCGCACCGGCGGCAAGCGCTGGTCCGAGGGTGCGGCGCGGGGTGTCGAGCAGAGCTGATCCGGTCACAACCTCCGACGGTATGGTCCGGTGGCAAGGCTGTGAAATGCTTTCTGTGCACGATGTATACGCTCGACGCATGGATATCGAGCTGCGGCACCTGCGGGCGTACCTCGCACTCTGTGAGGAAACGAACTACACCCGCGCCGCCGCCCGGATGCACCTCAGCCAGCCTGCGCTGACCCGAACCATCCAGCAATTGGAGCGCCTCGTCGAATGCCGGTTGATCGAACGGACCTCCCGGCGCTTCGAGCTGACGGAAGAAGGACAGGAGCTGCTCGAGCACAGCAGGCGAATCATCGGTGATATCGACTCCGTCCAGGCGGATCTGCGCAGGCGCGCCACGATCGAGGTCGGGTTCTCCTGGCTGCTGCCCGATGCCTGGTTCGCTGCGACCCGCACCCGATACGAGGCCCTCGGGGGCCGTATTTCGCTGCGGCGGGTGGAGGATCCGATGGCAGCACTGGACGACCGGTCGATCGATATCGCCATCCACCGCAACGATATCTGGCTGCCACATCACCTCGAATCCCGCGAAATCGGTTCCGAGCAGCGGGTATTGGCGGTTTCGGTGCACTCGCCGCTGGCGCATGCCGGCGAGGTGCGCTGGGCCGAACTTGCGCACTATCCGTTGGTGGCCAATACCGTCTCCGGCACCACCAACGCCGAATCCTGGGATCCGCCCGATCCGAACCGGACCGTCATCACCTGCACGAATTTCGACGAGTGGATCGAACTCGTCGCGGCCGAACGCGGTATCGGGATCGTGCCCGTGCTGGCGCGCACCCGTGCACCGCATCCAGGTGTGGTCTATGTCGACATTGTGGATGCCCCGCGCTCGCATATCTATCTGACCTGGCGGGTGAAGCCGACGCCATTGCGCTCGGTGCAGCGCTTCCTCAGCGTCGCGTGAGCGGTGTCAGTCGCTGCGCGGGATCCGCCCGTCGACGTCGGTGAAACCGTAGTCGTCGGCGAGATCCGCTATGCGCCAAGCCGATCCGGAGCGATCACGGCGATCCGGGTCGGCAGCAAGTGCTACCACGGCGCGGCCGGGAAAGCGCGGGGATTCGGCGGCGTCGAGGTCGTAGGTGCCCTCGCCGGGGAGGGTGACGACGCGACGGCCGTCCGCATTGCGCGGAACCAGTTGCAGCAGTTCGGTATCGACGATGCCGGGCCATAGCGATACCACCGTGACGTTGGTGTCGGCGAGATCATCGGCCATATCCGAGGTGAGGCGGTCCAATGCGGCTTTCGCGACGCCGTACACCGCGTTGTGCATATAGCGCTCCGCGCCCGGGGACGAGATGTTGGCGATAAGTCCTGCCGATTCGATCAGCAGAGGAGCCGCGAAAAAGCTTGCCACGTAATGCGATCGGACGCCGACATCGAAGGTTTCGTCCCAGGCCTCCGGCGGCACCTCCCAGAACGGTTTGCCGAGCCAGCGTGCGGCGGCGGGGGAGTTGTAGACATTGTTCACCAGCACATCCAGTCGGCCGTGCTCGGTGCGGATGCGCTCGAACAGGCGCTCGACCGCATCGTCGTCGCGGTGATCGCAGACGACCGGAATGCCCGTGCCGCCGAGCGCGTCGATCTCCGCGGCCGTCGCGTGCACGGTCCCCGGCAGGCGTCCGGGGGTGGCCGAGCGCCCGGTGACGTACACCGTCGCGCCCGCTGCGCCCAATTCCAGCGCGATGCCCTTGCCGATGCCGCGGCTCGCGCCGGTCACCACCGCGACCTTGTCGCGGAGAACCTGAGGTATTCCGTCCACGATCCTGGGACACTACCGTGAAACAAGAACACGTTCTAGGTTTTGGAGGTCGTTGTGGACTTGATTCATCGGTTCGTGACGGGTGGCGGCATCCGCATGCACGTCGCCGAACAGGGCGAGGGGCATCCGGTGATCTTCTGTCACGGCTTCCCGCATACCTGGTTCATGTGGCATCGCCAGCTCGAGGCCGTCGCCGCTGCGGGTTACCGGGCCATCGCACCCGATTTGCGCGGGTATGGGCGCACGGCGGTGCCCGCCGATATCGAGGACTACACCAACCGGGCCGTGATCGGCGATCTGCTCGGCCTGCTCGATGACATCGGAGCCGAACAGGCGGTTTTCGTCGGCCTCGACTTCGGGGCGGCCCTGGTGTGGGAGCTGGCACTGCGCGCACCGGAACGGGTCAGCGGCGTCATCGTGCTCAATAATCCGTACGCCCCGCGCCCGCCCCGCGCGCCATCGCAGCTGTGGGCCAAGGCCGCCGAACGCCACTTCCTGCACCTCGACTATTTCCAGCGGCCCGGTGTCGCCGATGCCGAACTCGGCGGCCGCACCAGGGAATTCCTGGCGCGCGTCTACTTTTCCCTCAGCGCTGACTATCACTACCTCGACACCTGGCGCTTCCCCGCCGAAGGGACCGGCTACCTCGACGTCCTCCCCGAAGCGCCGCTGCTGCCGTGGCGCTGGCTCTCGATCGACGAATTCGACACTCTGGCACAGGATTTCGAACACACGGGCTTTACCGGCGGCCTCAACTGGTACCGCGCCCTCGATCGGAACTGGGATCTGACCGCCGAATTCGCCGACGCCCGGGTCACCGTCCCCACCTATTTCCTCTACGGCGACCGGGATCCGGATATGGAGGGCTTCAGCGGCCGAGATCCGCTTGCCACCCTGCGCGCCAATGTCACCGATCTGCGCGCCGTCACCAAGATCGCGGACGCGGGACATCTCGTTCAACTGGAACGCACCGATGAGGTGAATACGCTGATCCTCGACCACCTGCGCGATCTGGTTCCGAACTCCGCGGACGTCGTCGCGTAGCCGTTACCAGTACCGACGGGCGTAACTCCGCCCGTCCGAAACTCGAGCGCAGCCGCCGGGTCAGCGGTATTCGTTGGTGAGTTCGGGGTAGTCGGCCCAGGACGGCAGGGGGCGACGCTCGAGGTAGGCGGTGAGGCGGTCCAGGAGGTATTGCCAGCGGGGGCCGACCGAACACGCGTCGGTCGGGCTGACGTGGCGGCGGATCAGTTCGACGTTGGTAATGACGCCGACCTGGGTCATATGCAGTTCGAGAATGCCGCCGTCGATGTGGATGACCAGATCGTGCGGTGCGCGGCAGTCGTCGACGCGGATCGCGATGGGACCGGGGACCGGACCGTCGGTCGGTTCGATGGTCAGATTGCCGTTGCCGCCGGATACCGCGCCGAACCAGCGGTGGAGTTGACGGCGTTCGGTGCAGGCGGACCATACGTCGAGCACGGGCATCCGGAAGGATCGGAGAAAGTGTAGGAGCACGAGCTCTGGGGCGATCGCCCGATCATGTTCGGGTCGTACCTCGCCGAGCATGGACATCATGGTCATAGCCGTGCCCTTCCGCTGCTGGTCACCGTGCGTTCTACTGTATTTCCCCATTGGCGCCGCCGAATCCGATTCACCGGAAGTGGGGCTTGCGCGTGTCGGATCCCTCGGTGTCCGATTTGTCGGGTCGACGGAAATAGTTGGCCTTGGCCGTCCCTGCAAAGACGGGCAAGGGCGGTTCAGCGGGCGGTCAGCAGTTCGGTGGCGGCCGATTCGATTCGGGGTTCGTCCAACAGGACGGTGGTGGCGGCGGGGCCAAGGGGGATGAAACTGTCGTGGCTGGTTACGCGGGAGATGGGACCACTGAAGCCTGCGTCTACCAGGGCGGCGCAGATGGATTCGGAGATGCCGCCGGTGTGCCGGGTTTCATCGGCGATGAGCACGCGGCCGGTGGCGCGGGCGTGATGGAGGAGGTCGTCGAGGGGGAGGGGGTTGAGCCAGCGGAGGTCGAGAACTCGGGCGTCGATGCCTCGAGCCGAGAGGCGTCGCGCCACGCGCAGACTCATGGGGACGCCGTTCGCGAAGGTGACGATGGTGAGGTCGCGGCCGTCGCCGTAGACGCGGGCGCTGCCGATGGTGATGTGATCGGTCTCGGAAGTTGGTGCGAGCCAGGCGTTATCGTCGGGGTGGTACAGATCTCGGGTGTGATACAGGGCGATGGGCTCGAGGTAGATGCAGACTCGGCCGTCGACCCGGGCCGCGGAGACACAGGTGCGGAGCATGGCGGCGGCGTCATCGGCGCGGGCGGGGGAGGCGACGATCAGACCCGGGATATCGCGCAGTGCCGCAATGGAATTGTCATTGTGGAAGTGACCGCCGAACCCCTTCTGGTAGGCATATCCCGCGATCCGGACGACCATCGGATTCCGGTATCGCCCCTGCGAAAAGTACGACAGGGTCGCGGCTTCCCCGCGCAGCTGGTCGGCGGCATTGTGCACGTAGGCGAGATATTGAATCTCCGGAATCGGCACGAATCCGGCGAGTGCGGCCCCCAAAGCCGTTCCGAGCACACTCTGTTCATCGAGCAGCGTATCGAATACCCGCCGCGCCCCGAACTGCTTCCGCAGCCCTTTGGTGACGCCGTACACGCCGCCCTTACGCCCGACATCCTCGCCGAACACCAGCACATCGGAGTCCCGCGCCAGCAGATCTGCGAGCGTCTGATTGACCGCCTGAGCAAAGGTCACCGGGGCACGATCGACCGTTGTAGGTTCCATCGTGTCCTGGGCGGACGTATTGTCACTCTCGGTGTCGTACGCGGCTGTGGTGTCGTGAGTGGTCTTGCGGTTCAGCGTCGTTCCGCTGGCGGCGTGATCGGTGACCGGCGCGGCGGTGACCGGTTGCCCATTGCCGAGCGGCTTTTCGTCGCGCTGACTGGGCCGCGCACCGTTGGGAACAGCGGACCGGAGCGAACCTTGACCCAAGACGTCGGCCCGCACCAGGTCCGGGTGCAGTGGCGCCAACGGTGCCATGACCTCCGCCGCGGATGTCAGTTTCGGTTCGTGCCAGACCGATTCGGCCGTGGCGGTGACCCGCGCGCCGATATCGTCGTAGCGTTCGAGGACTTCGGCCGGGGTAGCTATGCCGGCGGTGACGAGTAGGCGCGCGGTCGCGGTGACCGGGTCGCGCAGCAGGTCGGCGGTGATATCGGCGCGGCTGCGGTAGGCCGATTCGACATCGGATCCGGCATGGCCCAACAGGCGAACGGTTCGCAGGTGGAGGAAGGCGGGCTTACGGTATTCGCGAACCCAGTCGGCCGCCTCGACCGCGGTCAGCGCGGCGTCGAGGAGGTCGCTGCCGTCGGCATCGAAGTACTGCAGGCCGACGCGGATGCCATAGGCCTGTTCGATCCAATCCGGTGGCGTCGGGACGCTGATGCCGATGCCATTGTCCTCGCAGACGAACAACAGCGGCAGCGGAACCCCTTGGTGCGCAGTATGGATCGCGGCATTGATGGCACCGGTGGCCGTGGAGTGATTGGCCGAGGCGTCACCGAAGCTGCAGAGCACTACCGAATCCGACGGCCATTCGCAGGCGACGCCGAGGCGCGCCGCGCGTTCGATCGCGAAGGCGAGTCCGACGGCGCGCGGCAGATGCGAGGCGATGGTGGATGTCTGCGGTATCACCGACGCCGGTTTGCTGCCGAAAACCTTATGTCTGCCACCAGATATCGGATCGGCCGCCGCGGCGACCACGCCGAGCAGCACATCTCGGATGGGGTCGAGGCCGGGCACCTGCCTGGCCCGGTGCACGAAGAACGCCCCGGAGCGATAGTGCAGCAATGCCGGATCGGTGGGGCGCAGGGCCGCCGCCACCGCCGCATTGCCCTCGTGGCCGGAGGACCCGATGCTGTAGTAGCCGCGTTTCGCACTGCCCAAACGGCGCGCTGCCAGGTCGAGATGCCTACTCGTCGCCTGTGATTCGAACAGCTCCAGGCACTGGGTTCCGGTCAGCCCGCTACCCGGCTCGAGCGGCTGCTCGACGGGACGGCTCGGCTGCGGTGTCAGCGCCGATAGCTCGGCACGAAACCGCTCATCAAGGTCGACTCGCTGTTCACTCACCGTGCGATCATCTCCGACGAACACCACCTCAGGTACCGCATTTGGACCGGATTTCTGAAAATATTTTGATCACTGCGGTAGTAACAAGGAACTTTTCCGCGAGGATGCTACCTTGAATCCCGGATTTGTCGGCGATAGCCGGTACGGCTGGTCAACCGGGGCGAGTGCGCGGCGGCCGACCCGCGGCCCTCAGCGCGACCGTTCCGTTTCCAAGATCGTGCGTCGCAGGACATCGCGGGCTGCATCCAACTCGGACGCGCGCCGATCCAACTCCGCCAGTCGTTCCTGTAGCGCGGGCAGCACCCCGGGACAGGCGCGCAACGCACCGCCGTCGCCGGTGCACGGCAGCATCTGCCCGATCACCCGGGTCGAGAGCCCCGCGGCGAGCAGTGCGCGAATCCGCGCCACTCGCTCCTCGGCACCCTCGTCGTACTCGCGGTATCCGTTATGGCGGCGCTCGGCCGAGAGCAGTCCGACGCGCTCGTAATACCGCAGCAGCCGTTCGCTGGTACGCGTGCGGCTGGCGAGCTCACCGATCAACATGACTTGACCTTCTCATGGTGTCAGGGATCAACACTGGGCGCCGCAGCTCGATTCCTGAGGAGAACCGTTGATCATCGACGCACACAGCCACGTACACGACCCGCTCATCGACCACATCGCGCTACTCGATGAGGCGGGTGTGGACAAAACCGTGCTCTTCATGACCAGACCGCATCCCGAACGCGCTCGAGATCTCACCGAACTGCGCCAGGAGATGGACCGCCTGCACCAAGCGTTGGCTGGCGGCGGCGGTCTCGGCCGTGAAACGGCTCGACGCGAACTCGATGCGGCACTCACCGCGTACCCGGACCGCTTCATCGGCTTCGCCTCGGTACCGCTCGACGCACCCGATATCGAGGTCGTTGTCGACCGCGATGTGGTCGGCCGCGGCCTGCGCGGTATCGGTGAGTTGACCCCGCCGCCCGACCAGGCCGCCGTGATCGAGCCGGTACTCCGTGCCGCCAACGATCACCATGGGCTCCCCGTCGTCGTCCACGGCGCTGCGCCCACCACCGCCGCCGACCTGCGCACCCTGACCGAGCTGGCGCGACGCTACCCACGCGTACCTCTCGTGGTGTCCCAACTCGGCGGCGCGCACTGGATGGACGCGATCGAACTGGTCCGCGACACCCCGAACATGTACCTCGAACTGTCCACTGCCAGTATCGTTTTCGCGGTCCGCCTGGCCATCGCCGAAATTCCCGAGCGCACCCTCTTCGGCTCTGACGCTCCCTACGGTGACCCGGTCATCGCGCGCACCACCGTCGAACGAGCCACCCGCTCCCCGCAGGTGCGCGAACTCGTCCTCGGCGCAACGATGCAGCAGTTGCTGAACTAGCCGGGCGCTACGGCAACGCGGCGGCGGCGTCCCGATCCAGCAGCCACGTCGTGGATTCCGACCCGGTAGCGCCCGCCGCGGGGATTTCCACCGGGTCGGCACCCGCGAGGGCGGCGGCCACGGCGTCGGCTTTGGCCGCACCGCCGACAACCAATACGACATGCCGCGCATGCCGAACCGCGGGCAGCGTCAGCGTGACCCGCACCGGTGGCGGCTTCGGTGAATTCGGTACCGCGACAACGAGTTCGTGCTGTTCCCGAACCGCATCGGTGTGTGGGAACAGCGAATTCACATGCCCCTCACCACCCATACCGAGCAGATGCAGATCGAATGCTCCGTGCTCGGCGAGATGCGCGTGCACCGCGGTCGAGTACTCCGCGGCAGCCTCCACCGGATCGGGATACTCACCGTCGGATGTGGCAACAGGGTGCACCCGGGACCGATCGACCGGCACATGATCCAGCAGCGCCTGCTGTGCCTGCAGATCATTGCGCTCCGGATCGCCCGCGGGCACGAATCGCTCATCACCCCAGAACACATCGAGCCGCGACCAGTCGATATCCCCTGGTGACTTGCGAACCAGCTCCAACAGCCCGATCCCGGTCCCGCCGCCGGTCAAGACGACCGACGCGGAGCCACGTGCGGACTGCGCGGCCACCACGACCTCGACGAATCGCGCCGCCGCGGCGGCGACCAGCGCATCGGTATCGTCGTGCACCAGGACCGCGGGTATTGCCGAGTCCTCACTCATAGGTCACCCTCTCGATTCCGGCGAGTGCCTCGGCGTAGATGTCGTCGGCGTCGAGCCGTCGCAGCTCTTCGGCGAGGCAGTCGCGAGTTTCCCGGCGCGCCAAGGCGATTCGCTGATCCGGATCGCCCGTGCGGGTGAGCGTCGCGGTCCGGCCGGTCTGCGGCCGCTCGATCGCGATCGACACCGTCGGGCGATGCACCTCCACGCGCAACGCACCGGAACGCCGCCGCACCGGGCATTCGAGCCGGGCGGCCAGCCATCCGGCGAGCATATCCAGCGCCGGTTCGTCACGCAGTCCGGAGACGATCACCGAATCCACCGGCTCGAAGGGCGGTTCGTCCATGGCGGCCGCGAGCAGCGCCCGCCAATAGGTGATGCGACTCCACGCCAGATCGGTATCCCCGGAGGCATGGCTACTGAGCCGCTTCTTGATCGTCGCCTGCGGATCGGCGGCGAAGGTGGCATCGGTAATGCGTCGAGTCGCCAAGCGCCCCACCGAATCCTTGGACGGGAATTCCGGGGCGCCGCGCGGCCACCAGGCGACCACCGGGGTGTCCGGCAGCAGGAACGGGATGACGACGCTGCTCTCGTGGTTGATCAGATCGCCCTGTAGCCGCAGCACTATCACTTCGGCCGCGCCCGCATCGCCGCCGACGCGGATCTGGGCGTCCAGCCTGGTCTCGGCCTCGCGATCGCCGCGGGCCAGCACGACCACCCGACAGGGATGTTCGCGACTGGCGTCATTGGCCGCATCGATAGCGTCCTCGGCCTCGGAACTGTCCAAGGTGCATACGACCAGGGTCAGTACCCGGCCCATGGTGATCACGCCATTGCTCTCGCGCAGCCGCACCAGCCGCTTGGTGACCTCGCCGGTCGTGGTCTGCGGCATATCCACGATCATGGCCGCCGCCATTCGCGCCCGGTGCGGGCGAGCATCTCGTCGGCCGAGGCCGGACCCCAGGTCCCCGCCTCGTACTGTTCGGGTTTGCCGTCGGTGGCCCAGTGCTCGAGCACCGGATCCAGGATGCGCCAGGACAATTCGACCTCCGCGTTCACCGGGAACAGCGACGGCACCCCGAGCAACACGTCGAGGATCAGGCGTTCATAGGCCTCGGGAGAGGATTCGGTGAACGACTCGCCGTAGCTGAAATCCATATTGACGTCGCGCACTTCCATGCTCGACCCGGGCACCTTCGAACCGAACCGCGTGGTAATGCCCTCATCGGGCTGTACCCGGATCACCAGGGCGTTCTGCCCGAGATCCTCGGTCATCGTATTGTCGAACGGCAGATGCGGCGCCCGCTTGAACACCACCGCGATCTCGGTCACCCTGCGGCCCAAGCGTTTTCCGGTGCGCAGGTAGAACGGAACGCCCGCCCAGCGCCGGGTGTCGACTTCGAGGGTGATCGCCGCATAGGTCTCGGTGCGCGACTGCGGGTCGAAGCCCTCCTCGTCGAGCAGCCCGACCACATGCTCGCCACCCTGCCAGCCCTCCGCGTACTGGCCGCGTGCCGTGGTTTCGTCAAGGGGTTCAACGAGTTTGGTCGCCGAGAGCACCTTGATCTTCTCGGTCTGCAGCTGTTTGGGCTCGAAGCTGATCGGCTCCTCCATCGCGGTCAGCGCGAGCAGCTGCAGCAGATGGTTCTGGATGACGTCGCGGGCGGCGCCGATGCCGTCGTAATAGCCTGCGCGCCCGCCCAATCCGATGTCCTCGGCCATGGTGATCTGGACATGGTCGACGTAGTTGGCGTTCCAGATCGGATCGTAGAGCTGGTTGGCGAAGCGCAGCGCCAGGATGTTCTGCACCGTCTCCTTGCCGAGATAGTGATCGATGCGGAATACCGTCTCCTCCGGGAAAACCCGGTTGACCAGCGCATTGAGTTCGACCGCGCTGTCCAGATCGTGTCCGAACGGCTTCTCGATCACCACTCGGCGCCACGGCTTGCGGCCCTCGGCGTCGGTCGTTGTCGGTTGCGCGAGTTTGTGTTGGGAGAGCTGATCGAGCACCAATGGGAACATATTCGGCGGAATCGACAGGTAGAAGGCGTGATTGCCGCCGGTGCCGCGGTCCTTGTCCAGCTTCGCCAGGGTGTCGGCGAGTTTGGCGAAGGCGGCATCGTCATCGAAGGAGCCCTGCACGAACCGGATGCCCTCGGCCAGGTGGTCCCAGACCTCCTGACGGAAGGGCGTGCGGGCATGGGCCCGCACCGCCTCCAGCACGACCTTCGCGAAATCCTCATCCGCGTAGTTCCGGCGGGCGAAGCCGACCAGTGCGAAGCCCGGGGGCAACAGCCCCCGGTTCGCCAGATCGTAGATGGCTGGCATCAGCTTCTTCCGGGACAGATCGCCGGTGACGCCGAAGATCACCATGCTGCACGGCCCCGCAATGCGGGGCACCCGCTTATCCCGCTCGTCGCGGAGCGGGTTCTTCCAGGTATTCGTCTGTGTGCCAGCCATTGCGTCAGTTTTCCCCGGACTTGGCGAGTTCGCCTGCGGTGGCGGTGAGCAGCTCCTCCCACGACTTCTCGAACTTCTCCACGCCCTCGCGCTCGAGCACCTCGAACACATCGTCCAGGTCGATACCGACCGCGCTGAGCTGGTCGAAGACCGCCTGCGCCGCCGCGGCGGTACCGCTGACGGTGTCGCCGCGGATCTCGCCGTGGTCGGCGACGGCCTCGAGGGTCTTCTCCGGCAGAGTGTTCACGGTATTCGCCGCCACCAGTTCGGTGACATACAGCGTGTCGGAGTACTCCGGATTCTTCACACCCGTCGAAGCCCACAGCGGCCGTTGCCGATTCGCGCCCGACGAGGCCAGGTGCTGGTAGGTCGAGGTGTGCGCGCCACCATCGAAGACATCCTGGTATTCCGCGTAGGCCAGACGCGCGTTGGCCACGCCCGCCTGCCCGCGCAGTGCCAGCGCCTCCGGCGTGCCGATGGCCTCGAGCCGCTTATCGATTTCGGTGTCCACCCGCGAGACGAAGAACGAAGCGACGGAATGGATCTTGGCCAGATCGTGGCTGGCGCCCTTGGCATTGCGCAGACCGTCGATGTAGGCGCCCATGACCGCGCGGTAGCGCTTGACCGAGAAGATCAGGGTCACGTTGACGCTGATGCCCTCCGCGATCACCCGGGTGATCGCGGGCAGGCCCGCCTCGGTGGCCGGAATCTTGATGAACAGGTTGGGTCGGTCCACCGTCTTCCACAGATCGATGGCCTGGGCGACGGTCCCGTCGGCATCGAAGGCCAGTCGGGGGTCGACCTCGATGGAGACCCGGCCGTCGACGCCGTTGGAGGCCTCGTAGACCCCGGCCAGCACATCGCAGGCCGCACGCACATCGTCGGTGGTGATGGTGCGGATGGCGGAATCGACATCCGCGCCTTGGGCGGCAAGCTCTTTCACCTGTCCGTCGTAGGCGTGGCCCTTGCTCAGGGCGCCCTGGAAGATAGTCGGATTGGTGGTGACGCCGACGACGCTACGGGTCTCGATGAGCTCGGCGAGGTTGCCGGACTGGATCCGGTCCCGCGACAGATCATCGAGCCACACCGATACCCCCGCGGCCGAGAGAGCGGCGAGATTTTCGTTCTGTGCCATGAGCTCTTATCCCTTCACGTTTTCCAGGGTGCGCTGCGCGGCAGCGACTACGGCTTCCGCGGTGATCCCGAACTCGCGGAACAGGGTCTTGAAATCGGCCGAGGCGCCGAAATGCTCGATCGACACGATCTCGCCCGCATCGCCGGTGAACCGGTACCACGGCATCGCGATACCGGCCTCGACGGCCACCCGAGCGGCGACCGCGGGCGGCAGCACCTCGTCCCGGTAAGCCTTGTCCTGCGCGTCGAACCACTCCACACACGGCATCGAGACCACCCGGGTTCCGATGCCCTGCGCCTCCAGCGTAGTGCGGGCGGCCACCGCGAGCTGAAGCTCGGATCCGGTCGCGATCAGGATCACCTGCGGGATGCCGGTGGACGCTTCGGCCAGCACGTAGCCGCCCTTCTTGACACCTTCGTAGCTGGTGCCCTCGAGGATCGGCAGATCCTGGCGGGTGAGTGCGAGTGCGGACGGTCCGTCCTGGTGCGCGGGCTCGGAGACCGAGAAGTGCGAGGTGTGCTCGCTGCTGTCGCGCTCGAGGATCGTGCGCCAGGCGTAGGTGGTCTCGTTGGCGTCGCCGGGGCGGACCACATTGAGGCCGGGGATGGCACGCAGCGCGGCCAGATGCTCGATCGGCTGATGGGTCGGGCCGTCCTCGCCGAGGCCGATGGAGTCGTGGGTCCAGACGTAGATCGCGGGCACCCGCATCAGCGCGGCCAGGCGCACGGCCGGACGCATGTAGTCGGAGAACACCAGGAAGGTGCCGCCATACGGACGGGTCGGTCCGTGCAGGGCGATGCCATTGAGGATCGCGCCCATGGCGTGCTCACGCACACCGAAGTGCAGGGTGCGGCCGTACGGGTTGGCCTTCCACATACCGGTGGAGATCGACTCCGGACCGAAGCTCGGTGCGTCGGGCATGGTGGTGTTGTTGGATTCGGCGAGGTCGGCCGAACCGCCCCACAGTTCGGGCAGAATCGGCGCGAGTGCGGCGAGCACCTTGCCGGACGCCTTGCGGGTGGCCATCCCCTTCGGATCCGTTGCGTACGTCGGCAGATTCGCTGCCCAGCCCGCGGGCAGGTCACGCTTGGCGAGGCGATCGAACAGGGCCTTGCGCTCCGGGTTGGCGGCGGCCCACGCGTCGAAAACCTGCTGCCAGGCCGCATGCGCCTGCCGTCCGCGCTCGACCACCTTGCGGGTGTGCGCGATGACCTCATCGTCGACCTGGAAGTTCTGCTCCGGATCGAAGCCGAGGATCTTCTTGGTGGCGGCCACCTCGTCGGCGCCGAGTGCGGCGCCGTGCGCGGCGCCGGTGTTCATCTTGTTCGGGGCCGGGTAGCCGATAATGGTGCGCAGCACGATGATCGACGGCTTGCCGGTCTCGGCCTTGGCCGCGGCCAGCGCCGCCTCGATGGCGACGACATCCTCGCCGCCCTCGACCACCTGCACGTGCCAGCCGTAGGCCTCGTAGCGCTTGGCGACGTCCTCGGTGAAGGCGATGGTGGTGTCGTCTTCGATGGAGATCTTGTTGTCGTCGTAGATCACGACCAGGTTGCCAAGTTGCTGGGTGCCCGCGAGCGAGGACGCCTCTGAGGTGACGCCCTCCTCCATATCACCGTCGGAGGCGATCACATAGATGAAGTGGTCGAACGGGCTGGCACCGGGCGCGGCGTCCGGATCGAAGAGTCCGCGCTCGCGTCGCGCCGCCATCGCCATACCGACCGAGGAGGCCAGACCCTGACCCAGCGGGCCGGTGGTGATCTCGACGCCGTCGGTGTGGCGGAATTCGGGGTGGCCCGGGGTGAGCGAGCCCCACTTGCGCAGGTGCTCGAGATCGTCGAGCTCCAGACCGTACCCGGCCAGGTAGAGCTGAATGTACTGGGTCACGCTGGAGTGACCGCAAGACAGGACGAAACGGTCCCGGCCGACCCAGCTCGGATCGCTCGGGTCCAGATGCATGGTGCGCTGGTAGAGCGTGTAGGCCAGCGGTGCGAGGCTCATCGCGGTGCCGGGGTGCCCGTTCCCGGCGTTCTGCACCGCGTCGGCGGCTAGGACCCGAACGGTGTCGACGGCCTTGGTGTCCAGATCCGTCCAGTCGTCCGGGTAGTTCGGCTGAGTGAGGGCGCGGATGTCGTCTGTGACTGACACGACCGAGGTTCTCCTGACATTGGTTTCGTCGACGGTGGCGGGAGGGTGCACGCGCGGCGGCGTGGAATGCGAACCGGGTTTACCCCAACTACCCTAGATGTGCCCGGTGACCGGCATGTGAGGAACCCGGCTTACTCCGGTTACGTGTCGTATTTCGTTTCCCGTCGCAGACCACGGGGTTACCCATTCGTGGCCGGGTACCGACCGGTTGCGGCGGTGGTGCGGAATCGCTGCCGCACCGGGCATGAGCGAGGGGCTATGGAAAGAACGCTGTGCGGCTGGGTCTACCATCGTGTGTAGTAGTAGCCGCGCCAGCACCAGCACGAGCAGGGAACAGCGCGCTGCTGTTCCATGCCGGATGCGATGCACAGCGTGCGAGGAGAGACAGTGCGGATTGGGCAACAGCCGGGTGGCAATGGCGCACACGGCTCCTCCGCGACGGCGCTGGCCGACCGGTTGACCGGCGATGGCCTGCTGTCCCGACTACTGCGGCGACCGCTCGCCTATATCGCGCTGACCAAACCGCGCGTCATCGAACTGCTGCTCGTCGCGACCATTCCGACGATGCTGCTGGCCGACCGCGGCCATGTCGATATCCGCCTGATCCTGGCGACCCTGTTCGGCGGCTGGATGGGTGCCGCCAGCGCGAATACGCTCAACTGCGTCGCCGACGCCGATATCGACAAGGTGATGAAGCGGACCGCGAAGCGGCCGTTGGCCCGGGAAGCCGTGCCCACCTCGCATGCCTTCGTCTTCGGTGTGGTGCTCGGCATCGGTTCGTTCGCCTGGCTGTGGTGGCAGGCGAATCTGCTCAGCGGCGTGCTGGTCATTGCGACCATTCTCTTCTACGTCTTCGTCTACACGCTCGGGCTCAAGCGTCGCACCTCGCAGAATGTGGTGTGGGGCGGCGCGGCCGGATGTATGCCCGCCCTCGTGGGTTGGTCGGCGGTGACCGGCACCATCGGCTGGCCCGCGATCGCGCTGTTCGGCGTCATCTTCTTCTGGACACCGCCGCACACCTGGGCGCTGGCCATGCGCTACAAGGAGGACTACCGCGCGGCCGGGGTGCCGATGCTGCCGGTTGTCGCCACCGAGCAGGCCGTCACCAAGCAGATCGTCATCTACACCTGGCTCACCGTGCTCACCACGCTCGCGCTGGTTCCCGCCACCGGCGTTGTCTACGCCGCCGTGGCGCTGGTGGCCGGAGCATGGTTCCTGCTCATGGCGCACCAGCTGTACTCCGGTGTGCGGCGCGGTGAATCGGTGAAGCCGCTGCGGCTGTTCCTGCAGTCCAACAACTATCTCGCCGTGGTGTTCTGCGGACTCGCCGTGGACTCGGTGCTCGGCTGGGATACGGTCGGCAGCTTCTTCGGCTAGTCCGATTGGTGGGCGGCGGTGGCGATATAGCCGTCCGGTCGGATGTGCACGGTGGTGCCTGGGACCGCGTGATAGGCGGCGTGGGCGTGACCGTCGACGTCTACGACATGGCGTCCGCTCGAGTGGTCACCGGGGCGAATCACCTCGTACCGCGCTATGCCGGGTTGGTCGGCATGTTCGTTGCTCGCACCGAAGGACAGCACGGTGGAATGCGGTCCACGGAACAGGTCGAAAAGTCGGATCGGTTGCCCCGCCTCATCTTTCAATGGAGCATCGGGGGCGCGATCACCCGCGACCAGTGCACCCCGATCCGCGGGATCCCGGTAGCTGATATCCAATTGGCGGGTCTGCTCGCCGCGCTCCATCGCATCCGCATGACCGTCGACCAGCTTGTCCAGCAAATCGGTGCTGATACCGAGCACCCGGGCGGCCACCGTTCGCCGCTCGGATTCGTAACTGTCCAGTAGTGATTCGTCCCCAGCCAGGGCGGCGGCGAGCTTCCAGCCGAGGTTGTAGGCATCTTGGATGCCGGTGTTCATACCCTGTCCGCCGGTGGGCGGATGGACGTGTGCGGCGTCACCGGCCAGGAGTACGCGTCCCTCCCGGAATCGCTGTGCCAGGCGGATATTCGGCCGCCAGACGGTGGCCCAGGTGAGATCGGTGAGGACGATATTCGGATTTCCGGAGTACTGGTCGACGAGCTGCTGCAGCACCTCGAGCGCGGGTTCGACGTCCTCTAGCAGCGGTGCGCCGAACTGGAACTGACTGCCACCGGGCAACGGGGACAACACGATTCCCTCCGTCGGGCGGCCTTCCGCGGCGAACCAGTAGCCGTAGTCGTGATCGAGCGCGTCCGCGCTGACATCGCCGAGCAGCATCCGGATCGAGTCGTCTGTATTGCCCTCGAACGGGATGCCGAGCTTTTTGCGGACCGTGCTGCGGCCGCCGTCCGCCCCGACCAAGTAGGCGACACGCACCGTCTCGGTGCCACCGACGTGCGCCAATTCGGCAGTGACGCCTGTCGCATCCTGCTCGAAAGACACCAGCGCCGTTGCCAGTTCGACCCGCACGCCGAATTGCGCGAGCCGGTCGCGCAGAATCGCCTCGGTCCGCGACTGACCGAGCACCCAGAGGTTGGGATAGGGGACCGCGGGCGTCGGCTCGACCGGATCGGCCATGCGATGTTCGCCCGCGAATTCACCGCCGAAGTACGCGCGCATTACCGGTGCCGGTGTCCCGGCGGCGTGCACCGCGTCCAATACGCCGAGATCGTCGAAGACCTCGAGGGTGCGCGGCTGGATGCCGTCACCGCGCGAGCCCGCGAAGAATGCGGTGGCCTGGTCGATGATGCGCACCGGGACATTGCGGCGGGCCAGGTCGATGGCAAGGGTCAGGCCGGTGGGCCCGGCACCCGTGATGAGCACCTGAGGATGGTTGTGGATGTGGTCGTGCACGATATCTCCGAACTGAATCGACTTGGTGGGCTGCGCAATTGCGGCCCACCTGAACTTTCGACAGGTGTCGCGGACTAGTCCGGGACCACCACGACGCGAGCGGCGCCGAACTGTGCCGCCGCCCACGCGTCCTCGATCTTCGACAGCGGGAACTCCCGTACGGCGATCTCGACCCGGCCGTCGGCAATGAACTGCATGTACTCCGGAATCGCGGCCAGGATCGACTGCACCGAAGCCGATCCGGCGCCACTGCCGGAGATGGTGATGCGACGGCTGCGCAGCAGCGCGGCCGGGACCGCCGCCTCCGCGCCCGCCATGGAACCGATCTGGACATAGGAGATATCCGCGTCGTCCTCGGTCAGGCCCTGGCGCCCCAGCGCCGCGAAAGCGGCTTCGGCCGGTGCACCCCAGACATAGTCGAGAACGAGACTCGGTGCCTCGGAGCCGATCGCCTCGGCCAGTGCCGCAGCGGTGGCGTCCTTGTCGTCCTGGAGGGTGACCGTGATCGCGCCGTATCCGGCCGCGCGCTCGAGTGCTTCCGGATTGCGTCCCGCCGCGATCACCCGATCAGCGCCGGCCAGAAAGGCGTTCTGCACGGCCAGCAGACCCGCGGCTCCGGTGGCGCCGAGGATCAGCACGGTGCCGAGCGATTTCTCGCCGCCCGAGGCGCGCAATGCGTCGCGCCGCTCGCGCAGGATCAGCCAGGAGGACAGCCCGGGGTTGAGACCACCGGCGATCCGCGCGGGATCGGCGTCGGCCGGGAGTGGAATCCGCATCCGCGATGGCACCGCCATACGCTCGGCCAGCGTGCCGTAGGGAGCCTGCAGGAAGCCGGTGTAGACGAGCGCGCCGTCGGCGGTGCGGGCGACGCCGTCGATGCCCGGGATCAGCGGGTAGGCGCCGGTGCTGCCGTAGTGCGTACCGGCCGCCAGCGAGCGCACGATCGGATGAATTCCGGCCGCGACCAGGTCGACGAGTTCCCGACCCTCGGTCACCTGCGGTTCGTCGAAGTCGGCGTACGCGGGAACCTCGCCAGCGCTGTGCAGGACTGCTGCCTTCATGATCTCCACCATTCTGAATTGAAATTCACTGAATCTGAATTCAGTATGGAGGTTGATAGGTTTTCTTGTCAAGGAGGTGGGTGCGAGTGACGTCGAGTCGCCGGGAGAGGTCCACAGAGACCGAACAGGCACTGAAGGAGGCGGCGCGGCGGGTATTCGCCGAACGCGGCTACTTGAACACCAAGATCACCGATATCACCGCGGCGGCGGGGCGGGCGGCAGGGTCGTTCTACAACCACTTCGCGAGTAAGGAGGAGCTACTCCAGGCGCTACTGAACGATCTGGCCTCGGCGGGGGATGAGCGCGCGGAGCAGCCCGAGCACAATGCCGATTTCAGTGATCCGGCGGCAGTGCGGTACCACATCGCCGGGTACTGGACCTTCTCGCGGGAGCACGCCGCCGTGCTGCACGCGATGAGTCAGGCGGCGATCGTCAGCGCGGATTTCGCGCGCGTCATCGGACAGTTCGGTGTCGAGCAGCGCGCGGATATCGCCGACCATCTGGATGGTCTGGCCGACAAGGGATTACGGCTTCCCAGCACTGTCGATGCCAGCCTGGCGATGATGTTCCAGGTGGCTCAGGGCATGCTGACGGCGGTCGAGGACGGGACCGTCCAATTGACCGATGAGCAGGCGATCGAGGCGCTGACGCGGTTCATCTACCGCGGGCTGACGGGACAGGACTACTGATCCGTCGGTGGACCGGATAATGCTGACGGGCAATGGATTCCGGTCCAACGGCCGCGCCGGTGCGCGGCCGTTGGACACGGGTCAGGGCAGCAGGACGATGGACCCGGTGGTCTTGCGACCCTCGAGATCGCGGTGCGCCTGTGCGGCCTCGGCCAGCGGGTAGGTCGCGCCGATCCGGACATGCAGCGTGCCATTGGCGATGGCGGTGAGAATATCGGTTGCGCGCCAGAGTAATTCGGTGCGATCGCGGGTGTAGTGCGCCAGCGTCGGGCGGGTGACGAACAGTGAGCCCGCGGGGCTCAGGCGCTGCAGGTCGAACGGCGGCACCGGGCCGCTGGCCGCGCCGAAGAGGGCGAGCATGCCGCGGATGCGCAGTGCTGCGAGGCTGGCCTCGAAGGTGGCCGCGCCGACGCCGTCGTATGCCGCGGCGACACCGACGCCATCGGTCAGCGCGCGGACCCGCTCGGCGAGGTCGTCGGTGTAGCGCAGCACCTCGGCGGCGCCCGCTTCGCGCGACAGTTTTTCCTTTGCGTCCGAGGAGACGGTGGTGATCACCCGGACGCCGCGCGCGGCGGCAAGCTGGGTGAGCAGCAGGCCGACACCGCCCGCGCCCGCATGCACGAGCACGGTCTCGCCGGGTTCGGGCTTGTAGATCGATTCGAGGAGGTAGTGCGCGGTCATACCCTGCAGCAGCGCCGAGGCGGCAACCGGGGTGTCGACACCATCGGGCACCTTGATCGCGACCGCGGCCGGTACCGCGACCCGCTGGGCGTAACTGCCGGGCGCCGCGGCCCAGGCCACCCGATCGCCGACGGCGAATTCGGTCACATTCGCGCCGATCTCGGCCACCACACCGGTGCCCTCGGCACCGGGGACATAGGGAACTGCCTGCGGGTAGCGGCCGGTGCGGATGTAGGTGTCGATGAAGTTGATGCCGATCGCTTCGGTATCGACGAGCAGCTGATCCGGACCGATCTGCGGATCCGGCACCTCGACATAGTTCAGGACTTCGGGACCGCCATGTTCGGAAACCTGAATGGCATGCATGAGATCTGTTCTACACCCACGCGGGGTGGCCCCGAACGTACCGGCCAGTAAACTAACCGCCATGAGTGCTGATATCGCCTTGGCCCCAGAGAAACTATCGGGTTCCGTCGTGGATTCGGTCAAGGGATTCGTCGCCGAGCACGGCGGCTCCGCCACCGCCGTCCTGCAGCCCATCGGCCGCCTCGGCGTGCGCGTCACGCTGGTCGGCTCCGATGGCATTCTCGGTGACCGCGTGGTCGCGGACCTGGCGACGGCCAAGGAGCTGGTGGCCACCGTCAACGGGCTCACCGAGGCCGACGAATGGGACCGCGAGCTGACCTCGATCGTCACCCCGCGCACCGGGCACTGGGCCAAGATGGCCGGTTGGGTCGCCCGCCAGACCCGTTTTCCGAAGGCGCGCAACGAGCACTGAGCCGTTCACGCTCCTGCGCTCGCACTCCCTAATCCACCGGCTCGGCGCGGGAGTACGCGCAGGGCCAGCCGCACGACCGGGCCCGCGAAGATGCCCGCGAGCCGGGTGTAGGGCCAGATCCCGATGATCAGCAGCAGGATCAGGCCGCGCCCCTGGTGGATGAACGGGGCGTGCTGCATGGCCTCGGGATGCGGACTGATCGTGAACAGCGAGCGGAACCAGGCGAAAAGTGTTTCACCGGTTCGATATTCGCGCGTCGATGCCGGATCGAAATCGATGAGCACCCCGGACAGCAATGCGGCGGCCAAGGCCGGGAAGGTGATGCGATCGAGCGGGGTGATCAGGGGGTGCGCCGGGCCCGCGATCAGGTCGGGCAGGAACAGCAGCACCGCGCCGATCACCGCCGCCGTGCCACCGGCGAGCAGCACGATCGTGATGACGATATGGATCGCACCGGCCGGGTGGGCGTGCGGTTGCGCGGCGAGCATATTGCTGACGCGTGCGATGACGATGAGGCACACCCCGTACCGGAACGCGGTCGTCCCGAAGCGCTGTTCGCGGTCCACCTCCGGGTCGCTGGTGTAGCTACGAAAGCCATCGCGCCGGTAGCGCCACACATGCCCCAGGATGAACGATATGAACGCGCCGTAGGGCAGCGCGATCCATAACAGCGATGTCACGGCGAGTTCGCTTTCCGCTTACCGACGATCGGACGTATCAGATTCGCAGAGCCGCCGATGCCGAACAAGGGACCAACGGCCCTTACCGGAAGGTACGTCGCAGGTCAGCGGCGAGTCGTCGGAGGCTCGCCGCTGACGCACCGCTACTTCTGGAGTTCGACCTCGCCGTTCTGCTGTCCCTTCGTGCTGAGATTCATTGCGGGAAGCAGGGATTCGCGTGCGATCGAGGTGAGCGCACCGGCCTGCTGGATGATCTCGGCGAGCGCCGATGTCACGCCCTGCGCACCGTTGAGCACCGTGAATTGGTCGACATGTTCGAACGGGGCCGCCGCAGCGGCGACGATCTGGGGAAGCTTCTCGGCGATCTGCTGAGCGATGACGGCCTCCTGGTTCTGGCTCATCGCCTCGGCGCGCTGCTGGATACCCGCCGCTTCGGCGGCCATATGCGCACGCACCGCATCGGCCTCGGCCAGACCCCTTGCCTTGATGGCGTCGGCTTCGGCCTGACCGGTGAGCCGGGTGGCCTCCGCCTGCGCTGCGGCGCGCAGTTTGATCGCATCGGCCTCGGCCAGCGCCTGCATCTTCGTCTGTGCCGCAGCGGCTTCCGCGCGCAGGCGGGTCTCCTGGGCGTCGGCCTCGGCCTGGCTGATCCGGGCATCGCGGCCCGCCGTGGCCAGGGTGGTCTGGCGATAGGCCTCGGCGTCGGCGGGCTTGCGGATCTCGACCTGCAGCTGCTGTTCCTTCTGCTGCGCCTCGAGTTGCGCTACCCGCGTTGCCATTTCGACGACGGCCTGCCGGGCGGTGGCATCGGCGAGCGGACCCTGCTGGGCGGCCTCCTGACTCGCGCTGTCGACCTCGGCCTGATATCCGGCCTTCTTGATCTGGGTGTCGCGCACCGCGAGTGCGATCTGCGCCTGTGCGGCCTGTTCCTGTTCGATGGCCTCGCGCTCGGCATTGGCGCGGGCGATGCGCGCCTTCTGTTCCACCGCCGCCTGATGCGGAATCGCAAGGTTGGCAATGTAATTCGAACCGCTGGAGATGGACTGGATCTGAAAGCTGTCGATGACCAGCCCGAACGATTCCATCTCCTGGGAGCAGCGGTCGCGGACCTGCTCGGAGAATTTGTCCTGATCGCTGATCATATCCTCGACCGTCATCGAGCCCGCGATCGCGCGCAGATGGCCGACGAAGACGTTCTGCACCTTGGTTTCCAGCTCTTCGGCCGGCCGGTCCAAGAAGCGGCGGGCCGCATTCGCGATGGACCGGTAGTCGTCACCGACCTTGTAGACCACCACACCCGCCAGTTGCAGACTGATCTTCTGCTGACTCACACAGGGCACGGTGATCTGACTTTCGTGCGCCTCCAATGAGATTCGGCGCACCTTGGTCAATCCGGGTGCGACCAGACTGCCGCGTCCGGTGACGATCCGGAACCCCATGCTCTCGCCGAAGGCCTGTCCTTCGCCCGCGCGGAAACCGGAAATGATCAGCGCCTCATCGGGTTCGGCGACTCGCCAGGAGAGCCGGAACAGGATGGCGGCAAGGAACAGCACCACAACGGCGATGCCAACGACGACCACTAGCAGGACGTCCATGATGAACCTTCATTTCAAGGGAGTAACTTCAACCGTTCGCCCACCCAGGCTCCCGACCACGAGCACCTGGGTATGCCTCGGAATGGTTGTCTCGCCGTCGGCAGGACGCGCGAGGAATCGCTCTGTCCCCGCCCGCACCTCGATCAAAACCTCGCCGAGATGGTCCGGCTTGATCGTCGCGGTCACCCGGGCGATCTTGCCGATCACGTCTGTCGCCACCGACACCTCCCTGCCGCGGTTCGACCACTCCACGGTAGGCCTCGCGAAATGAGCGAGCCGTTCGCGCAAGCGATCTTTACAAATCTCTTATGCCTTCTAGTCTCGCGCCCTTGACGCCAATTCGCACGAACTGGATTTCCCGGGTTCATCCGGCCGTGCGAGGCGGGGGACCAAGATCAGGTCGACCCGCGGGCGGGCCGCTTTTCGGGCGATGTCGCCGTGGCATCCCTATGATCTTGATAGGCCGACAGTGGACATCCGTCCATCGAAACATGAATGGGTCATCCAATGAGCGACATCGGAATGGTGATGGGTGCCTGGTCTCGTGTTCGGCTCGTAGAGTAGGTGACGATGAACGCGGATAAGGCGAGTGAGCTGGCGGCTCGGCGGGTCGGCGCCGCGCACACCGACGCACACCAGCGTGTCGCGCTGGCCGAGAGCTGCTATCCACCGGAGCTGCGCGGCTACGGTCGCGCCGAAATCGCGTTCCTGCGTTGGGAACTTGCGCGCGGCGTACTCGATCCAGAGACCGGCAGCCCATGGTGGCGCGCCATCAACGACCGTCTGCTGCACGACAAACTAGAGGCCGCCCTGCTCCATCGGGACGGTGTCCGCGACGCGTCGACACCTGGTGCCCGGCTCTGGCTCGAATTCCTCATCGCGCCTTCTCCCGCGGCGTGGTACCGGGCGCACAACCGCAGCATTGTCTCCGGCTATTTGGAGCATCAGGAGTTGGCCGAGGCCGAGCTGCCCGCCGAGCGACTGATGATCAACGTGACGCTCATGCGGGTGCTGTTCACCCACGTGCTGGTGGCGCGGCCGACGCTGGCGCTGGGCCGGTTCGGCCGCCTCGGCGGCTGGTCGGCCGATCCGCGGCGCAGCTCGGTTCGCCTGTTCCTCGACCTGCGCAATGTATTTCCCGAGGTGTATCCGCTGACGGAATTGTCGGTCGACGCGGTACTCGCGCTGGAGGGTCGTGTCGCGCGGGCGCTGGACTACGGACTGATCGTCCCCAAGCTGGAGCGCGTATACGCCTTCGCCGCGGAACATCTGGACGAGCCGATGCTCGTCGGTCTCGTCGAGAACGGAGACCCGTGCTACGCGGGATTTCGCATCCAGCGCGCGCAGCTGGCATCGGATGCGCTGATCAGGACGCTTGCGCGGGTTACTCGGCCGCGGCGGTGATTTGTCCGGCGACCCATCGGCGCTGACCGTGTTCCAGGCTGTCAGTAGTCTCCACGCACAAGGTTTTTCGGAGGTTCGCCGGCCGCGTATCGGGTGATTTCCGCAGCGACGACGGCGTAGGCACGTTCGAGACTGCCCCTGCTGCTACCCGCGACGTGCGGCGTCAGCAGTAGACCGGGCGCGGTCCACAACGGGTGATCGGATGGCAGCGGCTCCGGGTCGGTGACGTCCAAGGCGGCGCGTAGCCGCCCCGACTGGAGTTCGGCGAGTAGTGCTCGGGTCTGCACGACGGGGCCCCGCGCGACGTTCACCAATATCGCGCCATCGGCCATCGCGGCGAGGAATTGCGCGTCGACCATGCCGATGGTCTGGTCGGTCACCGGAACCATCAGTACGACGGCGTCGTAATCGCCGAGCAGTCCCGGTAGTTCGTCGACGCCGTGCACCCCGTCTCTGGCCGTCGTGCCGACCAGCGTCAAGGTCGCATCGAAAGCCTCCAGCCTGCGGCGCAATTCGATAGCGAGATCACCCGCGCCGATGCCGAGAATTCGCTTGCCGGCCAGGGTGTCGGTCTGATGGTAGTGCCAGTGGCGCTGCCGCTGGGCATCGGCGAATTCGACCAGGTCGCGATAGATCGTCAGCAGTGCCGCGACAACCCATTCCGCGGAACTGCCACCATGCGCGCCACGGGCATTCGACAGCATGACCCCGTCGGGCAGCCGACCGATCCACCGTTCGGTCCCGGCCGTGAGCATCTGCACCAGTCGCAGCTTCGGCAGTCCGGCCGGATCGATCGATTCGGGACCGGTCAGAAACGCCGGAACCAGCACCTCCGCCAATTCCGCTGCGGCGGGCAATGGTTCACCCGGCGTGTACCGCACGGGGTGAATCCCATCGAGCCGGGCCAGCACGCCGACTCCGTAATCATCTGGCACAAGGACGGTGACCGGCATGTCTGTCAGACTAACCGCGCCCGCCGTTCCGGGCAGGATTGCATCCGATCATCGGATCTTTGATATCAACCCCCGGCTCCGCCGAAGGATCCCGATGAACTAGGTGTTCGTCCGATCTGCCAAGCGATCGAGCCACTCGGCCATCAGTGTTCGTTCGGCGGGCGTCAACGCGTCATCGGCGTTGCCCCGCAACGCCTCGCGCAAGGCGACAGCGCGTTCGGGCAGGTCCGAGGGCATCGACCGCTGCGCGCCCTGATCGGTGATGATCCCGGCGATCGCGTTGTGCCAGGCGATCTTCGACAGTTGGGGATCGCGCTCCCCGGGTGGGACGCGAAGTTGACTCACGACGTAGCCAACGGCGGCGGCGTGCATCAGCTCGGTCGCACGCTTGACGCTCATCCGAAGAAGGCCGCGGTCGCCGATTCGCGCGATCATCTGTTGCAGGAGATCGAGTGTCTCCCTGGCCGGTGACGGCATCTTGCCGGGCCGGGACTGGACATAGGCAAGGACGTAGCAGTCCGGGTGCGTCAGGCCGAAGTCGACATGCAGATCCCATGACTCGCGCAAGTCCTGCACAGGGTCGTCGGTGACGACGGCTCGTCGCTTGTCCTGCAGGTACTTGCTGAGGACGTGGCCTACGACGGCGTCCAGCAGTCCTTCCTTGTCGCCGAACTGGCGATAGATCGTCGGCGGCTGAACCCCGGCCGCGGCCGCCACCGCACGCGTCGACACCGCGTCCACGCCACCCGTACCGAGTAACTCGGCGGCGGCTTCCAGCATCTTGTCCGCCGTCTTGGACCGCGGAGTAGGCGGTGCGGTACGAAGCATGTTTCCAACGATAACAAATTTCTGGTATCGGTGGATGTATCAGTGGTATCGTAAATGCCGTTCCATCGATAACATTGCATCAGGCGGGAAGGAACGTTCATGTCAACCTCATCGAACTCGTATGACTTCGTCGTCGTAGGCGCCGGCACCGCCGGGTCCGTGATCGCCAGCCGACTCACCGAGGATCCGAGCGCGCGCGTGCTGCTCCTCGAGGCGGGCAGCGCGACGCCGCCGCCCGCCAGTGCCACTCCACCGATGTGGCCCATGATGATCGGCACATCGGTGGACTGGGGCGATTCGACAACCGTGCAATCGGCCACGGGGTCGTCGGTGCGGTTGGTGCGAGGCAGGGGCATCGGCGGTTCGTCGGCGACCAACGGGATGATGTTCGTTCGCGGCCACCGAGCCAGCTACGCCGCGTGGCCGCAGGTCGGCGCCAAGAGCTGGGGATTCGACGACCTGCTGCCCTACTTCAAGCGCAGTGAGACCGTCGTCGGGGGCGACCCGGCACTACGCGGCGACGGCGGCCCGATGCGGGTGGGACCGATTGATCCGCTGCACCCGGTGATCGCCGCTGGCCTCGATGCTGCGGCCCAGTGTGGATACCGCAGGGCAAGCGATATCGGTGGCGGCCTGGAACTCGGCTTCGGTCCGACCTTCCAGAACATCGTCGACGGCAAACGGATCAGCGCCGCCGAGGCATACCTGCTGCCCGCATTGTCGCGTCCGAACCTCGACCTTGTTGCCGACGCGGTCGTACATCGGCTCGGCATCGAGAACGGCCGCTGCACCGGCGTCGAGTACAGCACTGGCGCAGCAGCATCGATCTCCGTCGCATGCGCTGGTGAAGTCGTGCTCGCCGCGGGCACAATCGGCTCGGCGCAGTTGCTGATGCTGTCCGGAATCGGTCCGCAGGCGCATCTTCGTGACGTCGGCGTCGAGGTCGCGCTGGACCTGCCAGGCGTAGGGGCGAACCTACATGACCACGTCATGGCGCCGGTGGTCTACAAGTCCACACGGCCGATACCGCCCACCCATGGCAGCGGTCACGGCGATGCCATCGGTCTGATCCAGACGGAGCACGCCGCGAACGACGGCCCCGATGTGCAACTTCTCTTCATTGATTCCACCGGCATCGGCCTGCCGGGCGATGACGGGAGCGTGGTCGGGTACGTGATCGCCGCTGCAGTGATGCAGCCGCGCAGCCGCGGCAGCGTCCTGCTCTCGGCGCCGGACGCCGGCTCACTGCCGATAATCGACCCGAACTACCTGGGCGACGAGCGGGACCTCCACACGATCATCACCGCACTGCGCCTGGCGCGCCAGATCGGTGACGCGAGCGCGTACGACGAATGGCGCGAAGCAGAAGCCGCACCCGGCCCCGCCGTCGACGACGACAACGCCCTTCGTGAGTTCGCGAAGGCCGCGCTCCAGTCGTACTTCCACCCGGTGGGCACGTGCGCGATGGGTGATACCGCGACATCTGTTGTCGACAGCGAATTGCGCGTGCACAGCATCAGCGGCCTCCGGGTCGCCGACGCGTCCGTAATGCCGTCGATTCCCTCGGCCAACACCGCCGCGACCGTCTACGCGATCGCGGAGCGCGCGGCCGAGATGATCAGCGGGTGATATCAAGCACCGGCACCGCCGAAGCGCGCCAGTGCTTCCAGAATCGCGCGTCCCATGGCGGGACTGCCGGTATGGCCGGAGTCATCGATCACGCGCAGCTCGGCACTCGGCCATGCCCGCGCCAATTGCCACGCTGAATAGAGGGGTCCGGACAGGTCGAGGCGGCCGTGAATCAGCACGGCCGGGATTTCGGCGAGCTTGTGCACCTCGCGCAGCAGGACGCCGTCATCGAGCCACGCGGCGTTGGTGAAGTAGTGCGTACAGATCCGCACGAACGCCAGCATCGCATCGTCGGCCTTGGCGCTGTATTGCCCAGGAGTGCCGAGGTTTTCATGCGCGATGACCGCATCCTCCCAGGCGCACCAGTCCCGCGCGGCTTTGGCGCGGACCGCGGCGTCCGGGCTGTTCATGAGCCGGTTGTACGCTGCGACCAGATTCCCGTCGCGTTCGGCGGTGGGCACTCCGTCCCGAAACGCCTCCCATGGGCCGGGTAATAACCGTGCGACACCGTGATACAGCCAATCGATCTCTTCTGGTCGAGTCATCGTGACGCCGACGAGCACGACCGCACTGACCCGTTCCGGATAATGCTGCGCGTACGCCAGGATCAAGGTGGATCCCCATGATCCGCCGTACAGCAGCCACCGATCGATGCCGAGATGTTCGCGCAGCCGCTCCATATCCGCGATCAAATGCGCAGTGGTGTTGTGCGCCATATCCACAGCGGGATCGGAGGCGTGTGGCACGCTCTCCCCGCATCCGCGTTGATCGAACAATGCGATCCGATACACGCTGGGGTCGAACAACTTTCGCGGTCCGTGTCGCCCACCGCCGCCCGGGCCGCCGTGCACCACAAGTGCGGGTTTGCCTGTCGGGTTCCCGCTGGTCTCCCAATAGATCTGGTTCCCATCGCCAACGTCGAGGAGTCCGTGCTCATACGGCTCGATTTCTGGAAAGAGCTTGGCTGCTCGGGTACCCGCCCCTGCTGGATTCATCACCGCTGCGGTATCCGACCCGGCTTCGCTCATGCCCGCTCCTGTCATCGACGATGGCTTCGCCACTCCGGATGCCCTCGGCAACCTGTGGCTCAATGCCAGCTTGCCTGTCGCATGGGATCCACTGCTCGCCTTTGCGCAATGTGATGCGTATGCATCCAGCCGCCACCCGGTGCGCCAACAGCGGTCATGGAGACGAGGGCGCGCCGGGATTCGCATCCCTGTGTCGATGGGAGTTCGGCGCGATACGGGGCTGCGGGTTCGTACCGACTACGCCGACTGTTCGGCTGGGTTCGGGACCGGTGCCGAGATGTGTTCGCGAGTGCGCAATGACGCCCACAGCGCTGCGGTGGCGGCGGTGCAGGCGGCCGCGCCGCCGACGTGGGTGGCGACCAAGGCGGCCGGTACGTCGGTGAAGTACTGCACGACACCTACCAGGGACTGTGCACAAACCAGACCGAGCAGTACGAACAGGCGGGTGCGCACGGCGGGGGTGATGCCGACCGCGAAGAGGCCGAAGGTCAGGCCGATGAGCAGCGCGAGATAGCCGACCAGCAGTTGTGAGTGCAGGTGGACCAGGGTGACGATCTCGACCTGGAGGCGTTCGACGGGGCGCTCGATGCTCTTATCGCCCGCATGCGGTCCCGCGCCGGTGACCAGCGTGCCCGCGATGAGGACGGCGGCGAGTGCGATACCGCTCAGTGCGGTGAGCCAGCGCAGCGGTGTGGGTGCCTGGGTCACCTCGATGCCGTCATCGGGTTCGCTGACCTTCGCGAACATGACGACCGAGACCCACACCATCAGCATCGACGCCAGCAGATGCACCGAGACCGTCCACCACAGCAGTCCGGAGCGCACGGTGATACCGCCGATGACCGCCTGCAGCACGGTGCCGCCGGGCATGAGCCACGCGTACACCAGCACCTCGCGGCGGCGCCGGGCCCGGGTGACCGCGAGCACGATGAGTGCCGCGCACAGGGTCACCGCGAAGCTCAGCATGCGATTGCTGAACTCGACGGTCTGGTGCAGTACCGGAACCTCGGCGACGCCGGTCGGGGTGAAGCTGCCGGGGAAGCACTGCGGCCAGGTCGGGCAGCCGAGTCCGGACGCGGTGACGCGCACGATCGCGCCGGTGACGGCGATCCCGGCCTGGGAGACGATGACCGCAACGGCGATCAATCGCTGCACCCGCAACGAGGGCAGCGGGAGCAGATCGACGAGTCGCAGAAATGCGCGATACAGCACGCAATGATGGTAGCCGGGCCGGTTGGGCCGCCTGCAGGCGGTCTACTACATATCGTCGTTGCGAGCCCGAACTACGTTGGGCCTGCACTTTCGAGGAAAGTCGATCGCCGGATTCGACTCGAGCGCGCGGCCGGGTCCGACCTCAGTCGAAACGGAAGAAACGCGTAGCGAGGAAGCCGCTGACCGCGCCCCAGACGGCGAGCACCGCGATACCGAACCAGTCCACGCTGCTGCGCATGGCGTCTTCGAGGGTGACCGCCAGCGCCCCCGAGGGCACCAGCCGCACAAGCACATTCACCGCCGATGGCAGATCCTCGGATGCGAACACCACGCTCGCAATGCCGAGCATGGCGAACCACAGGATATTCGCCAGCGCCAGCACGATCTCTGCCTTGAGCGTGCCGCCGAGCAGCAGCCCCATTGCCGCGAAGGTGGCGGTGCCGAGCGCGATCACCAGCGCGCCGAGCCCGAGCCCGGCGAGGTCGGGCCGCCAACCGAGCGCGAATCCGATGGCGCCCAACAGGATTGCCTGCAGCACTACGACGATCAGGACCGCGGCGCTCTTGCCCGCCACGATGCCCCAGCGGGGGAGTGGGGTGGCCCCGAGGCGCTTGAGCGCGCCATAGCGCCGGTCGAATCCGACCGCGATGGCCTGTCCGGTGAAGGCGGTCGACATGACCGCAACCATCATTACCGCGGGCACGATCTTGTCGACCCGATCGGTACCGAGGTCGCCGAAGGGCAATAGGCTGAGCCCGACCAGCAGGGTGATCGGTATGAACATGGTCAGCAGCAGCTGTTCGCCATTGCGCAGCAACAGGATCAGCTCGAGCCGGGTCTGCGCGGTCATCATCGCGATGCGGCTGCTCGGGCGCGGATCGGGGGTGAAGGTACCCGGTGTGAAGCGGTTCTCGACGCGATCTGGCTGGTTCATCCGCGTAGGTCCCGTCCGGTCAGTTCCAGGAAGACTTCCTCGAGGCGGCGCTGATCGATCCGGATATCGGTGGCCAGCACATTCTGCTGTGCGCACCATGCGGTCACCGTCGCCAGCACCTGCGGGTTGATCTCGCCCTCGACCAGATACGATCCCGGCGTCATCTCGCGCGGCGAGAAGCCTTCCGGCAGAGCGGTTTTCAGCAGCCGCAGATCGAGTTTCGGTGGGGCGGTGAAGCGCAGCTGCCCGGCCGCGCCGTGTGCGGTCACCTCGGCGGGTGTTCCGGAGGCGACGATCTGCCCGTGATCGATGATCACCAGCTGGTCGGCGAGCTGCTCGGCCTCGTCCATCATGTGTGTAGTGAGCAGTACGCTCACCCCGTCGCGGCGCAGCGCGTCGATGAGCTCCCAGACGATCAGCCGGGCCTGGGCGTCCAGGCCCGCGGTCGGCTCGTCGAGAAAGACGATCTCCGGCTTCCCGACCAGTGCGCAGGCCAAGGCCAGCCGCTGCTGCTGACCGCCGGAGAGGCGACGGTAGGGGGTGCGCCGGTTGTCCTGCAGGCCAAGGGTTTTCAGCAACCAGTCCGGATCGAGCGGATCCGCCGAATAGGCGGCGACCAGATCGAGCATCTCGCCCGCCCGGGCGCCCGGGTACGCGCCGCCGCCCTGCAGCATGACGCCGATGCGCGGGCGCAGCCGGTCGGAGTCGGCGATCGGATCGAGTCCGAGCACCCGGACCGAACCCGCATCCGGAGCGTGGAATCCCTCGCACATTTCCACGGTCGTGGTCTTGCCCGCCCCGTTCGGCCCGAGCAGGGCCAGCACCTGTGCCCGTTCGACAGCGAAGCTGATCCCGTCGACCGCGGTGGTCTCGCCGTATCGCTTGACGACGCCGTCGATACAGACGGCTGGTCCCGAGGCTGCGGTCACCATCGCGCCTCGGTGCTCGGCTCCGTCGCGTCCAAGGGTGCTGTGCCCATTGTGCGCTCGCTTCGCTCCCTCACGGTGTCACACCGTAAGCGGTCGACGGATGTGACCGGGACGACACCCCTGCCAAGTCAGCTCGGTGGTCCGGCAGGACCGGCCGCGGTGGCCGCGGAGTTGGTGCCGGACTGGTGCATCCGCCATGGCAGTGACTTGCGGGTTGCCAGGATCATCAACGCACAAGTGAGGACCGTGATGCAGGCCGCATAGATAAGGACGAACGGGGGGATTTCGCTACCCGACGGCATGAGCATGACGCTGATCGCCGCCGAGGCGATCGTCGCCGGAACCCGGAAGGCGGGTCGGCTGGCCCAGGCCGCCAGCGGGACGATGCCCCAGAGCAGATACCAGGGCTGCACCACCGGAAACAGCAGGACGACCGCGCCGAAGGCGACACCGAGTGCACCGACCGGATGCAGCCGACCGCGCCAGGTGGCCACCATCAGCCGCACCACCACCAGTGTCGCCGCGGCCGCCGCGATCGGGCGGGTAATGCTCAGCAGGGCGGTGGTGTGGTCGCCCAATCCCAGCAGGACGCCCCCGAATCCGGTGGCGACGCCGAGTGCGGTGGGCAGTGACATCCAACTGCGCACCGAGTTGGCCATGGTCAGGGTGTCTATCCACCCGAATCCGAGACCGCTGCCGAGACAGACCGCGAGCATGACGGCGCCGGTGACGCAGCCGAGCAGCAGTGCCGAACTGAGTACGGCGCGCATATCGCCGCCCCACTTTCGGCTCAATGCCATCCACACGAACGCCAGCGCCAGCATCGACGGGATCTTGACGGTGGTGGACAGCGCGATCAGGGTGGTGCCCGCTAAGAGCAGCACGAGTGTGTGTCCGCGCATCGGGCCGGTATTGCTCAGGGCCGCCAGGCAGTATTCCAACCCGACCAGCATCAGGCCGAGCATCATCGCCTCGTTGTGCACACCGGATACCAGATGGAATATCACCAGCGGATTGACCGCGCCGAGCCACAGTGCGGCGACGGGCGATACTCGGCACCGCTGTGCCAGTCGGGGCAATGCCCAGACGATGCAGGCGACACCGATGAGCGCCAGCATCCGGTGCAGCAGTACCCCGGCGAGCATATTGTCGCCGACGATTTCGGCGATGCCCTTGCCCAGCCAGATTGATAGCGGTCCGTATGGCGCGGGCGAATTCTGCCAGATATTCGGGACGCTGCGAGTCAGGATATGGTCCTGGCCGAGGCCCTGTACCGGACCCACGTCGTAGGGGTCGAGCCCGTTCGCCGCGATCTCCCCCTGTGCCAGGTAGGAGTAGACGTCCTGGCTGAACATCGGCGGCGCGACCGACAGCGGGATAATCCACAGCAGCAGGGTGCGGTCCAACTGCGAGCGGCTGATCCGGCGAATGCGATTGGATTGCAGGCCCAGAGCGAAGCGTCCGAGTAGCAGCCAGGCCAACATCACGATGACCGTGCCGACCATGGTCGTGGCCAGCCCGGAATTGTGTACCCGCGCGGGCAGCCCCAAAATGGCCCGGCCGTAGGTCGGATTCTGCAGCGTGGGCTGGGCGCCGAGCCCGAGGGCGCCGATGGCCATCATGACCGAACCGGTCGCGCCGAGCAGCCGGACCCGGCGCAGTTGCGCTGTCTCCTGCGGGTTGAGCTCGGCGGCCTCGGGTTCGTTGACGTGGAAGGTGTCGCCGACGGTGTGGTCCGGCGGCACATCGAGTCCGATGATGCGACGACCCAGCGAAATGGCGGTGTTGATCGGTGCAGTCCGGCGCAGTCGAATCAGGGTGCTCGAGGTGTCCGACCGGCGTTCGACACCTTCTTCGCCGTGCTCGCCTGACATCACGCGGCCAGCGTAACCGATGCGACCGGCAGTTCCGGTGCTCCGCGGAACCGACCGGGGAGCACGTTCTCATGACGATCGGACCCGGGCGCACCCTCGGCCGCCGTGCGCTGAACAGTGCCTCAGGATTTGATCATCGAGGTGTGTCCTAAATCGCACTGGCAATTCTGCCGGATGCGAAGGTCTGCCGCGGCGCAGGAGGCGCAGGTGGTGAACTTGGTGCAGTCGCCTGTCCGCTGCCGAAGTGCTCCCGCGCAGGTCATCGGCATGGCAACTCAGGGCACCCTTATTAGATTCCGGGAAATAATTCCGTCACACTGGTGTTGTGAAAACCGTGGGTTTGCCGCACGACGAGGATGGAGGCACCGGTCGCCGTACCGGTGTCGCCTCTTCTGCTGCGCCTGCGACCCTGGTCACGAGCGGTGAGGGACACACCAGAGCCGCCGTTGTCCAACTGTTGCTCGAAGAGGGGCCGATCACCGCGACCGCGATCGGCACCAAGCTCGGCCTGACGCCAGCGGGTGTCCGTCGGCACCTGGACGCGCTGATCGAATCCGGTCAGGCGCGGGCGAGCCGCTCGGCGCCGTGGCAGCAGAAGGGTCGCGGCCGTCCGGCCAAGCAATACCAGCTCACGGCCGTCGGCCGGGGACGGCTCGGCCATGCCTATGACGATCTGGCCGGGGCGGCGATTCGGCAGCTCGGTGAGATCGGCGGCGAGCAGGCCATCACCGAATTCGCGCGCAGGCGGGCCAGGACCGTCGTCAAGGGCATCGAACCGGTCGCCGAGCACACCGCGGAGAACACCACCGCCAAGGCGGAGGAGATCGCGGAGGCCTTTACCGACGCCGGATTCGCCGCGTCCACCCGCAAGGTCGGCGCTGGCGTCCAGATCTGCCAGCACCACTGCCCGGTGGCCCACGTCGCCGAGGAATTCCCACAGCTGTGCGAGGCCGAACTCGAGGCCTTCCGGGACCTGCTCGGCACCCACGTACAGCGACTTGCGACGATCGCCAACGGTGATTGCGCGTGCACGACCCACGTGCCGCTGTTCGTTCTGCCTACTACCGATACCGAGAACGCTTCCCATAAGGCCGCTGCACAGCCCGCAGCGGTACGTACGAACGACTCCGGAAGGAGTGCCGAATGACGACAACCACCGACCAGGTGCAACCGCTCACTCAGGAAGAAACCATCGCTTCCCTGGGCAAATACGGTTACGGCTGGGCCGATTCGGATGAGGCCGGTGCCAGTGCGCAACGAGGCCTGTCCGAGGCTGTCGTCCGCGACATCTCGGCCAAGAAGAACGAGACCGAGTGGATGCTCGAGCACCGGCTCAAGGCATTGCGCATCTTCGATCGCAAGCCGATGCCGAGCTGGGGCTCCAACCTCGACGGTATCGACTTCGACAACATCAAATACTTCGTGCGCTCGACCGAGAAGCAGGCCGAGAGCTGGGAAGATCTGCCCGAGGACATCAAGAACACCTACGACAGGCTCGGCATCCCGGAGGCGGAGAAGCAGCGCCTGGTCGCCGGTGTCGCCGCGCAGTACGAGTCCGAGGTCGTCTACCACCAGATCCGTGAGGATCTGGAGGCCCAGGGCGTCATCTTCCTGGACACCGACACCGGTCTGCGCGAGCACCCGGAGATCTTCGAGAAGTACTTCGGCACGGTTATCCCAGCCGGTGACAACAAGTTCTCCGCGCTGAACACCGCCGTATGGTCGGGTGGATCGTTCATCTATGTGCCGCCGGGCGTGCACGTCGACATTCCGCTGCAGGCCTACTTCCGGATCAATACCGAGAACATGGGCCAGTTCGAGCGGACCCTGATCATCGTCGACGAGGGCGCCTACGTGCACTATGTCGAGGGCTGCACCGCGCCGATCTACAAGTCGGATTCGCTGCACTCCGCGGTGGTCGAGATCATCGTGAAGAAGGGCGGCCGCTGCCGCTACACCACCATCCAGAACTGGTCGAACAACGTCTACAACCTGGTCACCAAGCGGGCCAAGGCGGAGGCCGGCGCGACCATGGAGTGGATCGACGGCAATATCGGCTCCAAGGTCACCATGAAGTACCCGTCCGTGTGGATGATGGGTGAGTACGCCAAGGGCGAGGTGCTCTCGGTCGCGTTCGCTGGCGAGGGCCAGCACCAGGACACCGGCGCGAAGATGCTGCACCTGGCGCCGCATACCTCGTCGACCATCGTGTCCAAGTCGGTGGCGCGCGGCGGCGGCCGGGCCTCCTACCGCGGCCTGGTCCAGGTCAACAAGGGTGCGCACGGTTCCAAGTCGACCGTGAAATGTGATGCGCTGCTTGTCGATACGATCAGCCGCTCCGACACCTACCCCTACGTCGATATCCGCGAGGACGACGTGACGATGGGCCATGAGGCCACCGTCTCGAAGGTGTCCGAGGACCAGCTGTTCTACCTGATGAGCCGCGGCCTCACCGAGGACGAGGCGATGGCGATGGTCGTGCGCGGCTTCGTCGAGCCGATCGCCAAGGAACTCCCGATGGAGTACGCGCTCGAGCTGAACCGCCTGATCGAACTGCAGATGGAAGGAGCCGTCGGCTGATGGCAGCCCTGGACAACGTTGCCGCGGCCGCTGAGGCTCGCATCCCGGCAGTCAACAAGGGGGAGGTATTCACTTCCTTCGACGTCAATGCCTTCGAAGTGCCCTCGGCCAAGGATGAGGCGTGGCGGTTCACCCCGCTGCGCCGCCTGCGCGGCCTGCAGGACGGCACCGCCGTCCAGGACGGCGCGGTCACCGTCGAGGTGGCTCCGGTCGCCGGTGTGACGGTGGAAACGGTGGCGCGCACCGACTCTCGTCTCGGTGCGGCCGGTGTACCGTCGGATCGGGTTGCGGCCCAGGCGTATTCGGGTTTCGAGCAGGCGACCGTGATCTCGGTCGGCGCGGAAGTCGAAGTCGCCGAACCGGTTACCGTTACCGTCACCGGTCCGGGCGAGGGTAAGACCGCATACGGCCACCTGCAGGTCCGGCTCGGCAACTTCGCCGTCGCCACCGTGGTCATCGACCAGCGGGGCAGCGGAACCTACGCCGAGAACATCGAATTCGTGCTGGGCGACAGCGCCAAGCTGATCGTGGTCGCGATCCAGGACTGGGCCGACGATGCCGTGCACGCCACCGCGCACCACGCCCAGCTCGGACGCGACGCCACTCTGCGGCACACCTCGGTCACCCTCGGCGGTGATCTGGTGCGCCTCACCGGCAATGTCCGCTACGCGGGTCCCGGCGGCGATGCCGAATTGCTCGGCCTCTACTTCGCCGACGCCGGTCAGCATTTCGAGCAGCGCCTGCTCGTCGACCACGCGGTCCCGCACTGCAAGTCCAATGTGCTGTACAAGGGTGCGCTGCAAGGTGATCCGCATTCCCCCAAGGGCGATGCCCGCACGGTATGGGTCGGCGACGTGCTCATCCGCGCGGCCGCCGAGGGCACCGACACCTTCGAGGTGAACCGCAACCTGGTGCTCACCGATGGCGCGCGCGCCGATTCGGTGCCGAATCTGGAAATCGAGACCGGCGAGATCGTCGGCGCTGGCCATGCGAGCGCCACCGGTCGTTTCGATGACGAGCAGCTGTTCTACCTGCGCGCCCGCGGTATCCCGGAGGACGCCGCCCGCCGTCTGGTGGTGCGCGGTTTCTTCCACGAGATCATCCAGAAGATCGCGGTCCCCGAGGTCCGGGAGCGGCTGGAGTCGGCCATCGAGGCCGAACTCGCCGCAATCGGCGCATGACCAACCAACCCCTTTGTCAGTAAGGAATCCGAATTCGATGACCACCCTGGAAATCAAGGACCTGCACGTCGAGGTCGCCAACCCGGACGAGACCGCCGAGCCCATCAAGATCCTCAAGGGCGTGAACCTCACCATCAAATCCGGTGAGACACACGCGATCATGGGCCCCAACGGTTCCGGCAAGTCGACGCTGTCCTACGCGATCGCCGGACACCCGAAGTACACGGTGACCTCCGGCTCGATCACCCTCGACGGCGAGGACGTCCTGGCGATGTCCGTCGACGAGCGTGCGCGTGCGGGTCTGTTCCTGGCCATGCAGTACCCGGTCGAGGTTCCCGGCGTCTCGATGTCGAACTTCCTGCGCACCGCCGCCACCGCGGTCCGCGGCGAGGCCCCCAAGCTGCGCACCTGGGTCAAGGAGGTGAAGGAGTCGATGAACGAGCTGGAGATCGACGCCGCCTTCGCCGAGCGCAGCGTGAACGAGGGCTTCTCCGGCGGTGAGAAGAAGCGCCACGAGATCCTGCAGCTGGGTCTGCTCAAGCCCAAGATCGCCATTCTGGACGAGACCGACTCCGGCCTGGACGTCGACGCACTGCGCATCGTTTCCGAGGGTGTGAACCGGTACAAGGAGCGCGAGCACGGTGGCATCCTGCTGATCACCCACTACACCCGCATCCTGCGCTACATCCAGCCCGAATTCGTGCACGTATTCGTCGGCGGCCGCATCGTCGCCGAGGGCGGCGCCGAGCTGGCCGAAGAACTCGATGCGAACGGCTACGTCCGTTTTACTCAGACCGCTACCGCTGGAGCCTGATATGACCGCCACGGTCCGTACCCTCGACGTCGCCCGGATCCGGGCCGACTTCCCGATCCTGAGCCGCACGGTTCGGGACGGGAAACCGTTGGTGTACCTGGACTCCGGCGCGACCTCGCAGCGTCCCCTCGCCGTGCTCGACGCCGAACGCGAATTCCTCGTCGAGCGCAATTCGGCCGTGCACCGTGGTGCGCACCAACTGGCCGAGGAGGCCACCGACGCCTATGAGGGCGCGCGGGCCGATATCGCCCGGTTCGTCGGTGTGGACGCCGACGAGATCGTGTTCACCAAGAATGCGACCGAATCGCTGAATCTGGTGACCTACGCGTTCTCCGACAACCGCTTCCCATACCACGTGGGTCCGGGCGACGAGATCGTCATCACCGAGCTCGAACATCACGCGAATCTTGTGCCGTGGCAGGAACTCGCGCGCCGTACCGGTGCGACCCTGAAGTGGTACGGCATCACCGATGATGGCCGCATCGATCTCGATTCGCTCGAATTGTCGCCCGCGACCAAGGTTGTCGCGTTCACGCACCAGTCGAATGTGACCGGCGCGGTCACCGATGTCGCCGAAATGGTCCGCCGGGCAAAGGAAGTCGGCGCGCTGACAGTGCTCGACGCCTGCCAGTCGGTGCCGCATATGCCGGTGAACTTCCGTGAACTCGGTGTCGACTTCGCCGCGTTCTCCGGGCACAAGATGCTCGGACCGTCCGGTGTCGGCGTGCTCTACGGGCGGCGGGCGGTGCTCGCGGAGACTCCGCCGTTCATCACCGGCGGTTCGATGATCGAGACCGTCACCATGGAGGGCAGCACCTACGCGCCGCCACCGCAGCGTTTCGAGGCCGGTGTGCCGATGACCTCGCAGGTGGTCGGATTGGGCGCGGCCGTGCGGTATCTCGAAGCGATCGGCATGGAAGCCGTTGCGGCACACGAACATGCGCTCACCGGTGCAGCGCTGGACGGACTCGCCGCGATCGCGGGCGTGCGGATCATCGGCCCGGTCGAGAACATCGACCGCGGCGGCGCGGTCTCCTTCGTGGTCGAGGGCATTCACGCCCATGACGTCGGGCAGATCCTGGACGACGAGGGCGTCGCGGTGCGCGTGGGCCACCACTGCGCGTGGCCGCTGATGCGCCGCCTCGGCGTGCCGGCGACGGCCCGTGCGTCGTTCGCGGTTTACAACACCCTGGACGAGGTGGACCAGCTGGTAGCCGCCGTGCGGAAGGCCCAGAGCTTCTTCGGAGTTGCATAAGACATGCGCATGGAGCAGATGTACCAGGAAGTGATCCTGGATCACTACAAGCACCCGCATCACCGCGGGCTGCGGGAGCCGTTCGGGGCCGAGGTGCACCACGTCAACCCGACCTGTGGTGACGAGGTGACCTTGCGCGTCCAGCTCGACGACAACGGTGATGTCGCCGATGTGTCCTACGACGGCCAGGGCTGCTCGATCAGTCAGGCCGCCACCTCGATCCTCACCGACCAGGTCATCGGACTGCCGGTGCAGCAGGCGCTGAAGGTCGTCGACTCCTACAACGCGATGATCTCCAGCCGCGGCACCGTCGAGGGCGATGAGGACATGATCGGCGACGGCATCGCGCTCGGTGGAGTGTCGAAGTATCCGGCGCGGGTCAAGTGCGCGCTACTGGGTTGGCTGGCGTTCAAGGATGCGGTGATTCGGATAACCTCCGCCGAAGAGGCCAAGCGGACTATGGGCAGCGATATCTCCACGAATGGAAAGCCGGCATGAGTGAGACACCAGTGACCGAAACGACCGAGCAGATCGAACTTTCGGCCGAGGCCGTCAAGCAGCTCGAGGATATCGAGGAGGCGATGCGCGACGTCGTCGACCCCGAACTCGGCATCAATGTCGTCGACCTCGGACTGGTCTACGGTATGAGTGTCGACCAGGACAATATCGTCACCCTCGACATGACCCTCACTTCGGCGGCCTGCCCGCTGACCGATGTCATCGAGGATCAGTCCCGCAATGCCCTCGTGCGCTCCGGACTGGCCGAAGACCTCAAGATCAACTGGGTCTGGATGCCCCCGTGGGGCCCGGACAAGATCACCGAAGACGGCCGCGAACAACTGCGCGCCCTGGGTTTCACGGTCTAGACCGCGAATACGCTGCCGCGACGAACCCGCGGCGCGGACCGTGACGAGACGGCCCGCGCGGATCAGCACTGCTGTTGGAATGGGAAGCACCGTGCCGCAGGTGGCGCGGATGGGGGTGCGGGTTCCGGCGGCCCAGTCGGCTCGGTGCTCGATCCCGGGCGTTGCTCGACGACGGTGGTAGGGGTCGGGTCCATACCTTCGGAAATAAGCAACCAGGTCGTGCCGACTATTGCCCCGATCACCACCACCGTCGCGAGCAGTTGCGGCAGGCCCGAGATGAGCTTCATCGCTTTGGCGCACACAGTGGCGACACCGGTGCGCACCGCGGAAGCCAGCCGAGGAGCCGAAACCCGGTGCGTTGGTTCGGCGGCGGGTGCGCTATCCGGCCACACCAATGGCATAGGTTGCGGCTCGGCCCTCGTCGGCGGCGGTTCCAATGCAACCGTCGATGAAGGCAGTGGCTCCTCCTCCGAAATAGGCTGCGCCCCAACCATTGCCGAAGGCTCGGCCGGAGCTGTCGCCAATGCCTGCGGCTGAATCTCCGACAGAGACTCCGCCGCGTCCTCGGTCCAATGCTGGCGCATTTCCACCGATCGACTTCGACGGTCGAGGTCACGGTGGAACGGAAGCTCTTCCGACGACCTATCGGGCGCGATCCACGACGACCATTGGCCAGTGAATGCCGACGACAACTGCGGAGCCGACCGAGTCGGCTGCGGCCGCAGCGCATCCGGACGGTCCACCGGCTGCGGCTCCGGCGGCGCCGCGGATACCTGGGCATGCGCCCCCGTATCAGCACCGACTTTGGACCGCGAGTGTGCCACGCCTGTCAACGGCTCCTCGTCGATGTCGGTCGGGAGCCATGGCGGGTGTGGAGTACTGGAATGTGACAGCTCCGACGACAGGCGACCGTCGTCGGGAAGTTCGATGGCGCCGAGCGCGGCCGACGTATGCGCTTGCACCAGCACCTTCGATGCGGGGCGCGCGGGTCGTCTGGTTTGCGACGGAAATCCCTCGGCCACAAGCTCTTCGATCGTGACCACATCTGCAAGGCTGAGCTCGCCGAGCAGTTCATAGGCCTGCTCCGCGGTCCAGATCAGCTTCCGGTTCGCCGTTCGAAGGAACCAGGCCCGCAACCCCGCCGACGAGTCGAGGACCACGGTGCCGCCGGGCTTTCGCGATTCGGTGTCCAGTGTGATGGTCGCTTCTCGGGGCGGCACGACCACGATCAGCCTGTCCACGTGCGCGTCCGGTTGTCGCCTGCGCACTATCTGGCTCAGGAGGTTCGCATTGCTCGCCACCTTGCCGAATGGGTCACTGTCGCGGAGGGGAACCGGCTCCCCATCGATTCCGGAAAGCTGCCAGCGCCCGTCGGCCCCCATCGACAGCACCCCGCCGGTCACCTCGGCAGCGATCTCCTGCACTTCGATCACGACCACAGCGCGCGGAGTAATGACCACCAGGTCCATCTGCTGCGTCGCACCACCTGGGTCGCTGTCGGGGATGGGATACCCCGAAACAGCAAGCCCCACAATGACATATTGGCCGTGCCAAGTCCGTAGCCAATCGAGCACACACTGTTCGGATCGTTGCGCCGACCCTTCATTGACAACCAGCATCGAGTCACTCTTCCGTCTCGCCCGCACAGTCGACTCCACAACGGTATTCATCGCAGACGCCCTGTGAGAATGCGAAAGGCATACAAAGAGCAGGGTTTTGGCGACAAAAGGTGTGACTACATCGGTGCGTGGGCAGATGGGAGTGTCACGGCGGCCAGCATACCGATCCCACCATGGGGTGAGCACGGCGGCGTGCGGGAAGATGACCCTGCGCTCATCGCCCACCTGCGAGATCAATGAAGGCCCTCGCGGCGGCGCCATAGGGTCGCATCCGAGACGGGACGCGCTGTGGCGCTGTGGGATCGCTGATTCCCGTTATGTCGGATCGCGGTGCTAGAAAGATTTGCACAATTCGGATCGGACCGGTCCGGATCTCGATCCGAAGCGACTTTCAGAACTGGGGAGATATCACATGTCACTGTCGTCCAAGGCTGCCATGGGTCTGGTGGCCGCATCCGCTGGTGCCTGCATCGCCGCCGGTGCCGGTGCCGCACAGGCGGACGAGAGCCTCTACGGCTCGCTGGCGATCTCGACCTCGTCGCGAGGCGATGCGACCCTCGGCTGGGCGTACAACTACTCGAACCGAGCCGATTCGGATCGCGCCGCGGTGCAGCAGTGCGGCCTGCCCAGCTGCCATGTCATCGTGCAGTTCGCCAATGCGTGCGCGGCCGTGGCCCGCAACGGCGATGACCACCTGGGCTGGGCCTGGGCACCGACCCGGGCCGAGGCCGAACAGCAGGCGATTGCCAATGCCGGGCCGACCGCACCGCCGCCGCTGCTCAACTTCGGCAGCTCGGCGCCGCGCGGACCGCGCATTGTCGATTCGCAGTGCACTGCGAACGCGGGCTGACGTCCTGACCGACCGAGTGCGCTCTCGACGCAATTCGCCTCGAGAGCGCACTCGGTCGCGAAGCCAAAGGTCGAACACTCAGCGGCGCAGCACCTTTCGTGCAACGAAATTGCCGAGGAACTGAATCCCCTGCACCCCGACGATAATGATCAGCGTGGCCACCAGCGTCACCTGCCAGTCGAAGCGCTGATATCCGTAGACCAGCGCGAAATCGCCGAGCCCGCCGCCGCCGACCGTGCCCGCCATGGCGGACATATCGACAATGGCGATCACCACGAAGGTATAGCCGAGGACCAAGGGCCCCAACGCTTCCGGGATCAACAGCGTCAGAATGATCCGCAGCGGACCGGCCCCAACGGCCCGGGCCGCCTCGATAACGCCCGGATCCACCGTGACCAGATTCTGTTCCACGATGCGGGCGATGCCGAAGGATGCCGCCACGATCATGACGAAGGCCGCGGCCTCCGTGCCGATCGTCGTCCCGACCACTTCGAGGGTGACCGGACCGAGTGCCGCGAGCAGGATGATGAACGGGATCGGCCGGACCACATTCACCAGCACGTTCAGCAGCAGGTTGATCGGCGCGTTCGCGAGCAGTCCGCCCTTGCGGGTGGTGTACAGGGCGGTGCCGAGGAGCAGCCCGATCAATCCGCCCACCACAAAGGTGAGCAGCACCAAATAGATGGTGGTGCTGATGGCCTCGGTCAGTACCGGCCGGAGTTTGTCCCAATCTGTATGCACGGCTAGTCCTTTCAGCCGACGCAGATCGTTTTCCATCGACCTGCGAGCAGGCGCGCTAGCGGCGATCGAGTGCGTCGATCACCTTGTCCACGTCGTCATCCGAACCGTGCAGGGCCAGCGTCACACTGCCGAAGGTCCGGTCCTGCAACGTGCTCACCCCGCCGTACACCACCTCGAATTCGACACCCGCGTGTGCGGCGGTGGCCAGTGCGGCGCCGATTCCACGCTGGTCATCGATGTCCACCGTGACCAACCGGCCGCCGTGTAGCTCGTCGAGTCGCCGCAATTGCTCGGCGTCGGGCCGATTGTGCAGCACGGTCTCCACGAACGATTGTGTCGGCGGCGCCTGCGGGCTCGCGAAAACCTCGAAGGTGCTGGCGAGTTCGACGATCTTCCCCTCGGCGAGCACCGCGACCCGATCGGCCACCGCGCGGATGACATCCATTTCGTGTGTGATCACGACAATGGTGACGCCGAGTTCGCGATTGATCTTCTTCAGCAGCCGCAGCACCTCACCGGTGGTCTCCGGATCCAGTGCCGAGGTCGATTCGTCCGCGAGCAGCAGCGACGGTGAGGTCGCCAGCGCCCGCGCGATGCCGACCCGCTGCTTCTGACCGCCCGAGAGCTGATCGGGATAGCTGCGGGCCTTATCGGCGAGACCGACAAAGTCCAACAACAATTTCACCGACTACAACCAGCCGAATCCGGCACTGGCACAGCGCCGGATCGACCTCAACAAATTCCAGCACGTGCGCTACCTGGCCAATTACAACGTCCGCAATAACGACACCCTGGTGCCGATCGGTGCGACCGAGATCTTCCCGCTGACCCTGTACTCGCGTAAGCACAAGTCGGTGGCCGAGATCCCCAAGGGCGGCCAGATCACGCTGAGCAACAATCCGGCCAATCAGGTTCGACCGCTGCTCGGCCTGGCCGCCGCCGGGTTGATCGTGCTGAAGGGCGGCGCGAGCTGGGATTCGAAGATCGAGGATGTGGACACTGCGGCCTCCAAGGTGAGCCTGAAGACCATCGATCCGACGCTGACCGCGCAATCCCTGGACAGCGTCGATGCCGCATTCGTCGACGACACCTTCGCGCGCCCGGCCGGTCTCACCAAGAACGAGACCATCTTCACCGATGATCCCGAGCGCCCGGAGCTCAGGCAGTACATCAATGTCTTCGCCGCCAGAGCCGAGGACAAGGACAACCCGAAGCTGCTCGCGCTGGCCAAGCTCTACCACGATCCGGAGGTCGAGGCGGCGGTGCGGGCCGAGTCCGGATATCAGGGCATCTTCAAGACCAACGATCCGGCGGATCTCCAGGCCACGCTGGCCGAACTGCAGACCAAGTTCCGCAACTAGGCGCTCACTCCGGAATACGTTCGGCGTATTCGGTGGCGAGCCGTGCGAACTTGGGCCAGAACGGTTCCGGCGTGCGGTTCGCCAGCCGTGCGGCGAGCAGATCGAGGTGGCTGTGCCAGCCGCCGGAGACATTCAGTACTCGGGAGCGGTCGGGGAGTTTGCGGTGGGTGAGCTCGAGGCGCACCTTGTCCTCGATGCTGGTCAACTCGAAGGTCACTTCGGAACCGTCGGACCAGGTGAAGGTGAGCAGCTTCGGCGGATCGCAGGCGAGGATCACGCCGGGCTCGCGGTGCTCTCCGGCGTACTGCGCGGGTGCTGGATCGTCGGCGCCGGTGAGTTCGGAATTGCGGAATACCAATTCGACAGCACCGCCCTCGTGCAACTCCATATCACCTGCGGCGAGCCAGGTTCGGCGCAACTCGGCATCGGTGATGTAGCGCCAAACCCGTTCGATCGGTCCGGGCAGCAGCCGCTCCAGCCGCACCGTCCCCGGTTCCACCAGCGTCCCGTAATCGTCTTCGCGCATCGTCATGATTCGTCCTCCTGTCGCAGGATTTCTTCGAGTCGATCCAGTCGTTCGGTCCAGAAGCGCTCGTAGAAGCGCATCCACTCGACGCCACCGCGAATCGGCCGCGCGTCGAGGCGGCACATATGAACCCGCCCGCGCACCCTGCGCTCGACCAGTCCGGCCCGCTCCAGCACCTGGATATGCTTGGAAGCCCCCGCCAGCGACATCGCATACGGCTCGGCCAACTCGCCGACACTGTGCTCACCATCGGCCAGTTGCCGCAGCATCGCGCGCCGTGTGGGGTGGGACAGCGCATGGAACAACGTATCCAGCTCGGCTTCCTGCTCAACCACATGGTTGAGTCTGCCCTCGCCATGCCCGATAGTCAACCGATTGGTTTAATAAATCGGGGTCGACGCTATTGCTCGACCGGGGACCCATCGCCGGATGTTGCGGCGAGGACGCGGGCGGCCTCGCGGGTCGCGTTCGTATTCGGTTGCAGGGCACGAGAACCCGCGAGCTTCGCGCGCAGGTGGTCGGCGACGGTGATCGGCTCGTACTTGCTGCCGTCACCGATGCAGGAGGGCAGGGTTTCGATGCGGGCGTCGGGGTTGCCATCGTGGAAGAAGGCCGCGCTGCGGCGTCGCTGGATGGTGCCATTGGTGATGGGCGGCATGACGCGGTGCAGGGTGGACAGCCAGCGCTCGTTCGTCCAGCGCGCCATCAGATCGCCGAGGTTGACCAAGAGGGCGTCATCGGCGGGCTGCACATCGTGCCAGCGGGTGTCGGCGCCGAGGATCTGCAGACCGGGAGCCTGGTCCGCCCACAGGACGGTGACAATGCCGTAATCGGTGTGTTCGCCCATGCCGGTGAGCTCGCCGTCGAGATCGATGCTGCCCGGTGGCAGTGCGTAGTTGTTCATCCGCAGGACGTCGAGGGAGTGGTCGGTGAACCGGGTGAAATAGCCGGGCGGTAGTTCGAGAGCGTCCGCGAAGGCGGTGGTGAGGGTTCTGGCAATGCGGGCGGCGTGTGCGAAGTACGCCTCCACCGGTGCACGGAAACCGGGAACCTGTGTCGGCCAGAGGTTTTCGGCGTAGTCGTAGGCCGAGAACTCGATGTGCGGGTAGGCGGCCGCGGAAACGCCGACATTGAAGGCCTCGAAGAAGTCGTTCATGCGAGTCGCGGATTCGACGCCGAGGCTGAGGCTGAGGCTTTCGCTCTTGGGCGGGGAGTAGCCGCGGTTGATCTCCGGTGGGGTGCGATAGTCCTGTTTCGTCGCCGGATCGAGGTCGAAGAATGAGTCGACGGCGGCCGCGAAGTCGTCGAGCACCTGCCGCGGGATCGCGTGACCGGTGATCTGCATGAAGCCGACGGTGCTCGCGGCCGCATCGATCGCACGGGCCACCGCCCGGCGCTCGGTCTCGGAACCGCCGTCGACATAGGGCGAAATATCGATGACGGGCACATGGAATTCCATCGCTGGTGTCCTCCCTCTTCGACACCTCGATGATAAGCGCTGCTTGCCCAGGTGCTGCTGGTCATCGCACGTGCCCTGACATCGGCGTATATCCGGCGGGGTATGGCGCACGCGGCCTGTGCGGGCCATGATGCTGGAGTGGACGACACAACGTATCGGCACACCCGGCTCGCCCTGCACGCGGCGGGGGAGTTGTTGATCGCCGGACCGCAGTATCGGCGGTTCGGGACCATCCGCATGCGCGTCGTCCACGGCGGCTTCGGCGGTGCCCAATGGCCGGTATCGGTCATCGGCGCCGATCTGGTGTGGCCGGAGGGGCGCACGCCGCTGGCGGGGACCTATGACAAGGTGGCGGCCAGCGCGGGATTCGAGGCGCAGGCCCCGGAGGGGGTCTATGCCGGCACCACCGGAACCGATCCCGGCGATGCGATTCGGGTCGATCCGGAGGCGGCGAGGCTGATCGCGGACTGGTTCGCACTCGGCGATGCGGCGTTGCGCTGTGCGGCCCCCGATGTCATTCCGGTGCTCTGGCCGGAGCATTTCGACCTGTCGAGCACGGTGCACGAAGTGAATTACGGTGTGTCGCCAGGCGATTCCGCACATCCGGCGCCCTACGCCTATGTCGGCCCGTGGACACCCCGCGCCGGTGATTTCTGGAATGCCCCCTTCGGTGCACTGCGCCCCCGCGAAGAGGTCGACACGGTTGCGAGTCTGCTCGACTTCTTCGCGGAGGGAAAGGCGCGGGCCGCGGAGGGGTGAACCCGCTGCCGCTACCTGGCGAGCGAGTGGAGGTAGGCAGCGGTGGTGGGGTCGGCCGGAAAGTAGGACTCGATCGCGATCTCGTCGAGCGTCACATCGAAGGCCGCGCCGAACCGCATGATGGTATTGAACAGCGACAGTTCGGTGCCGCGATGGTGGATGTGGATGGGCAGGGCGATATCCGCGGGATCGATCCGCGGGGGACCGTCATCGGGTGCGAACGCCCTCAATTCCCCATGTAGCGAGGCCAATTCGGGATCCCCCGTCTGTGCCGCCTGCCTGGCCAGGCGCGGCAGCAGAAATCCGCGCACCTGATCGATATTGCGCACACGGGGCGCGAAGCCCTTGGGGTGCAGCCCGATTCGCATCATATTGATCGGCGGTTCGAGCAGCGCGGGATCGACCTCGTCGAAGAATACCTCGGTCGCCGCGTTGGCGAAGAGCAGATTCCAGCGGCTGTCGATGGTCAAGGCCGGGAACGGCTCATGTGCTCGAAGCACTCGCTGCACCGCTGCTCGCGCCTCGGCGAGATCGGGATCGTCCAGGGTCCGGTGCCGATATGCCGGCGCGTGACCGGCCGCCAGCAGCAGCTGGTTGCGTTCCCGTAGCGGAATATTCAGGTGCTCGGCGAATCGTTCGATCATCGCCGGACTCGGCACGGTCCGCCCGGTTTCGACGAAACTGATATGCCGGGTGGAGATTCCGGATTGCACCGACAGCTCGAGCTGGCTGATCCTGCGTCGCGTCCGCCACTCGCGCAACAGCACACCCGCGTGCCGATCCCGGTCCACACGCACCAGTATCGTCGCGATGCCGCGCCGCGCCATTACATGCCTGGTAATCGACAGGCTTACCGACCTGCTGGGACGGTTACCCGCATGACGAACAATCTGGCAATCCGCAATAAGGAACTCATCCTGCGCAGCCTCGCCGAGTTCACCGGTGGCAATATCGAGGTGCTACGAAACCTGCTGCACGAGAACTTCATCGAACACAGTCCCGGGAACCCGTCCGGCCGTGCGGCCTTCATCGAATTCACCGCGAGTTCGCCGGTGGCCAAGGCTCGACTGGAGATCAAGCGAGTCATTGCCGACGACGATTACGCCGTCGTGCACTACCACATGATCGCTCCCGACGATGCGCGCGGCATCGCGGTGGTGGACATCTGGCGACTGGTCGACGGTGTGATCACCGAACACTGGGATGTCGTACAACCGGTACCCGACGACGATCAGATCCCGCACGGAATGTTCTGATCTGGACCAGCCCCCGCTGCGGGAGCTCGCTGCTGCAGGCGCCGTTCGCCGAGCGTGAGAGCGGCAAGACCACCTCGACGATGCCGCCGGAGATCGATGCCGAGGTGACCCGGCTCGGTCGTTCGCTCAGCGCTCGGGCGCAGGCGCTCGGCGAGGACTAGGGGCTAGCGGGCGACGCGTCCCTCACCGGCCAGTCGGCCGTGGCGGATCAGCGCCCGTTTGGCCCCCGGCGGTATCGCGGGCAGGGCCTCGTCAGCGGAATCCGGTTCGGGCTCATCCGGATTCGGCCGGACGAATAGCGTCACGGTTGCCGCGGGCCGGAATCCGTTGCGCGTCATGAGTGTCGCGGAGGCGGTATTGTGCTGCTCGACATCGGTGACGATGCGTCGCGCGCCGCGTGCGAACAGCGCCTTGGAGCACATGTCGACGAGGCGGCGGGCGATGCCGAGGCCCTGCATATCGGGTGCGACGGCGATCCATTCGAGATAGGCCCAGTCGTCACGATGTTCGAATTCCATCGAGCCGAGGACGAATCCGACCACCCGATCGGAGTCGAGGGCGACCCAGCACGCGTTATCCGGGCTGTCCAAATGTTCGGCCACCGAGGTCAGCGACCACGAGGTGTACGGCTTGACGGTGGTGTCGAATACCTCATGTCCCAGATCCAGCACCTGGCGTAGATGGCCGAGGCCCATCGAGACGATCGCTATGGCGGGGTCCATGCCGCCCAGTTTGCCAGGGGTGTGCGGGTGACCGGTTATGCGCCCTTGCGGGCGGTGGTCTTCTTTGCGGCCTTCTTGGCCGGCTTGGCGGCGGTCTTCTTTGCAGCTGCCTTGGTGGCCTTCTGCGCCGGTGTCGCCTTGGCCTTCGGCTTCGTGGCCTGGCTCGCGGAGCTTTCCGCGGCCCGCCGCCCGCTGGCCTCCAGGCTGCGCTGCAATGCCGCCACCAGATCGACGACCTCGGCATCGATCTCGGCGGGCACGGCCTCGGGCTGGCTGACGATCTTTCCGGTACCGCTGGCTATTGCGTCGTCGAGCACCTTCTTGAGCTCGATCTGGTATTCGTCGGTGTACTGGTCGGGATCGAAATCGTCGGACATGGTCTCGACGAGCGTCTCGGCCATCTTGATCTCCTGCGGCTTCGGCTCGGCGACACCGTCGAGGGATTCGAAGTCGACCGCGCGCACCTCATCGGGCCACAGCAGCGTCTGCAGCACCAGCACGCCGTCGCGCACACGCAGCGCGGAGAGCCGGGTCTTCTGCCGAAGGGTGAAGTGCACGAGCGCGGTCCGATCGATGCGTTCCAGCGTGGTCGCCAGCAGCACGTAGGCCTTGGGGGTATTCGAATCGGGCTCCAGGTAGTAGCTCTTCTCGAACAGGATCGGGTCGATCTGATCGGAGGGCACGAACTGCAGCACCGGAATCTCGTGCTTCTCCGCCGCGGGCAGTTTGCCGAAGTCCTCGTCGGTCAGGATGACCTTGTCACCTTCGGGGGATTCGTAGGCCTTGTCGATATCGGCATACTGCACGGACTTGCCGCAGACCGTGCAGACCCGGTCGTACTTGATCCGACCGCCGTCCTTGGCATGCACTTGGTGGAACCGGATATCGTGGTCCTCGGTGGCGGTGTACACCTTGACAGGGACGTTTACCAGCCCGAATGCGATCGAGCCCTTCCAGATAGCTCGTGCCATCACTCCATCATGGACGAACCCATTCGAAGGCGCGAGCGAATCGGTATCCCGAGTGTCGCGGTCGCGACGCGCCGACGCAGGGGAGTCGGCAGGGCGGCGAAGAGGGTGCGCATGGCCGCGACGGTGCCGCCGAGGTCGGTGCGTCCCGACAGATACGCCCGTTGCAATTCCGACGGCATCGTGAAGAAGGCATCGAAGAAGACCGGTATGTCTGCGGGCGGCAATGCGAGCAGCGCCCGCAGACCTGCGGCCCGCAGCGCATGTACCGCGCGTGCCTGCGCCGGCCACGCCGTGGCTCCGAGCGCGACGGCGTCAGCGGCGGCGAGCGCGGCGGTGACGCTGTAACCCGTTGCAGGATGGGTGAAGCCGCCCGCCGCGCCGAACCAGCGCCGCCCCGGTCGACCGCCCTGCACCGGGAAGCGTACGCGCTCGATCGGTTCGGTTCCGGTGAGTTCGATGCCGCGCTCCCGCAACCGGTGATGCAGCCGGTCGCGCAAGACCGCAGTGCCGAGCGCGGGACGTCCGGCGAGGCAGGTCTCCTCCAGCAGCATGGTCCGCGCACCCAACGGCACCGCATACAGAAACGACGGGGGCGCACCGGATTCCGCGCCGTTGTCCCGGCGCCAGTCCATGAACAGCGGCTCGACCTCGGTATCCCGTTGGACGACAACGCCATACGCGGTTTGCTCGGCCAGCGCAGGCGAGCGGGCAATTCCTCGTGCGTCGATAACACGATTCGCGGTATATATTGTGCCCGAAGCCAAAGTCACTGTGTTGTGCCGAATTTCGACAACGCGATCCGCCGATAGGCGGGCGCCGTCGAGATCGAGCGAATCTCGCAGCCGCTCGGAATCGAAGACGACATAGGTCCGGTCGAGTCGATGTATTCGGGTGCCCCAGGCTGCGGGGCGGTCGACGGCGGCGGCGACGACCTGCGGATCCAACCACCGCGGCAACTCGTCGTACCACCCCGCATACGTTGCTGACCAGCGGCGATCCGGTAGCGGATCGACGGCGGTGACCGACATTCCGTGTGCCAGGCAGCGGTGCGCGAGCGCGCGACCGGCGGGGCCGAGGCCGCAGACGATGATGTCCGCGGCGGTCATCGCGCGACCGAGTCGGAATGCGGATGCCGGTGTGGCACAGCGAGTTCGGCGGTGTGCAGGGCGGATCCTTCCGGTTGCGGATCGATTCGTCGTTCGTGCGGAGCCTACTGCGGGCCGGATCGGGCGCCGTTGCGTGGTGATAGTTCACATATATCGACGGTGACATTCTTCATAATATGATCATGTTGGATCTGGATTTTCCAGCGCCGATGTGACCCGCGAGTAGCTTGGCGCCGCAATCGGACTGGTCACTTTGTGCCGTGCGTCGTATGCTCGGCGTTGTCGGATGGATTGTCCAGGGTCGGGCAATCCGGACGTGATTGCCGAAATCAATGTGGATTTCGTCGCTCGCTGTTCCCCAATTCTGTGGAACGGATTCCTGCACCCCTGCCCGAGGCCATTGTCACGCCAAATGGGTAGTTCGTGCTGCCTGTCTCTGTCGAAAGGACCGCTACGGTGAATTCTTCCCGATTACGCGCCCTTGGAGCCGCCCTTCCGGCTGGCGAATACACCACCTCCGAAGTACTCGGTCGGATGACGAGCGGCGGCGATTTCGACGTCGAGCGAATTACCGGCATCACGCACCGCTATATGGTGGACCGCACCTTCGAGGACACCCTGACCCTGGGTGTCAGGGCCGCGCGGGATGCACTGGCCAAATCCGGTCTGGACGCAACCGAACTGGACATCATCATCTGCGGCGGCACTACCGTGCACGACGGCTTCCACATGGTCTTCGAACCGTCGGCAGCGCAGGAGATCGCCCGGCGCGTCGGTGCGGTCAATGCCTCCGGCTATGACGTGGCGAATGCCTGTGGCGGCACCATGACCGGAATCTATCTGCTCGACAACATGATTCGTGCCGGTGTCGTGCGCAACGGCATGGTGGTCACGCCCGAGGTGATCTCGCCGGTGACCGAGGGTGCGCTCGCCGAGGCGATCGATGTGCGCGATCGGCAGTTCGCTGCGCTCACCCTCGCGGACGCGGCGGTGGCGGTCATTCTCGACCCGGCGGTCGACGAAGACGATGTGCTGCACTATGTCGATCTGACCACCTGCGCCGAGTACTCGCCGTTATGCATCGCCAAACCGAGCGATGCCAGCGAGAACATGATCATGTTGACCGACAATCTCACCATGCAGGCCGCGCCGCGCCGTGAAACCTGGGCGAAATTCCACAGCGATATTCTCGCAAAACGTGGCACCACATTCGCCGACGAGAAGTTCGACTTCATCGTGTTCCATCAGCTCGGTGTCGGATTCACCGAGAAGCTCGCCGAGTCCGGTAGCAAGATTCACGGCACCGAAATGCCGCCACGCCTGGCGACCGTCGAGAAATACGGCAACACCGGGGCAAGCACGCATTTCCTGGTACTGCACGACTATATTTCCCGTGGCGAGATCCCGAAGGGCGCGAAGATCTGTTTCGTACCGACCGCTTCCGGAATGGTCTTCGGCGTCTTGTCGGCAACTATCAGTGCATTGGTGGGATGAAATGACGTTTATTGTTCGCCGGTCCGCGGTCAGCGCCGACCCGACCCTCGGTTCCATTGATCACGCGGTGCGGGCGGGCGAGGAGTGCCTCTCGGGGGCGGGCGTGGCGCCCAACGATATCGACGTGCTGATCAATGTGGGCGTCTACCGCGACAGCAATATCGTCGAGCCGTCCAATGCGGCGTTGATCCAGAAGGAACTGGGGATGCACCTGGACTACCAGGTCGGCTCCGCACGGGCGGGGTTCTCGCTCGATCTGCGCAACGGGTCCTGCGGTGTGCTCAACGCACTGCAGGCCGCGGGCGCGCTGCTGCAGAACGGCACGGTCGAGCGGGTGCTGATCGTCGCCAGTGACGCCCATCCGGGCGGCGCCGGGCACGCACCTGCCGACTTCCGCTATGCCGCGGTCGGTGCGGCGCTGCTGGTGACCAAGGGTATCGATGCGGGCACCGGTTTCGATCGGGTGCACATCCCGGCGCCGCTGCCGCGCGCGGTCGGCACCCATCCCGGTGTCGCCGGATACCTCGATCTGAAGGCGATGGGCAACGACGGACAGCGCTCGATCACCGTCGATGTCGCCGACGACTACGCCGAACTGGTCACCGGCGCGGCCTTTGCCGCGGTCCGCTCCTACCTCGCCGAGCGGCCGGCGGCGCGGCGCGTGCTGGTCACCAATAACCCGGTGCCCGACTTCGCGGCCACCCTGGCGGGCGAATTCGGTTTCGCCCGAATACATCAGGCCGCGACCGGCGATTTGGACGCGGGCAGTTCGGGTCTGATCATCGGCTATCACCAACTGTTGGAAACCGGTGAGCTGTCGGCCGGTGACGAATTGCTTTTGGTGGCCGCGGGATCCGGTCCGATCGCCGGATGCGTGAGCTACACCGTCCCCGCCGGTGGTGCGGGGTGAGCCAGGAGCTTGCCGATCTGAGCGCGCTGCTGGATCACCAGATCCGGCAGCGCGCCGATCTGCCCGCCATCAGCTATCCGACGGTCGCCCGCCCCGAACGTGCCGGGCGCGCGGCGGATCTCGGATTCGCGGTGCTGACCTTCGCCGAACTCGGCGCGCGGGTCGAGGCGTATGCGGCGGCGTTCGAACGGATCGGGATCACCAAGGGCGTCAAGACCATTGTCATGGTCAAGCCCGATCCCGATCTGTTCGCGGTGATCTTCGCGCTGTTCCGGGTCGGCGCCGTGCCCGTGGTGGTGGATCCGGGCATGGGTGTGCGCCGCATGCTGCACTGCTTCCGCAGCGTCGGCGCGTCGGCGTTCATCGGGATCCCGCTGGCACATCTGGTGCGGCTCGCGGCGCGGCGAACCTTCCGTTCGGTGCGGGTGCACGTGACCGCGGGACGTTCATACTGGGGCGGGCATACGCTGCTCGCCATGCGGCAGACGCCCGGCGCGGTCGCATCCCGGCTCGCCCACGCACCCGACGATCTGCTGATGATCGCCTTCACCACCGGCAGCACCGGACCGGCGAAGGGCGTCGAGTTCAGCAGAGCAGGATTCGCCGCCTCGCTGCGGGTGATCGAGCGATTGCACAGCCGCCCAACGGGTTTCGTCTCGCTGACCTCGGTACCGCTGTTCGGCATCTTCGATCTGCTGCAGGGCGCGCATGTGGTGCTCGGACCGGTGGATCCGGTGCGGGTGTCGAAGGCGGATCCGGCATTGCTCGCCGATGTGGTGCGGTCTTTCGATGCCACCGATGTCACAGCATCGCCCGCATTGCTCGGGCCGCTCGGGGAATATCTGACGCGGACCGGCACCGCACTGCCGAGCCTGGTCCGGGTGATCTCCATGGGCGCGCCCGCGAATCTGGACGCACTGGCCCACGTTCGGGCCGCGCTCGGCGAGACCGCACAGGTCTTCACCACCTATGGCGCGACCGAGGCGCTGCCGCTGACCACCCTCGAATGGTCCGAGCTCGACGAAACCCGCAAGCAGACCGCCGCGGGCGGTGGCACCTGTGTCGGACGCCCGATCGCGGAATCGGACAGTGACACTCGGGTTCGCATCATCGCCATCTCCGACGACGAAATCCCGACCTGGCACGACGATCTGGTGCTGCCGCAGGGCCGGATCGGCGAAATCGTCGCCACCGGTGCTCAGGTCAGCACCGCATACCATCGCAACCCGACCGCCGATGCTCGCAACAAGATCGATGAGATCCGCCCGGACGGCACCGTGCGCCGCTGGCACCGCGTCGGGGATCTGGCCTGGCAGGACGATTCCGGACGACTGTGGTTCTGCGGCCGCGCGGCCCAGCGGGTCCGCGCGGCCGCCGGTGATCTGTTCACCGTCCAGTGCGAGCAGATCTTCAACACCCATCCGGATGTGCACCGCACCGCACTCGTCGGAGTCGGCGAGCCGGGCGCGCAGATCCCGGTGCTGTGCTTCGAATTGCGCTCCGGCGTCGCCACCTCGCAGATCCCGCGGGTGCAGCGGGAACTGTGGTCCATCGCGCGTGAACGCGAAGTCACCAGGTCCATCAAGGTATTTCGCGCCCATCCCGGATTCCCGGTCGATATCCGGCACAACGCCAAGATCGGGCGCGAGGAATTGGCCGAATGGGCCGGAAAGGGTATGCGGCCATGAAGGCATTGGTCACCGGGGCAACCGGATTCCTGGGCAGCCATATCGTCGACGGCGCGGTCGCCGCGGGCGATGAGGTGCGCGCGGTCGTCCGGCCGTCGAGCGATCTCGGATACCTGTCGACGGTGCCCGGACTCGAAACGGTGGCAGGCGATCTCGGCGACTACGAATCGCTGGTCACCGCCTGTAAGGACGTCGATGTGGTCTACCACAGCGCCGGACTGGTCGCTGAGGTCGGCAGCCGGGCCCAGTTCTGGGAGGCCAATGTCGAAGGCACCCGGCGGCTGATGTGGGCCGCGCGGGAGGCCGGTGTCGGCCGGTTCGTCTTCGTCAGCAGTCCCTCGGTCGCGACCTCCTATGACACCGACCGCTTCGACATCGACGAGTCCGAGCCGTATGTGACCGATCCGAAGAGCCTGTACGTGGCGACCAAGGCCGCCGCCGAACAGCTCGTCCTGGCCAGCAACACCCCCGATTTCGTCACCTGCGCACTGCGGCCGCGGATGATCTGGGGGCCGCGCTCATCGGGCTGGATGACGCTGCTGCTGCGCAAACTGAAGTCCGGCAAACTGCCCGACCTCTCCGGTGGCAAGAGCGTGATGGTGTCGATCACCTATTGCGAACACGCCGCCCGGGCCTGCCTGCAGGCGGCGCGCTCGGATCAGGTCGCGGGCAGTGCCTACTTCCTCGCCGATCCCGAGGATGTCGACCTGTGGAAGTTCGTCAAGGACCTTGCCGTCGCCCTGGATCTGACGCCACCGACCCGGACCATTCCGAAACCGGTATTCGACGCGGCCATAGCGGTTTTCGACACGATCTGGCGGGTGCCAGCGATCAAGGAACGCTACGCGCCGCCGCTGTCGAGCTGGACCACCGCGGCACTGACCGTATCCAACACCTACGACACCAGCGCCGCCGCACGGGATTTCGGCTACGCGCCGACGGTATCGCTGGCCGACGGGCTGGCCGCCTACATCGACTGGGTCGAACAGGTCGGTGGCGTCGATGCCGTGATCGCCCGCGGATGACTTACGGCCGCCGCGCCGCCCCGGAGCGGAAGTCGATCCACGCCTAGGAGGCTCGCATGATGACCACCCGGCTGACCAGCCGCCCGACCCACACCGTCGAGGTGCCGACCGCACCGGGCGCCCTACCCCTCATCGGACATTCGCACCGCCTGGCCCGCAGGCCCTACCGCTTCCTGCAGACGCTCTCGGAGCTCGGCCCCGTGGTGCGGGTAAAGATTCCCGGTTACGACACCTACGTGGTCACCGAACCGGATCTGATCCGCGAGGCCTTCGTCGGTCTCTCCGATCAGGGTTCGATGATCGATCGGGCCGAGGCGCTGCTCGGCGCTGGCGTCACCGTGCTGTCCGGTCCACAGCACAAGCGGGAACGCCGAATGATCGCCCCGGCCTTCGCGCGCGGCCGCATCGCGCAGTACGCCACCGTGATGACCCGCCTCGGTGCCGAGCAGGCCGATGCCTGGCGCGATGGCCAAATGGTCGTCGTCAATACCGAGATGCACGACCTCGCGCTGCGCACCGTCGCGGGAGCGCTGTTCTCCGGGGACCTCGGCGCGGAGACCGGCGCCGAAATCCACGAGATGCTCACGCCGGTGATGACGTTGCTCGCCCGCCGGGTCACCCGCCCGGCCTGGATCGACCGGCTGCCGCTGCCGAGCAATCGTCGTTTCGAAGGTCTTGTCGCCGGGATGAAGTCGGCCACCAGCAAGATCATCGCGGCCTATCGAGCCGATCTCGCCGCCGATCCGACCCTCGACCATGGCGATCTGCTCGACACCCTGATCAAGGCCCGCGATGAGGACGGCGTCGCGCTCACCGACGCCCAGGTGCACGATGAGCTGATCAACTTCCTGGTCGGCGGCACCGAAGCCACCGGTATGACGCTGTCCTGGGTCTTCCACGAACTGGGCCGAAATCCCGAGCTGGAGGCCGCTTTCCACGCGGAGATCGACGCCGTGCTCGGCGGTCGCCCTGCCGAATTCGCCGATCTCGCCCAGCTCGATCTGACCAAGCGGATCGTCATGGAGACGCTGCGCGTGTACTCGCCCTGGCTCACCGTGCGCGACGTGCCGGCGAACTATGAACTCGGCGGCCGGGCGCTGCCCAAGGGGTCCATGCTGCTGGTGTGTCCGGTTGCGGTGCACCGGGATCCGGCGGTGTTCCCGGATCCGGACCGGTTCGACCCGGACCGCTGGCTGCCCGCGGCCATGGAGTCCCGGCCAAAGGGCGCCTACCTGCCCTTTGGCATGGGCACCCGGCAGTGTCCGGGAAATGTGTTCTCGCTCACCGAGGTTGCGCTACAGGTTGCTACGATTTGCGGGCGCTGGCGCCTGCGCCCGATGCCCGGTATCGCGGTGCAAGAGACGGTGATCGGCGCCCTGGTGCACCCGAAGCATCTGCCGATGCGGGTGGTGGCCAGGCAGGTGCAATCCGGGCACGTCGCGGATTCGTCAGGGAGCGAACGCGGCGCGGCTTAACGAGTGATGAGGGTGTGGCGGTGTTCGAACTGACCAAGCTGACCTTTTCGAGCGACCTGCAAGCAGTCGCTACGCGGGGAAGCAAGTGGATACTCGGCGTCTTCGTCGTGCTCGCGCTGGCAATGGGGATGCTCAGCTCGACGTTGTTCGACAAGGTACAGGGTGGCGGCTACAGCGATCCCGGTGGCGAAGCCAGCCGGGCCACCGAGATTTTGCGCGATACGTTCGGTCAGGCGCCGCCGAACCTGGTGCTGCTGGTGCACAGCGGCACCTCCGTAGACGATCCGGACGCCGCCACCGCCGCGGTCAAATTGGCGCTGAAGCTCAAAGACGAACCGGGCGTCGCGGGTGTCATGTCCTACTGGATGGATAAATCACCCGCCCTGCGCAGCGACGACGGCAAATCCGGCCTGATCGTCGCCAGCATCCTCGGTGAAGAGGGCGAAGTCGACCAGAAGGTCGGCGGGCTCGCCGATCGCTACGGCGGCACCCACGGCCAGGTCGAGGTACGGGTCGGCGGCTACGCGATGCTGTTGCACGAGACCGTGAAACAGAGCGAGAAGGACGCCGCCCTCGGCGAATCCATCGCCTTCCCGATCACGCTGGTGGCGCTGCTGTTCGTGTTCGGCGGTTTGGTGGCGGCCAGCCTGCCGCTGGTCGTTGCCGCGGTGACGGTGATGATCACCATGGGTGCGCTCTGGCTCATCACACTGGTGACCGATCTCGCCGCGACCGCGACCAATGTCGCCACGCTGCTCGGCCTCGGCCTGGCGATCGATTACAGCTTGCTGATCATCAGCCGCTATCGCGATGAACTGGCCGCCGGTGCGCCGACCGGACCGGCCGTGGCCGCAACCATGCGTTCGGCCGGACGCACCGTGGCCTTCTCGGCCATCACCGTCGCGGTGGCGCTGTCGGGTCTGCTGTTCTTCCCGCTGCTGGCGGTGCGTTCCATGGGTTACGCGGGTCTGGCGGTCGCTGTCATCGCCGCGACAGTCTCGCTGACGGTGCTGCCCGCGATTCTGCTGCTGCTCGGCAGCCGCATCGATCGTGGCCAGCTCGGCTGGTTCTTCCGTCCGCAGCGGCCCGCGCCGGGCGAGGGCTTCTGGCACCGGCTCGCGGTCTTCGTCATGCGCAAGCCGATGCCCATCGGTCTGGCGGTCGCGGCCTTCCTACTGCTGCTCGGTACCCCGTTCCTCGGGGTGAAGCTCGGCTTCCCGGATCAGCGGGCCCTGCCGGAGTCGATGAACAACCGGCAGGTCACCGAGATAATCCAGCGCGATTTCACGGCGACAGAGACCAATGGGCTGTTCGTGGTGCTGCCCGACGGCAAGGCCGGGCTCGATGCCTATGCACGCAAACTCTCCGAGGTCGAGAATGTGCGTCGCGTCGACGCCGCCACCGGTAGCTACGCGCACGGCGGTCAGCTCGTCGCGGGCACGGCACAGCACGCGCATTTCGAGACCAAGGATGCCGCATACCTCTCGGTGACACCGGATACCAGCGATCCGGGTCTGCTGGACCGGGTCGCGAAGGATCTGCGCGCGGTGCCCGCACCGTCGCAGCGTTTGGTCGGCGGTACCGCGGCTGCCAGCGCCGATTCACTCGACGCGGTGACCTCGGCGCTGCCGGTGGCCCTGGCCTACGTCGTGATCATTATGGTGATCGTGCTGTTCCTGCTGACCGGCAGTGTGGTGCTGCCGCTGGTGGCGATCGTGCTCAGCGCGCTCAGCCTCACCGCGACCTTCGGCGCGCTGGTCTGGATCTTCCAGGACGGCCACCTGTCGGGCCTGCTCGATTTCACCGTGACCGGCGATCTGCCGCCGACGGTGCCGGTCATGCTCTTCGGTGTCGCGTTCGGTCTGGCCATGGACTACCAGGTGTTCCTGCTGTCACGGATCCTCGAAGAATACGAACGCACCGGCAAGAACGATTCCGCCGTCGCACACGGACTGGAGAAGATCGGCCGGATCGTCACCGCCGCCGCGGTCCTGATCTCCCTGGTGTTCCTTGGATTCCTGGCCTCCGACATCACCTTCATGAAGTCCTTCGGTATCGGTCTGCCGCTGGCGGTGCTGGTGGACGCAACCCTGGTGCGCGGCTTCCTGCTGCCCGCGGTCATGAAATTGCTCGGCGACTGGAACTGGTGGGCGCCGGGTCCGCTCGAAAAGCTGCACGAGCGTTTCGGATTCGACGAGGGACCGTCCGTGCCGACGGCACTGCCCGACCCGGACGATCTGCGCCAGCCCACGCGGGTGTAAACCACGAGAACGCTGATGGCCGCACGGTATTCGCCGCGCGGCCATCGGTCTCAGTGGAGAGTTGATATCGGATTGCCCGCGGTCGTATCAGGTTCCATCGGTCGATGGTGGATTGTCCTGATGCGACTCAGATTCCACCGGTCGAGAGCAACCCACCGTCGACGCGGATCGTCTCTCCGGTGATCCATGCAGCCTCATCCGAGGCCAGGAATCCGATCAGCCGCGCAACATCCTCCGGCGTGCCGAGCCGCTTCATCGGATACACACTCGCCGCCTGCTCCTCGTCGGCCGAGTACAGCGCGTCGGCGAACTTGGTCTTCACAACACCCGGCGCAACCGCGTTCACCCGGATGTTCGGACCCAACTGCCAGGCCAATTCATCGGTGAGCCGGATCAGCGCGGCCTTGGACGCACCGTACGCCGCGATCACACCGGTCGAGCGCAGACCAGCGACGCTGGCCACATTGACCACCGCGCCGCCGTGCTCGCCCATCCAGGCCTTGTACGCCTCCTGCACGTAGCCGAGTGCGGCGACCACATTGACGTCGAAGATCTTGCGCACCGCCTCCAGATCGGCGTCCATCAGCGAGCCGTAGACCGGATTGATGCCGGTGTTGTTGATCAGGATGTCCAGCGAGCCGAATTCCGAGACCACCCGGCCCACCGCCGCAGCCCGGCTATCGGCATCACCCGAATTGCCCGCCAGCGCGCTGACCTCGCCCCGATGGCCGAGCGCCCGCAGCTCGGCGGCCGTCTCCTCGAGCGGCTCCGGCTTACGCGCGGTGATCACCACATTGGCCCCACGGCGCAATAATTCCGCCGCGACGGCCTTACCGATGCCACGGCTGGCTCCGGTAACGAGTGCGCTCTTGCCCAACAGATCGGTCGTCATGTGATGGCACGCTACCGCTGTTGAAATCCGCCGAGCGGAGCCGGTCGGGTTTGTGCGATATCGACCCGGCGCGACTGTTCCCACAGGTGGGGGCCCGACGGTCAGAGCAAGGCGCCTAGCTGCGATTAAGCTGCCGGAGAGGTATCGACGGAAGGTGAGATATGGCTGTCGACACATCGCTGCCGTCGCGCCCGGATGCACCTATTCTCAACGCCTTCGCCAGCCACATAGAGGCGGCGTTGGCGAAGTTGGTAAAGCCGGTGGGTGACGGTTCGGCGAAGTCGATTACGGTCGATGGTCTGAGTGGCCTGGGGGAGTCGCAGCTGAAGGCAGGCGATCTCGTCACGAAATACCATGCCAAACAGAGTGACGATACGAAATATAAAGACGATCTGAACTCGCTGGACAGCAACATCGCCCAGATCGCGGCGAAATCGGCCGATGTGTCCAACACCGTGACCGAGGAGGTCACGAAACTGGTGGGCGACATCAAGGACATTATGGCCGGTGTGCCGAATCTGACCGACGTGGCGCTGCCGCGCAGCATCGAGTTGCAGATTGCCGCCATCGACAAGATCAGTGAGAAGTTCGGTAAAACGGCGCAGGCAGTCTCGGACGCATACAACGCGTTGGACGACCACGCCGGAAAGGTCACCGACCCGGAGTCGGACCACAGCGGTAGTGCCCCGAATTCGATCGGGAGCGGCAACAGCTTTCCGACTTACACCGGCAGCGGTGGCAACCGCCGCAGCGGTACCGGACCAGCAGGTCTCGGCAATTACGCCGCTGCCGAACCCATCAGCGGCGGTCAGCAGGCAAAGGCCAGCGAGATCTATCAGTACCTGCGCAAGAAGGGCTTCACACCGGAGCAAGCGGCGGGCATCTTGGGCAATATGCAGGTCGAATCGGGTTTCGATACCGGTGCCTACAACCCCGCCGAGGGCGCCATCGGTCTGTGCCAGTGGGAAGGCGGGCGACGACACGCTCTCGAGGCTTTCGCCGCCAGCGACCCCCAGCACCGGTCTGTCACCGACTGGAGTCTCCAAGTCGATTTCATGATCCACGAGCTGAAGGGCAGCGAGTCGGGCGCGTACGGCCATCTCACGTCGGCGACCTCGGCCGCTGCCGCCGCGGCGGCGTTCGATCAGTACTACGAACGCAGCTCCGGTGAGGCACGCGGCAAGCGCGTCGCGAATGCCAACAGCATCGCGTCGAGCATGGCCGCTATGGCGGTATAGCACCGAGCCGCGGAGTTAGTGCGGTCACACCTGGATCGGCGGGTGTCAGCAGCACCTCTGGAGCCGGGTAAAATCGGTGGTTCTTGTGCGTGTACACGTCGCACAATCGAGCAACTGACCGCACCACGTACCCCGTAGGAGAAGTCTGTGATCACCGCGACGGACCTGGAGGTCCGGGCCGGAGTCCGCACCCTGCTGTCGGCCCCAGGGCCCGCGCTGCGGGTGCAGGCCGGAGACCGGATCGGACTGGTCGGGCGCAATGGCGCGGGCAAGACCACCACGTTGCGCATTCTGGCGGGGGAGGGCGAGCCCTACGCCGGAAAGATTCTGCGCTCCAGCGACATCGGCTATCTCCCGCAGGATCCGCGCGAGGGCGATCTGAACGTGCTCGCCCGCGATCGCGTGCTCTCCGCCCGCGGCCTGGACACCCTGCTGCGCGATATGGAGAAGCAGCAGGCGCTGATGGCCGAGGTGGTCGATGATGCCGAACGCGAGAAGGCGGTGCGCAAATACGGTCGGCTGGAGGAGCGCTTCTCAGCGCTCGGCGGCTATGTGGCCGAGAGCGAGGCGGCGCGCATCTGCAATAGCCTCGGCCTGCCCGATCGGGTACTAGGCCAGGCGCTGCGGACGCTGTCCGGTGGTCAGCGTCGCCGAATCGAGTTGGCGCGCATCCTGTTTGCCGCCTCCGACGGCAGCGGGGGGCGCTCGGACACCATCCTGCTGCTCGACGAGCCGACCAACCACCTCGACGCCGACTCCATCACCTGGCTGCGCGGCTTCCTGCAGAACCACGATGGCGGTCTGATCGTGATCAGCCACGATGTCGAACTGCTCGGCGATGTGGTGAACAAGGTGTGGTTCCTGGACGCGGTGCGCGGGGAGGCCGACGTCTACAACATGGGTTGGCAGAAGTATCTGGACGCGCGCGCCACCGATGAACAGCGCCGCCGCCGGGAACGCGCCAATGCGGAGAAGAAGGCCAGCGCCCTGCGCGTGCAGGCGGCCAAGCTCGGCGCCAAGGCCACCAAGGCCACGGCGGCACAGAACATGGCCAAGCGCGCGGACCGCTTGATGGCCGAACTCGATGACGTCCGGGTCGCCGACAAGGTCGCGCGGATCAAATTCCCCGAACCCGCCGCCTGCGGCAAGACGCCGCTGATGGCGGAGAACCTGACCAAGGTCTACGGCTCGCTGGAGATCTTCACCGGCGTCGATCTGGCCATCGACCGCGGCAGCCGGGTTGTGGTGCTCGGCCTCAATGGTGCGGGCAAGACCACGCTGCTGCGCCTGCTCGCCGGGGTGGAGACGCCGACGGCGGGCGGTCTCGTCCCAGGTCACGGGCTCAAAGTCGGCTACTTCGCGCAGGAGCACGACACCCTGGACGACCAGGCCACGGTGTGGGAGAACATCCGTCACGCGGCACCGGACGCCGGTGAACAGGAGCTGCGCGGGCTGCTCGGCGCGTTCATGTTCTCCGGACCCCAGCTGGAACAGCCCGCTGGCACCCTCTCCGGCGGTGAGAAGACCCGGCTCGCGCTGGCCGGACTGGTCTCCTCGGCCGCCAATGTGCTGCTGCTCGACGAGCCGACCAATAACCTCGACCCGATCTCGCGCGAGCAGGTGCTCGACGCGCTACGTACCTATGCGGGTGCCGTCGTGCTGGTCACCCACGATCCGGGCGCGGCCGAGGCGCTGTCCCCGGAACGGGTGATCTTGCTGCCGGACGGCCAGGAAGACCACTGGTCGGCGGAGTATTTGGAGCTGATTCAGCTGGCCTGATCGGGGCTGTCTCGACGGAGTTTCGTTGTGGGCGGTAGGTTTTCACTCCCTCAATTCGGGTGATCGGTGATATTCATCACAAAGACCCGTTGATCACAGCTTGCTGAGTGTTTAGCCTGGAAGGACGCGGCTCGGCGACTCGGAGGAAGCCATGAGCGACAGGCCCACACAAGTCAAGGCCACACTGGGTAAGGGCACACGCGTCACGGGGAAATCACGAGACCGTTTGCAAACCCAGCTGAAGAAGCAGTACGAGGCGGGTGCCAGCATTCGATCGCTGGCCCGGTCCACCGGCCGCTCCTACGGTTTCATCCACAACGTGCTGGTGGAGTCGCATGTGCAGCTCCGCAGCCGCGGCGGTGCCAACCGCCGCAAGAGCCAGTAGCGTTACGGATCTGAATCCCGGTGTCGGCGAATGGATTTCGCCGACACCGAGGTCAGTCGAGCGCGCTAATAGCCCGGCACCGCGCCGTCGCCGTTGACCAGCAGGTTGGCGAGGCTGCGGAATATCGGCAGGCCCGTCTTGATCTCCAGATACGCGAACTGGCCCTGTGGGTTGACCTCGAGAAAGTAGTACTCGCCGTCGCGGCCGAGGCGCAGATCGAGCACGCCGAAGCTCAGGCCGAGTGCTCCCATGAGTGTGGCCAGCGACTTGCTGACCGACGCGGGCAGATGTTCGGGAGCGAAGTCGACGGTGGTATCCAGCCGCGAGTCGACCCGGCCGACGCCGGACTGCGAGTCGATCCGGACCGCCCATTCGACGCCGTCCATCCACACCACCCGCACATCGCAGGTGGCCTCGACGTAGTCCTGGAAGGTGGTCGGCGCGGAGCGGATGCCCGCGAGTCGGCCGAAATCGGCCTTGGTGATGATTCTGGTCTCGGCGAATTCGGCGCGCCCGGTGCCGGTGCGCTTGTAAACGACCGGGCCGGAACGTGATTCGACGAAGCTGCGCGCCTCGTCCGGATCATTGGTGATCAGCGTCTCCGGAACCGCGAATCCGGCCCGCTGTGCGGTCTCCAACTGCACGATCTTGCGGCTCGCGGTCCGATCGGCGCCGGGATCGTTGACCCAGTACGCGGGTATCGACCACAGCAATCCCTGGATGAAGCCATCGCATTCGGCCTGACGGTAGGCGTCATCCGAGGCGCGTACACCGGCGGGCACCTGTGCCGGATGCGGTCTTCGCCACCAGACCGACCGGACGTCATCGAGGCCGATCACATGCGATAGCGAACGTGCGGTGCCGTGCCGATCGAGCCGGAAACTTCCGGATTCGCGCGGGAAGTCGCGCAGGTCGAGCTGAATCGGGCTGAGCCCGTGGTGTTCTCGCAACGTCGCCGCCATCGCGGTGCCGTGCAGATCATCGGATTCGGAGACGATGAGGACCGAACCCGTCCGGCGCGCCGCCATGCGCAGTCCTGCTCAGTCGAGACTGTCGCAGTTGATGCCGTCGTCGCTGGTCGCGAGCGATTTGGTTTGGCAGTAGGTGAAGGTTGCCCCGCTGGTGCCCGGGTAGTCGGCGAGCTGGAGGCGGTCGGCCCAGGATGCGGTGAGTTGTTGCAGCGCTTCATCTCCCAGCGCCGCGGAGGGTTCCGCGGCCAAAGTCATCGGCCGGTCGACGAGGTCGATGCGCAGCCGCCGGGTGAAATCGGCGGTGGCGCCGGGACGGATATCCATCAGCACCGGGCGGCCATCGCGCTCGGTGGCCGCGCCATCGGTCCAGTCCACTACGCGAAGTACGTCGTCCCGGCGGAAGGTCCACGTTCCTTCGGTCACTCTGACGGTGAAATCTCGTTCCGACTCGGCCACCAACAGTCCCTGCAACGCGGGGACGCGGTCACCCGTCGGTGCGGTACCGGGGAGGTGGATTGCGTCGGTCATAGTGAACTCTCCGATCTGCTCGCGATTTGCCAGGACTCCCGAGCGGGAACTGGATCATAACGCGCGCGGGGTCCCGCACGGTCCGGATCGAGAGATTTCACCGCCGCTGGCAAACCGGATTCAGGCTCGGGATGCGCTAGCGCCGAAAGATTTTCGGTAAGATGGCAAACCGGCTCCCGCAATCACCGAGCTACTTCCGGACGGTTATCGTTCGGTCGGTATTGCCCGGGATTGGCGGCTGTGCATCCGCCGGTGCGGATGCGGCCGTTGCGTCGTCCCACTCGAATTCGCGCTCGATCGCGACCGTATCGCCGCCGCAGGTGATCAGCCGCGCCGATTCGCGTTGCGCTCGGCCCACCACTGCGGCGAGTCCACGAACCAGTTGTCGAACTCCTCCTGGGATGCCGCCAGTTCCTCGAAGGTGGCCTCGCCCTTGACGAGACGGTCGAGCAGGCGGAAGTAGCCGAAGCGTTCGACGGCGGGCATGAGGGCGATCAGGATCCTGGCCGAGCTGTCCGGGGTGGCCCCGAAGGCGTGCGGCATCAGTTTGGGCACCACGATCGATCCGCCCGCGGCGACGGTGACGATCTCGTCTCCGGCCAGGACCTGCAGTTCGCCGTCGGCGACATAGAACAGTTCGTCCGACTTGGTGTGGTAGTGCGGCGCTGCGCCGTCGGCGCCCTGATCCATGTTGACCTCCAGGTGGCTGACCGCGCCGCCCGCCTCGTTCGAGTCGATGAGCAGGCGCATGGTGACCGAAGGGGTCACCAGGGTCTCGGCATCCTGCGGCTGGCGGATGGCGAACTTGCGGTCGGTGGTGGCGTTCATGATGTTCTCCAGTTGATTCGCTTGTTGATAATTCGCTACCGAACTATATCCCATCGAATAGAATCTTGTCCATGGGTGAGATGCAGTCGGATCCGGTGGACGCGATCGTCGGGCAGTGGCGTCAGGAGCGGCCGGACCTCGAACTGGAGGCGATGGCCGTGATCGGACGGCTCGGCAGACTGTTCGTAATCGCGCAGCGGGATATCGAGGCGGTCTTCGCCGCGCACGGACTGCAGCGTGGGGAGTTCGATGTGCTTGCCGCGCTGCGTCGTTCGGGGGAGCCGTTCGAGTTGAATCCGTCAGTGCTCGCCGACACGCTGATGATGTCGCGTGCCGGAATGACCGGACGGCTCGATCGCCTGGAGTCGGCGGGGTTGGTCCGGCGGATCGCCGATGCGGCGGATCGCCGCGCCGTCCGGGTCGCTTTGACCGATGCTGGTCGCGCGCTGATCGACAAGGTGGTCACCGCGCATACCGAGAATGAAACCCGCATCTTGTCGGTGCTTTCGGCACAGGACCGCAAGGATCTGGACCGCATCGTCCGGGTACTGCTCGGCAGTCTCGAACACGGCGCGAAATGAAGTAGCCCGATACTCGGGTGCCAGCGAGGTTATCGGTTCAACCTGGAGTTATCGCATTGAAGCGCGGTACACAAGGAGGCTACCGATGATCGACATCATTACCCTCCGCGGCACGGGCGAGCCGCGGAACAGCAATGGAACACCGGCCGGGATGCTGCACGATGTCACCAAGCTGCTCGATACCGCTCGCTTTACCGCGTTCGAACCGGACTGGCCCGCCTCGGTGGGGCCGACCCCGGATGTGTGGGGTCCATCGCTGGACACCTCCATCCGCCTCGGTGTCGCCGCCGGTGTCAAGGCGATTCAGGACTCGCCGAATGTCTGTGGGCTGCTGAGCTATTCGCTCGGTGGCATCTGCGCGAGCAAGATCCTGGAAGGGGTGCGCTCGGGGAAATACAAGAACACCGACGGCTCGCCGCTCGAGATCGCGTTCGCGGTAAATATCGCCAACCCGCTGCGCAAGCGCGGTCAGTCGGTCGGCAATCTCTGCCCGGCATCGACCTATGGGCTGCACGGTGAACGCGGTGCCTGGCCTGCGCTCGATGTCAAGGAGTACGCGAATCCGGGTGACATCATCACCTCTTCACCCGGCGACTCCCCATTGCGCGTGATCGATGTCGGCATTTCGCCGTTTTCCTTCGTGGAAGGCGCCCGCATCGGCAATGTGACTCCGCTGATCTTCGCCGAACTGCTCCGCTTCCTGATGAGCGATCCGATCGCCAATCTCAACCGGTACGCCGCCGCGGTCGATGGTGTCATCGGCTATCTGACGCCGTGGCCGGACGGTCAGCACGTGCTCTACTCCGGGCACAACATGCCCGGCACCAATGTGCTGTGGACGACCCATGCCGCCAACTATCTCAATGCCACCTACTGAACGCCGTGTGCCGAGTGGTTTTCGTACCGGAAGTCGGCAATTGCCCGAGTGCGGTGCGGATTCCGGTGATCACCAGCGCTCTTGCGTGGAGTTGCGTGCATCACACTCCCTAATTTGCGGCAAGGATGCTATGCGGCGGGTGGTCGCGTCGTAGAGTCTGAATTCGCTGACGCGCCATTGGGTTTCGATGGAGGGGTCACGGAGGCGTCCGTGACTTCCGGATGGCGCGGCGGTGCCAGGCCGTACCCTTTCGGCCTGTACCCGCGCCATCTGCCAGCGAGGGCGCGGTCTCGGATAGTGCCGCCGCCGGGGAGGGATCCACCAATATCCCGACTCTCCCCGGCGGCACCGCACTCGCTCCGATACCGCTCAATCCCCCTGTGCCGCAGCGGAGACCGGCTGCCACTTGCGCCAGAGTTCCAGGCGGGATTCGTAGTCCGCGGTCGCGATCGCCAGGGGGACTTCGCCGAGGAAGATCCGCAGCGGCGGCTCCGGTGCGTCGACGACGGCCAGGATGGCGCCGCTGGTGGCGGCCGGATCGCCTTGGCGCACCGCGGAACGCTGCGCGGCCCTGGCTGCCCTGGCCGGATCGTAGGCCGGAATCGGGGTGGCGTGGCGCGCGGACGGACCCGCCCAGTCGGTACCGAAACCACCCGGCTCGATCAGCGTCACATGGATGCCGAACGGTGCGACTTCCTGCGCGAGGGACTGGGAGAACCCTTCCAGTGCCCACTTCGACGCGTGGTACGCCCCGAGATTCTGGAAGGCCGAGATGCCGCCGATGCTGGAGACCTGGATGATGTGGCCGCTGCCCTGGGCTCGCAGAATCGGCAGTGCCGCCTGGGTGACCCACAGTGCGCCGAAGACATTGGTCTCCAACTGCGCTCGGAGTTCGTCCTCGCTGAGTTCCTCGATCATGCCGAACTGGCCGTAGCCCGCGTTGTTGATCACGATATCGAGCCGTCCGAAGCGTTCGGCGGCCTGCTGGACGGCGGCGAAGTCGTCGGCGCGATCGGTGACATCCAACCGCAGGGGCAGGAAGGTATCCGGATATTTGGCGACCAGATCGTCCAGTGTGGTCAGGTCGCGGGCCGTACCGGCTACCCGGTCGCCGCGCTCGAGTGCGGCGAGCGCCCATTCGCGGCCGAATCCTCGTGAGACTCCGGTGATGAACCAAACTTTGCTCATACGATCACGGTAGTCACCTGGAGTGCATTCCAAGCAAGTAGTCAACGTGGACGCAGGGTGACCGGCAGTGCCGACGGTGACAGGACGAAGTCCCGATTCGATGCGCGCACCACATAGTGCGGGTCGGGGATCGGCCGCCAGCGGGCCAGCAGGGCCGCGGCGGCCAGGCCGATTTCGATCGTGGCGAAATGGTCGCCCAGGCAGCGGCGACGGCCGACGCCGAAGGACAGGTTGGCCTTCTTATCGATATCGGCGGCGCGCTCGGGCGACCAGCGGTCCGGGTCGAAGGATTCCGGATCGGTGAAGTACCGCTTGTCGTGCTGAACCAGATAGGGGCTGAACATGATTGCCGTACCGTCCGGAATGGTCAGTCCGCCGATGGTGACATCGCCGTCGGCGGTGCCCGCGCTGATCCACGGGCCCCAGAAGCGAAGTGTCTCCGCCACAACCTGTTTCAGATAGGGAAGTGCGCCGAGATGTTCGGGCCGGACCGGGCCCGATCCGACCACAGCGTCGAGTTCGGCGTACAGCCGCTCGGCGATGTGTGGGCGGCGCATGACCTCGTGCCAGAGCCAGCCCGTCAGCGATGCCATCGAGCCGACGCCTCCGGCCAGCATGAGAATCGCCTCGTCGATAATGTGCTCATCGGACAGTTTCGCACCGGTCTCGCTGTCGGTATGTCGGATCAGCGCTGACACCACATCGTTGAAATCCTCATCGCGGCGGCGGTATTCGGCGATAACGTCGCCGATGGCGGCGCGCAGGTGATGTGCCTTCCTGCGCCAGCGCCAGTTCGCGATGAGCCGCAGGCGGCGCACCTGCGGCGGTAGCGCGGTGCGCAGGATGACCTGACTGAGCAGCCACGGCACACTGTCCCGGATCTCCCGGCGTGCGTCATCGCTGAAATCGGCCGTGAACAGTGTCGAAGAGACAGTGTCGAGGATCAGGCCATGGGCCTCGTCCATCAGATTCACGCGCCCATCCGAAGGCAGTCCCGCCGACCAGGTTTCGGCGATATCGGCCGCCGACCCCGTATATTCGGCGAGGCGGCTCTGCCGCAGCGCGGGCGCGATCATCCGGCGCCGCAGTTTGTGTTCGTCGCCGCGCAGGACGTTCACCGATCCACCCGCGACGTCCTTGATCGCCTCACGCAGGTCATCGCGATTGAGTTCGGCATCGCCAAGTCCGACCTCGCGCACGAGATCCGGTGTGGTGAGCAGATATCCGGTCTTCTGGCCGAAGTGGATACGCACGATCGGCCCGAGGTCGGCCAATGAGGTGACGAATCCGGGCGCATCGCGCAGCGCCCGCAGGCTGTGTCCCACCAGTGGTAGCGCGCCGGGCGCAGTCGGGACCTCTGAAAGAGATTGTGGCATGACCAATTCTGGACTCCGCGCGGACTCTTCGCGGGCCCGGCGATAGATTTCGAGCATCGTCCCGGTCTGCTGTGATTGCCGCACCGAGTCGCTGTGTGCGCCAAGGACCTCGCGCATGTGGTCGAATGCGGTGCGATCAGCGTTGAGTTTCGCGATGGTATCGGCCATCGCGGCAGCCGACGGATCGGCGGTACACACGCCACCACCGGTCGGCACCGATTCGCCCAGATCGGGATCGCAGTAGATGATCGGCAGGCCCACCGCTACCGCCTCCAAGAGGACCATGCCCTGGGTGTCGAAACCGTGTGAGGGAAACAGCAGTGCGTCGCCGTTGGACATGGCCGCGAGGCATTCGGCCTGAGTGACCCTGCCGTGCACACGGATTCGGTCCGCCAGCCGGTGTTCGGCGATAGCAGCCTCGGCCGCGGCGCGCAGGTCACCGTCACCGTAGATACCGAGGGTGCAGTCATCGACGAGCCGCACGGCGTCGATCGATTCGAGCAGCCGCTTCTCGGCGGACAACCGCCCGCACCAGATGAGTCGCAACGGCGCGTCCGGCGCGCGATCGGAAACCTTTGCGCCGCTGGCGTTTTTGATCAGGTCATCGTCTACACCGTTGGATACCACCCGAATCGGACGGGTCAGACCGTGCGCGAGCAATAGATCAGCGAAGTGCTGCGTCGGCGCGATCACCCGATCGGCCGCCTGCGCTTGCCCGACGATGGTCCACCAGGCATGGCGAGCCGCTCGGCTTTCGGCGCGGTGCGGCATGTGCTGGCGATGCGGTACGAACCGGCCGTGCAGTGCGCGCAGCGCCAGGGCCGCCGGATACGGTGCGGGCGAGGTGTTCTCGATGAAGGCGTCGTCGCGACTCTGGGCGGTGTGGATCAGCGGAATCCGGTGTCGCCGGGCCGCCTTCATGCCCGCGATGGCGACACCGTAGGTGGTGTGGGTGTGCACCAGGTCGATCGGGCCGCGCGCGGCGAAGGCGGCGTCGATCAGTGCGGCATTGTGCTTGCTCGGCAACACGACCGGGAAACCGTTGACCTCGAGACCGCCCACGGCGCGCAGTTCGACCACATCAGGGTCCGCGTGCGCCGCCGAGAGCGGCGCGACGAAGAGGGTGACGCGGTGCCCGGCGCGTTCGAGTCCGCGGCACAGCGAGTCGACCGCGGTTTGGATCCCGCCCAGCGTGGTCGGGTGGTAGTCCATGAACATCGCGATGTGCACAATGGCACTGTACTGATACATGCCCCACGTCGAGAGCCCATAGTTCTGTGGACTATTCGCTCGGAGTCGGGTCAGGTGCCCAATACCCGAAAGAGCCGCCTTGAAAATAGCGATTCCGCTCACCGGAACTCGTGGAGATGTCCAGCCGGTCGTAGCGCTGGGACTGGAGTTGCGCCGCCGCGGCCACGACGTGTTGCTCGGGGCGCCGCCGAACCTTGTCGAATTCGCCACGGCCACCGGCCTGGCCGCCGTCGCCTGCGGACCCGATGTGCAGCAGCTCTACAGTTCGGATGCCGGCCAGCGGGCACTCGCGGCCGGAAATACACTGCGGCTGATGCAATTGGTGGCCCGTCAGATGGCCGATTACGCCCAGCAGATGAATCGCGAGGTCATCGATGTCTGCGCTGGGGCCGACCTGATCGTGGCTAGTACCGTCACCGAGGATCGGGCCAGTTCGGTCGCCGAGGCGATGGGCGTTCCGCTGGTCAGCCTGCATTACTTCCCGTGCCGCAGCAATGGCGCATATCCGTTTCCCGGTGCGCTGCCGACGCACTGGAATCCGCCCGCCGCCGTGAATCGGGCGACCTGGACGATCGCGGAGAATCTGCGCCGCGTGGTGTTCATGCGCTACCTCAATGATCTGCGGGCAACGCTCGGGCTGCCGAAATCGCGGGCGAGTACGGCCGCCGTGCTGGCCCGCGCGCATGTCCCCGAGGTACAGATCTACGATCCGGCGCTGGTTCCGGGACTGCCGCAGGAGTGGGATGATCGCAGGCCGTTCACCGGATTTCTGACCCTCGATCACGCCGCCCGCGAGGCCGTCGGCGAATTAGCTGGCGACCATGCGGGGATCCTGTCCTGGATCGAGTCAGGCGAGGCGCCGGTATTCTTCGGTTTCGGCAGTATGCCGATCCGGGATACCGCGGCGGTGCTGGCAATGGTGTCCGAGGTGTCGGCTCGGCTGGGGGTGCGCGCGCTGGTGAGCGCCGGGTGGAGTGATCTGGATATCGCCGATGCGCAGGCGGGACCGAACGTCAAGGTCGTCGGTCCGTTCGCACACGACCTGGTCTTTCCACACTGTGCCGCCGCGGTGCATCACGGTGGTATCGGGACGCTGTTCGAGAGCCTGCGCGCCGGATTGCCGACGCTCGTCTGCTCGGTATCGTTCGAGCAGCCGATGTGGGGTGGGCAGGTCGAGCGCCTCGGTGTCGGTGCGCATCTGCCGTTCACCCGGCTCACTGCGGCGCGGCTCGAGCAGGGGGTCGCGTCACTGTTGACGCCCGAACGTCGCACCCGCGCAGCGGAATTCGCCAAGACGCTGCGTACCGAGGACGCCGCCGCGCGCACCGCGGACATCGTAGAGGCCGCCGCCCGGTGACGATCGACGTCTTCGCCGACACCCTCGTCATGTTCCGGCGCTGCGTCCGGCATACGCTGCGCAGCCGCGACACCCTGATCATTTCGCTGCTCATGCCGATTCTGGTGATGCTGCTGTTCACCTATGTCTTCGGCGGGGCCATCGATGTCGGTGGCCCCTACCTGGACTACGTGGTGCCCGGAATCATGTTGCTGTGCACGGGTTTCGGTTCATCGATCACCGCCACCGCCGTGTCGACCGATATGACAAGGGGCAGTATCGACCGGTTCCGCACCTTGCCGATGTTCCGGCAGGCAGTCCTGGCCGGGCATGTCGCAGAGGGGGTGCTGCGCAATCTCGCGGCCATTACGATCGCGGTTTCGGTGGCGCTCGCGCTCGGCTACCGTCCGCAGGCGGGTCTACTCGGCTGGCTGGCGGCCCTCGCGGTGATCACCCTGTTCGTAACGGCCATCTCCTGGATCGCGGTTGCCCTGGGTCTGATCGCCAAGAACCCGGAAGCCGCGGGCGGCCTCACCTACGCCATCATGTTCATCCCGTACATCAGCAGCGCCTTCGTCCAAACCACCACCATGCCGCACTGGCTGCGCGGCTTCGCCGACTACCAGCCCGCCACCCCCATCATCGAAACGGTGCGCGGCCTCCTCAACTCCACCGGCACCGGACACCACGCCCCGCTGGCCATCCTCTGGTGCGTCGTCCTCGGTCTTCTCGGATTCGCCGGCGCCAGTGTCGTCTTCAGCCGCCTGTCCCACCACTGATCTCAGGCGGCCGGGTTGCCCGCGCGCAAAGAACGCCGCGGCGCCCGAATCGGGTGTCGCGGCGTGCTCGGTGCTATGTGGCGAGCGAACGGGTTGTTCGTCATTCGATGCGGCGGGCGGGATATCCGGCGTCGAAGCCGAGTCGCATCCTGTTGTCGGACTCAGCGCATGTCGCGTTGACCGGCGGCTAGTTCGGTTATGACCTTGTCGGCGCCGAGTAGGCCCTGGACACGGTTCGCGAGATCGGGGGCGATCAGAGCGAAGCTTGCACCCAGGCGGACCGGCAGCGGGGCTACGTCCGTTTCGGCGATATTCCGTTCGATGGCTCGGACCACGGCGTTGGCGACGTCTTCCGGGCTTCGGGTGCCGACGCCCCGTGGTAGTGTCGCGCCGGATCTGGCGAACATACCCGCGTCCCTGACGAATCCGGGGTAAATCGACGAGACGCCGACGCCGCGCTCTTGCATATCGGCGCGCAATGCCAGGGCGAAGCCGCGGAGTCCGAATTTTGTCGCGTTGTACATCGCCGCCTTACCGGATGCGGCCTTGCCGGACAGGGAGTTGATGAACACCAGGTGGCCCTTGCCGCGCTCGGCCATTCGCGCACCGGCGAGGCGGGCCAGCACGATCGGGGCGCGCAGATTGACCTCCAGCGCGCGATCGATCTCCGGCAGCGAAAAGTCGAGCAGATCGCCCGACCCGGGCAGGGCGGCATTGGCTATGACGACATCGAGGTCACCGGCGTCCTCGACCAGCTTCTCGGCACCGCCGGGCACGGCGAGGTCCGCGACCACCGCCCGTGCGCCGAGCCGGGTCGCGACCTTGTCGAGTTCCTCGGCTCGGCGTCCGGACAACACCACACTTGCGCCCCGTGCGGCCACCGCGGCGGCGATCGCGACCCCGATTCCACCGGTCGCGCCGGTGATCAGTACGCGTGCTCCGTTCAGGTCCATGCCGACGATTATTGTCGAGATTCCACATTTCGCGAGACATTCGCAGTCCCCGGTGTCGTCGTGCGCGGCGGCTGCCGTCAGTCCTGGAATCGGTCGCACGTGCCCGCGCTGATCCGGTGCGCATCGATACCAGGTGCCGGCGACGAGGACAGGTTCGGCTCGATGAGCGCCGAAACCGGCCGAATTATCGGCTACTGTCGAGTAGGCAGACCTTCGGTGTCGGTCCGATGCTCGAAAGGCTTTGCCTGCCAACGCATCATGCGTATCAATCGGCGGGCTGTGTCGTAGCATCGGTCCGGGTATCAGGGAGGAGTCGTGGTGCGGGAGATCAGTCGGGCCGAGTTTCTGGCGGTGCTGACCGGCGCGGCTGCCGGGGCTATTGCGAGTGGTGTGGTCGGCGGTGCGCCCGCTGGTGCGGATCCGGTTGCGGCCGGGCCGATTTCGGTGTTGTCCGGTGCCACGCTGATCGACGGGACCGGCGCGCCGCCGCGCCCGGATACGACCATTGTGCTCGCGGGGGACCGGATCGTGGCTGCGGGCGGGTTCGCGGACCTGCCGTTGCCGCCGCAGGTGCGGCTGGTGGATCTGACGGGCAAGTTCGTGATTCCAGGGCTGTGGGATATGCATACCCACGTGACGTCGGCGGAGCAGTTCTTTCCGCCGCTGCATGTGGTCAACGGCGTCACCGGGGTTCGCGAGATGTGGGGTGACCCGCAAACCCACGACCTGCGCAGGCGCATCGAACTGGGACAGGCGTTCGGTCCGCGGATCGTGATCGCGAGCAATATCATCGACGGCCCGCCCGGTATCTGGCCGGGCTCCGAGGTGGCGTCCACCGGTACCGAGGCCAGAGCCGCGGTACGGCGAGCCGCGCAGGGTGGCGCGGACTTCATCAAGGTCTACTCGCTGCTGTCACGTGCAGCCCTCACGGCCATCGCGGATGAGGCGAACAAGATCGGGCTGCGCTTTGCCGGACATGTGCCCAACCTGATCCCGGTCCAGGAGGCGGTCGACCTCGGTCAGTACACGATCGAGCATATGTACGGGATGCTGCTGTCCACGTCGTCGCGCGCGGACGAACTGTACGCGGAGATCGAGGCTGATCCGGATGGGTGGCGGGCGAACCGGATTCGACTCGAGCAGACCGCCGCGGAAACGCACAGCCCCGAACGAGCGGCGGCCCTGATCGACCAGATGATCCGGCACAATTGCTGGCAGTCACCGACTTTGGTGGTCCAGCAGCGTCTGATGACCGGTCGACCGCCGGGCGATCCCGATGACGAGCGACTGCGCTATCTGCCCGCCTACTTCCAGCAGATGTGGCAGGGCCAGGCCGCAGCACTGCCGGTCGAGCAGACTGCGGTGTTACAGCGGAACTATGCGGCCCGCCTGCGTCTGCTCGCCACAATGTACGAGGCCGGTGTCGGCATCGTGGCGGGCACCGATGCGGGCAACCCGTTCGTCTTTCCCGGTTTCGCGCTGCACGAGGAGCTGGAACTGCTGGTGCAGGCCGGTCTTTCGCCGATGCGGACATTGCAGGCGGCGACCCGCGACGCCGCGCGATGCCTGGGCATGGCACACCTCACCGGCACCGTCGAGCCCGGAAAATTCGCGGATCTCGTTGTGCTGGACGGTGATCCGCTCGTCTCGATCGGTAATACCCGGCGCATCCATGCCGTGGTGTGCCGGGGACAGTACCTGGCGCCCGAAGACCGCGACCGCATCCTGCGCGAGGTCGAAACGGCCGCGGAACAGGTGAATTCCGCGCCGCCGCCGGACGGTCCACGCGGCGGATGCTGCGGCTGACTCAGTCCTTGCGGCGCACCGAGGCTTCGACCAGATCCAGTACCGCGGAAAGGTTTTCGTTGGTGTGCCCGGACGCGATGCGGGCGATGAGCCCGTCGAGTACCAGGTCCAGATAGCCGAGCAGGACGTCGGTGGGTACATCGTCGCGTAGGGCGCCAGCGGCCTTGCGTCGTTCGAGCCGGGCGAGGGTCGCGGCGGTCAGCTCGGCCGAGCGCTGCGACCAGCCCGCGCGGAACTCCGGATCGGTGCGCAACCGGCGCGCGATCTCCAAACGCGTTCCGAGCCAATTGAATTGCTCGGGATGGGCCAGCATATCGCGCATGACCTGCACTAGGCCCTGATTGGCCGCGACATCGGCCATGCGATTGGCATCTTCCTGTGCCAGTGCGAGGAACAGGGCGTCCTTATCCCGGAAGTGATGGAAGATCGCGCCACGGGACAGGCCGATGGCTTCCTCCAAGCGGCGCACGGTGGCGCCGTCGTACCCGTATTCGGCGAAACAGGCCCGCGCCCCGTCGAGTATCTGACTACGCCGGGCGGCGAGGTGATCGTCACTGACCTTGGGCATCTGGCGGGCTCCTCCGAGCGAAGCGGGCAAGCAATGTGAAGAGGTGCGGGGGCCCCCCCGGGGGGGGGGGGCGGCCCCCCCAACCACACCAAACAACAGGACACCAAAAAAAAACAAAAAAACCAAAATTTAAAATGTTTTTAGTGTTATGTTTTTA